>CAYJXE010000006.1:0-161161 GCA_964373965.1 uncultured Aquabacterium sp. | reverse complement strand
AGTGCGGTGGCCACTTCGTCACCCACCCCCACGAGATCGCCCGTCACTTCACCTGCGGCCTGTGCAACCCCCCGGCACGCGCCGGCAAGGGCAAGGCTGCTGGGTCGCTTCAGCTGCACTGATTGGCACCGAGCCGCATCGCACCCACCGTTTTCATGCAGGTCTCCTCCTGGTAGCACCGTTGTCTCAGGTGCTTGCACGGGCCCTTCGCTTCGGCGTCGGGCCCGCTTTTTTGGCCGGGCGACGCTCAGCTCAAGAGGTGAACCCAGCGCCGGATGAGCTGGCGCCCCTCGTCAGCGACCTGGGTGAACTGCAGACCGAGGCGGAACAGATCGCCTGACGCCACGTTGAAGACGACCCGAGCCTGCGCGGTGATGGCATGCAAGCGGGTGCGATCGGTCGGGTCGGGCACGGCCAGCGCCAGGGTGAGCACGGCGCCATCGGGGAAGCGCCGGTCGAGCAGCAAGCTGACGCCACTTTCGGAGACGTTGATCGTGCGCCCCTCGGTGAAGGCCTCCGCAGAGATCAGCACCCGTGCGCGCCAGTGGGCGTTGACCCGGGTCGCGCCGCGTGCATCCACGGTGGGCCCCCCGGCACCACCTGACCATGACATGTCCTGATCCGCCAAAACAACCTCGACTTCCGTGCGGCTGGAGGGTGACGTCCAACATGTCGCGGACCCAAGCTGTCACCACAGATGGGAACGATTATGGTTCAGCATGTGAAACCCTGGTGAAGCCCGGGCCCATGCACCGAGACCTCCGGGCGGAACAAATTCCGCCAAACCGGGGCAAGTGTTCTCCCGGGATCGGGACACCCCCAACTTGCGTGGGTTGACAAGTCCGCGTACAAATGCCGTGTGGCAGTTCACGAACCGCCGCGAGACCCCAACCACGGAGGCAACATGAGCCTGTCAACCCCCTCCATCTGGCAACGCAGTCGCCAAGCCACCTCGGTGGCATGCGGCATCGCCGGCATCGCTGGCCTGGCGCTGATGGCCCAGGGACACAACCTGCACGGCGTGCTGGCCTTGGCTGCCTGCACGGTGCTGTTGCGCAGCAGCGTGTTGAGCCACCGCGCCCGCCGTCGTGCGGCCGTGGCCAACCTGCGCCGCGCCTACCACGGCGCGGGCCGCTGAGTTCTCAAGTCCTGCCCTGGCGGTCAGCCGGCAGGACCACCCACCCAGCGCCGGTCACCGGCCGGGTGGGGCCCCATCCCCTCGCGCCACGAACCGGCCTTGAGCCAGGGCCCGTCGGTGCGCAGCGGGTCAGACCTGGGTGACCATCCCGGTCATCTTCACCACCTCGAGGTCGCGGCCCTTGACCGATGCCAGTTCCGTGCGCAGGCGGTCGTTGTCCCAGCGGCTGTCGGGTGCACCGCTCATGAACCAGTCCGAGCCGTTGTCGGCCAGGAACATGCCGTAGGTCTTGAGCGCCGTCAGGATGGCCTTGGCCTCGTTGCTGAAGGTCGAGGGGATCACGAAATCGGCCTTCAAGCGCACCCGCATGCCCATGGGCGGCAGGTTGGCATCGGTGTTGGACGACGCGTAGTGCGTGGCCGGTGGCACGAAAGCGCGGCGCGTGCGCGCGGCCGTGAACCGCAGGGCATGGCGGATGCCGCCCGCACCCTTTGAAGCCTCGTCGTAACGCACCAGCCCCGGGAAAATCGGCAGGCCGGCGGCGTCGGCGCTGGTCCAGCCTGTTTGCGCGGTGGGCCGCACGTTGTTGCTGTTGGCGTGGAAGATGGCGCCGGCGTCGGCCACCCACCGGTTGCTTTGCGGGAAAGCCCGGCCGATTTCATACAGCCGGTTGTTGTCCTTGTCGATGACCAGCACGTGGCGGTCGCCATCGGTGTTGGGCGCGCCTTCGATGGGCGCGTTCAGCGGCATGGGGAAGGGTCCCGCATCGCTTTCATCCCCGTAGGCATCGGGGTTGTACTCGATCGTCACCTTGGCTTGCGTGCCGCTGACCACCATGTACGGGATGCCGATGGGAGCGCCGTCCCAGGTGCCCGAGCCGAAGTCGCGGTACAGGCCTTTGTCGGCACCGATGCTGTTGATCAGGTTGGTGGAGTTGGGGTCGACCGGGGCGCCGCTGATGTCGGTGTTCCAGGCGTTGTCCGCCGGGAATGGGATGGCCCCGTTGAGCGGTGCGCCCACACCCAGGCTGGCGGCGGCCAGGTTGCCGTAAGCGACGCCCACCGGCGTCGTGGTCGGCGTGGTCGGCGTGGTCGGCGAGGTGGGGGTGCTGCTGCCACCTCGGCCCTTGAGCCGGTCAGGGTCTTCGGCAACCGTGTCGCTGCCAGAGGGCGAACTGCCACCCCCGCCGCCACAGGCGGTCAACAGCATCACGGGAACGGCCCCGATGGCCCAGCGGCGTTGGCGTTGCATGGTTGTCTCCGGTTTTCGGGGCGCCGCTCGCGTTGTCGTTCAACGCATCACATCCAGACGGCGCCCGGGCGGATTGTGCCGCCTCCTGTCAGCGCCTGACACACGCCGGCAGCAGCCTGAGACGTCCGTTACCTCATGACACGCGCACCACCACCCGGCCCCGCACCTGCCCGTCCAGCAGTTGCTGCGCTGCGGCAATGGCTTCGGCCAGGGTGATGTCGCGGGTGATCAGGCCCAGCTTGGCCAGGTCCAGGTCGGTGGCCAGCCGGCGCCAGGCCTCCAGGCGATCGGCCTTGGGGCGCATGACGCTGTCGATGCCAGCCAGCGTCACCCCGCGCAGGATGAAAGGCGCCACCGAGGCCGGGAAGTCCATGCCCCCGGCCAGGCCGCAGGCCGTGACCACGCCGCCGTACCTGGTCTGCGCGCAGACGTTGGCCAGGGTGTGGCTGCCCACGGTGTCGACGGCACCGGCCCAGCGCTCCTTGGCCAGCGGCTTGCCGGGCTGGTTGAACTCGCTGCGATCGAGCACGGTGACCGCGCCCAGCGACTTCAGGTAGTCGGCCTCGGCCGCGCGACCGGTGACAGCGGCCACGGTGTAGCCCAGTTTGGCCAGCAGGGCCACGGCCACGCTGCCCACGCCACCGGCCGCGCCGGTGACAACGATCTCGCCGTGTTCGGGCTTGACGCCATGGCGTTCCAGCGCGAGCACGCACAGCATGGCGGTGTAGCCCGCCGTGCCGATGGCCATGGCCTGCTCGGGCGTGAAGGCCGGGGGCAAGGGCACCAGCCAATCGCCGTTCAGGCGCGCTCGCTCGGCCAGACCGCCCCAGTGGGTTTCGCCCACGCCCCAGCCATTGAGCACCACGCGGTCGCCGGGCTGCCAGTCCGGGTGGGCGCTGGCCTCGACCGTGCCCGCCAGGTCGATGCCCGGCACCATGGGGAACTTGCGCACCACGGGCGACTTGCCGGTGATGGCCAGGCCGTCTTTGTAGTTCAGCGTCGAGGCGGCCACCTTCACGGTGACGTTGCCCTCTGGCAGCTGGGCGTCGTCGACGTCCTTGAGCGCGGCGCGGTAGCCTTGCTCGTCCTTCTCGATGAGGATGGCCTTGAACACGGTGAGTCTCCTGTGGATGGCCTGACGGCGGCCGATGCAGAGCATAGCGCCGGCCAGGAGCGACGGCCTTCAAGCTGGCACTCGCCGCGCCGGAGCGAGGCCGCTTGCCAGGCATCCCGCCCATTGCCAAGCCTCATGGCGACGCAGAAATGCATCGAGCAAAACGAAACTTCACACCAAAGAATCTGATTTTCCCGAATGCTTGCGCTGCGTAGAGTCAAGCCGTCATCGTTCTGACAGGAGATTTTCGATGCGCAGCTACCCCCGCAACAGCCCCCATGCCGCCGCCCGCGTGGTGGCCCTCACCGTGCTGGCCGACGGCCACCTCGGTCACCAGGAGATCGACGCGCTGCAGCGCATCGACGTGGCAGGGCGGCTCGACCTCTCGCAGGCCGATTTCATGGGTGTGCTGCAGGCCGTCTGCGACGACCTGATGGCCTCGTCGCACCAGCACTGGTCCGGCATCCAGCACCTGCCGCGCACCGAACTCAAGCAAATGCTCGACGAAATCGACGACGTGGGCCTGCGCCTGATCGTCATGGAGATCTGCGCAGCGCTGTGCGAGTGCGATCAGAACCTGGCCGATGCCGAGTACGAGATGCTGTGCACGCAGGCGGACCACTGGGACCTGCCCCTGCCGGTGCTGCGAACCACGTCGGCCCGGGTGATGGGCTCGGTGGACGCGGGGGCCGTGGCCTGACACCACGCCCGGTCTGGTGCCGCGCAACGACGCACAACGGCACGCAGCGACGCGCACCATGGGGCACCGAGGAGACAAGCCCGCGCCTGCGGGTTAGAGTTGTCGATCGCACCTGGCAGCCACAAGCCAGGGCCCGCCAACCACCGCAGGAGCCCACATGGACGCCCGACTGGACCGACGCCGCTTCCACCAACACACCCTCGCCGCCGGCATCGCATGGCTGGTCAGCGGCGCGCTGCAACAAGCGCATGCCCTGAGCCTGGCCAGCTTGAGCGAGCAGGAGGTGGGCAAGGGCCTCAAGGCCGCGCTGGAGCAAGGCGCCAAGGCCGCCGTGAACCTGCTGGGCCAGCCCGGTGGCTTCCTGGACAACCCGAAGGTGCGCATCCCGCTGCCCGATTACCTCGAAAAAGCCGCCGACGTCCTGAAGATGACGGGCCAGGGCAAGAGGGTGGATGAACTCGTCACCGGCATGAACCGCGCGGCCGAAGCCGCCGTGCCCATGGGCCGAGACCTGTTGGTCAAAGCCGTGCAGAACATGTCGGTGCAGGACGCCAAGCAGATCCTCTCGGGCGGCGACAACGCCGTGACCCAGTTCTTTGCCGACAAGACCCGCGAGCCACTGGGCGCCTCTTTCCTGCCCGTGGTGGAGAAAGCCGTCAACCAGGTCAAGCTGGCCAAGGCTTACAACCGCGTTGCCTCGCAGGCCTCAGGCTTCGGCCTGGTCAAGAAGGAAGACGCCAGTGTCGAGCAGTACGTGACCGGCAAGACGCTGGACGGGCTCTACACCATCATCGGCGAAGAAGAGCGCAAGATCCGCCAGGACCCGGTGGGCGCAGGCAGCAAGCTCATCGAGAAGGTGTTCGGCGCGGTGAAGTGAGGGCGCGGTCCCGACGAGGCCCGAGGCACCCACCCGTCAGCCTTGCCCCTTTGCCGGCTCGCCAGGTCACCAGGCCTGCCGCACGCGCTGGTTGAAGGGGTGGGCGTCGAGCCAGCGAACCAGGGCGATCAGCCCGATGACCGACACCACCGCCCCAGACGCGAAGGCGCTGGCGTAACCAAGGTGGTCGCCCACCACGCCACCCGCGATGCCGCCGACGGTGGCCAGCGACACGCCCACGCTGCCCATCAAGGTGTAGTCGGTGCCGGGGTGGGCCGGGTCGGCCGAATCCATCATCAGCGAATACAGGGCCACGGTGGCCATGGTGCCGATGACACCCTCGGCGACGGTGGCCAGCCACAGCAGCGGCACACCACCCAGGCCCATGGCGGCGGCCACGTACAGGCCGTAGACCGCCGCTTGCATGAAGCCGCAACCCAGCAAGGCGGCGCGGCGCCCCACCCTGAGCATCAACCAGCCGCCGATCGCGGCGCCCAGCAGGCTGGTGCCCGAACCCACCGCGCCCTTGAGCACGGCCAGGTCGGCCTTGGTGAGGCCCTGGTCGAGCAGGAAGGGCGTGATCAGGCCGGCGGCCATCTGGTCGCCAAAGCGGAAGCAGAAGATCAGGCCGGCGAGCGCCAGCACGCCCGGGCGCATCGCGCGGTGCCACCACAGCAGGGCGAGGTGGCGGCCCGCAGGACGGCCAGCGGGGCGGTCGGCAACGAGGCCGTCATCGACGCCTTGAGAAGAGGTGGCAGGCGGCGAGGCCCCCAGCAGGACAGCCCGCGGTGCGTCGCCGCGCTGGCCGTCGTGCATCGACGAAGCCGATGGCGTCGAGGTCGCTTGCGAGCCTTCGCGTGCCCCGGTCGGCTCGGCATCGGGCACGTGGGGCGGCGGCTCCTGCATGCGCCACACCGGCAGCGTCAGCAAGGCCAGCATCAGCGCCATGCCGAAGAAGGCAACCTGCCAGTTGGTGTGCGCGAACACCCACAGCAGCACACCGCCTCCCAGGATCATGCCGAAGCGGTAGGCCCCCACCTGGATGCCGTTGGCCAGCCCGCGTTGCTGGGCGTTGAGCAGGCGCACGGCCAGGCCGTCGGTGGCCACGTCCTGGGTGGCGGCCAGCAGGTTGAAGACGAAGACGGCCACGAACAAGGCGATGCTGCCTTCGGTGAAGCCGAGCAAGGCCATGGCCACGGCCAAGGCGCACGAGGCCAGTTGCATCGACAGCAGCCAGCTGCGCCGCGAGCCGTGGTGGTCCACGATCGGCGCCCACAGCATCTTGAGCACCCAGGGCGCCGCGAGGAATTGCAGGAAGCCCAGGGCGGTGAGCGACCAGCCCGCCTCGCGCATCAGCACCGGCAGGGCCAGCGTGAAAAAGCCGAAAGGCAGGCCCTGCGCCGTGTACAGGGCGGCGAGCAGGGGCAGGTGGGGGGTGCGCAGCGGGTGGGTCACGCGCGGATGCTATCGCGCCCTGGCGCCGCAGGCCTCAATCGAGAGGGCGATCGGCGTCGGGCAGGGGGTAGGGGTCGGCTTCGTAGCGCGGCCCCTTCATCAGCAGGACGATGGCGCAGCCGATGGCGAGCGTGAGCACCAGGGTCCAGTGAAGGACGATGACGCCCACCAGAATGAACTCGGTTCGCAGCGAAGAGGGGTCGTGCGGGAGGTCGGGTGCGCCGGCACTCGCCCACCACGACGCGGCGAGCCACAGCGCAGGCAAGGCCGTGCCCCAGGCCAGGATGGCCGGCAGGCGGCGCCAGATCTGCCACTCCAGGCCTGGCGCAGACCGGATGGAGCCTGGGTCCTTTTTGAGCCAGTTCATGACCTGACTCTACGCCGCTGGTGAGCTGATGCGCGCGAGCGGGTGCTCGTCAAACCTGGTTCGACGCGGTTGGCGAAGGGGGAAATCGGCCTTCGTTGATCTGGATCTTGCGATGCGCGGCCTCGACCACGTCGACGCCCAGCTGGTTGCCCAGCTGCACCAGGTAAAGCAGCACGTCGGCCATCTCGAGCGCGACGGCGTCCTTGGTGTCCGCCGGCAGTTCGCGGCTTTGCTGCTCGGTCAGCCACTGGAAGGGCTCTAGCAGCTCACCGGCCTCGACCACCAGGGCCGAAGCCAGGTTCTTGGGCGAATGAAAACGCCCCCAGTCTCGCGCGTCGGCGAAGGCCTGGAGGCGTTGGGCGAGGTGCGCCAGCGAGTCATCGGCCATGCGCATCTCCTTGGGTGGTTGGGGTCAGTACAGCTGCAGGCTCACCCAGTATGCAACGGCGGCCACGAACGCCGAAGCCGGGATGGTCAGGATCCAGGCCCAGACGATGTTGCCAGCCACGCCCCAGCGAACGGCCGAAGCACGCTGCACCGAGCCCACGCCGACGATGGCGCCGGTGATGGTGTGGGTGGTGGAGACGGGCACGCCCAGGCTGGTGGCGATGAACAGCGTCAGCGCGCCGCCGGTTTCGGCGCAGAAGCCGCCGACGGGCTTGAGCTTGGTGATCTTCTGGCCCATGGTGCGCACGATGCGCCAGCCGCCGAACATGGTGCCCAGGCCGATGGCGGCGTAACAAGCCACGATGGTCCAGGTGGGCGGGGCCTTGTCGCCCGCAGCGGCGTAGCCGGTGGAGATCAGCAGCATCCAGATGATGCCGATGGTCTTTTGGGCGTCGTTGCCACCGTGACCCAGGCTGTAGGCGCCGGCCGAAACCAGCTGCAGGCGGCGAAACCAGCGGTCCACCTTCGAAGGCGGCGTGCGGCGGCAGATCCAGGCCACCAGCACCATCATCAGCGAGCCCAGCGTGAAGCCCAGCAGCGGCGACACGAAGATGAAGGTGACGGTGCGGATGATGCCGGTGGCGATCAGGGCGCTGGCCCCCGCCTTGGCGATGACCGCCCCGACAATGCCTCCGATCAGCGCGTGCGAAGAGCTGCTGGGGATGCCGTAGTACCAGGTGATCACGTTCCAGGTGATGGCCCCGGTCAGCGCGCCGAAGACCACGTGGGTGTCGATGACGCCAGCGTCGGCGATGCCCTTGCCCACCGTCGCCGCCACGCTGAGGTGAAAGACGAAGATGGCGACGAAGTTGAAGAAGGCCGCGAACAGCACCGCCTGACTGGGGCGCAGCACGCCGGTCGAGACGACGGTGGCGATGGAGTTGGCCGCGTCGTGAAAGCCGTTCATGAAGTCGAACAGCAGGGCCAGCACCACCAGCGCCATCACGACCCAAAGGGCCGTTTGCATGGGTTCCATGTCTTGGCTCCGGGGCGGGTCAGGAGTTCTCGAGGATCACGCCCTCGATGAGCTTGGCCACGTCTTCGCACTTGTCGGTGACGGTTTCGAGCAGCTCGTAGATGGCCTTGAGCTTGATGACCTCGCGGACATCGGGCTCTTCGCGGAACAGCTTGCTCATGGCGGCGCGCATGACGCGGTCGGCGTCGCTTTCGAGCTGGTCGATTTCTTCGCAGGTCTTGAGCGCAGCCTGGGCGGTCTTGGCGTCGCCGATGTCGTGCAGCAGGGCGACGGCGTCCTTGACGCGCTCGGCGCTCTTGACGCACAGGTCGGTCAGGCGCTCGATCTCGTCGGTCATGCGGCGCACGTCGTACAGGGCCATGGTCTCGGCGGCGTCCTGCATCAGATCGGCCACGTCGTCCATCGTGTTGATCAGCGAGAAGATCTGCTCGCGGTCGATCGGGGTGATGAAGGTGGTGTGCAGCAGGCGGTTGACTTCGCGGTTGACGGTGTCGGCTGCGGCCTCGGCGGCGTCCACGTCGCGGTTGTACTTCTCGCGCAGGGCCGGATCGTTGTAGTTGCGAACCAGCTGGGCGAAGGCATGGGCGGCCGTCACGATGTGGTTGGCGTGCTGGTTGAACAGCTCAAAAAAATTGCCCTCACGGGGCAGCAGCTTTCCAAAGATCATGGCGAGGGTCTCTCTCTCCGGGCGCGAGGGTGCCGCGCCACAGGGCGTGGCTGACTTTTCATGACGCCCGCGTGGCATCACGAATGGTCCAAACGGACTATTTTACCGGAGGGGGATCGATGGGCGCCAGCGCCCCGCCGGGCGGAGCCTCGCGTGGGGCCGCTTTTTCCATGCGGATCACGCCAAAGGGACAGGCCAGTGCACAGCGCGCGCAACCGGTGCACCCGGAGACGTCGTGCACCTCGGCCCGCTTCGGACCCCAGCCCCTGGGGCCGGTGGCCTGCAGCCAGATCACTTGAGGCGGGCAGGCCGCCACGCACCGGCCGCAACCGGTGCAGCGCGGCTCGTCGATGCGTGGCAAGGCAACAGCGGGCATGGCTCGCAGCTTAAGGCGAACCACCGAGCCACGCACTCACATTCAGCCGAGGGTGCGGGCCGCCTCGCGCCGACGCCACGCCAAGCCACCCAGGCAGGTCAGGCCGCCCAGGGCCGCTGCCACCGCAGAGGGCTCGGGCACGGCGGTGATGGCGAAGTTGACCTTGCCACCCGCTTCAGCCAGGCCACGCAGCACTTGCGCATCCCCGGAGAACGACATGGCACCGGTGCTGGTCGGCCTGAACGAGCCCTTGACACAGGGCCCCAGACCGCCCCGGGCATCCTGCGGGCAATAGCTCATGGCGATCGCGCTGTAGCTCATGGAGCCGGTGACGATGACGCTTTCATCGGTGCCCGACGTGGACAGGCTGAGCACGTGGGCGTCGGAGAAGGTCATCTCGAAAAAATCGCTGGAGATGCGTTCACCGACGCGGCGCACGGCCAGCTCCACCGGGTCGAACTCGGTGTCGTTGACCAGGCCGAGGAACAAGGGCACGAAGGCGCTGTCGAGCTGCTGCGTCCAGGTGAAGGGCGCGAGCAGCACCCCGTCCTTGCCCTGGTTGGTGGCCCCCCAGGACCAGGACAGGAGCTCGATTTCCTTGGCGTGATCCTTGTCGGTGCTCTCGCCGGGCGCGCCGGGCACTTTCAGGTAGGTGTCGAGCGCGGCCGATGCAGGCAGCGACAGGGAAGCGATCAGGGCCAGGACGGCGATGCGGGTGGAGGGTGTGGACATGGGTTCCCTTTACAGATGGAGGACAACGTGTCGCCCTGGCCGCAGGTTGCGGCGCGGGCCGCGCACAGCCTGCATCGCCCGGCCTCGGACCACAAGCAGCCCCCCCTAGTTCGTGAGCCCCACTTTGAGCACCCTCTGCAACCAGGGCGCCAACCACCCCATGGCCGCCAGCAGGGTCAGCGCCATGCCGAGGTTGAACAGCAGGTGGGCCCAGGCGACCGCCATGCCGGCATCCCCCGCCCAGCCCACCACCCAGGCCGAGAACCCGGACAGGAAGGGCAGGATGAGCAGCATGGCCGCGGCGTTGAAGCCGGCATTCGCCTGCGCGCAGGCCCGCGCCGCGGGCGACAGGGTCGCGCTGGCGATCAGGGCCGTCGACGTCGAGCCGACGTTGGCCCCCACCACGATGGGGATGGCCGCTTCGGCGAGCAAGGCCCCCTGCTGCACGAGCAGGATCGCCAACCCGGTGGTGACGCTGCTGGACTGCACGGCCGCGGTGATCACCAGACCGACCAGGACGCCCAGCCACGGGGTGTGAGCCTTCGCCAGCCAGGCCATGAAGACCGGTTCCTGCTGCCAGGGCTGCAGCGCCGCCGAAATCAGGTCCAGGGCCAGGAAGATGAGGCCGAAATAGAACACGGCCTTGCCCGCCACCCGAACGCGGGCTGGCAGCACCGACAGGAGGGTGCCCAGCACGATGAACACCGGGCCGACGTTCGTGAGCTTGAACGACACCAACCAGGCCGTTGCCGTGGTGCCCACGTTGGCCCCCAGCAGCACGCCCAGGCTGGCACGGAACGAGAACACGCCGGCATCGACCAGGGTCACCGCCAAAGAGGTCACGGCGCTGCTCGATTGCAGAACGGCGGTGGCCAGTGCACCCACCACCGCACCGCGCCAGCTGTGTCGGGTCACGCGCGCCAGCCAGCGCTGCAGCGCCTCGCCACCGACCGCGCGCAGCTCGCGGCTGAAACCTTGCAGGCCGTAGACAAACAGCACGACCGCCGAGAGGGCCCCGAAGGCCGCCTGGAGCAGCGTCATGCCTTCTTGATGAACTCGGACTTGAGTTGCATCGGCCCGAAGCCTTCGATCTTGCAATCGATGTCGTGGTCGCCTTCGATCAGGCGGATGTTTTTGACCTTGGTGCCGACCTTGATGACGGCCGACGAACCTTTGATCTTGAGGTCCTTGACGAGGGTGACGGTGTCGCCATCCTGCAGCGCGTTGCCGTGGGCGTCTTTCCAGACCTTGGCGGCGGGCTCTGCCTCGGTGGTGGCGCTGGCGCTCCATTCATGGCCGCATTCAGGGCAGACGAGGTTGGCGCCGTCCTCGTAGGTGTAGGCCGAGGCGCATTGGGGGCAGGCGGGCAAGGTGCTCATGGGGGAAACCGGTGGGGCGCAGGATGGAGGCTTTTGCGCAGAACAAAGCCCGATGTTACGCCGGGGCCACCCCCAGCCGCCCCATCCCCTGCCTCACCTCGCCTTGGCTTGACGACGCTCAGCCCTTGTAGCTGATGAACCCCTTGTTGATGCTTCCCACCTTGCGCTTGAGGCGGTAGACGCCGCCGCCTTCGCGCGTTTGCGAGGCGTCGGTGTTGCCCTCGATGGTGTGGAGGTAGCCACCCTCGACGCGCTCGACGAAACCGGTGTGGCCCATGCCACCGCCAAAGTCCATGATGAAGACCATGCCGGGCAGGATGAGCCCCGGGTCGGCGACCGCATCGCGCGCCAGCAGGCGGGTGCCGCCATGTGCCACGGCCTTGTTCCAGTGGGCCAGGCAGCCGGCGGTGCGGTACATGGGGTTGTCGGTGCCCAGGCCCTTGGCGGCTTCGTCAAAGCACCAATAGGTGAAGGCGCAGCACCAGGCCAGGCCCGACGGCACACCGGCACGGCGCAGGTATTCGTCGACCTCGGGGCCCCGGTTGCTGTTGCGCGGCTGCTCGCGCACCCCGGCATCGGCTGCAGCCCCCGCCTGCGCCAGCACCCGCGCGGCCAGGCCCTTGGGCTTGACCTCGACCTGGGGCACGCGCTGGGTGCCGAACAGGGCCTCCCAGGTCAGCGAGCCCACCTCGCCATCGACCTTCAGCGGCTGGAGCTGGTTGTCGACGTTGCGCGCCTGAAAGAGCTTGACGGCCTGCTTCATGCGCGGGCCGAACAAGGGGTTGTCGGCGTCGAGCACGATGGCCTCGCTGCCGCGCAGGGCCAGGGCCTGGTTGAGCGCGGTCTTGAGCGCCTTGACGATGCGGGCGTCGGTTTCGCCCGACTTGATGACACGACCGGGGTATTTCATGGTTCGCCTTCCTGTGCTGCTTGCGGGGTTTCAGTAGTCCAGCCGTTCCACCTTGACGGGCACCGGCTTGGCCGCGTTGACGATGTAGCCCAGCGCCTGGCCGACGAGGTCCACCGAGTTGTCAAAGCAGCCGTGAGTGGACTGCTCGCTGCCCGCGCCGTTGGAGATGCTGCGCGCGTCAAGCAGGTGCAAGTTGGCGCCACCATGGGGCAGGCCGCGCCAGAAGTCCTGCCAGCGGCGCACATCGGCCACGCGGTCGCGGGCCCAGCTGTCGTCGGCCGCATCGGGCTGGGTGGTGGCGGGGTCGAAGTTGCGGGCCATGCCCAGCAACGGCATCTTGTGCACGTCCTCGAACGAACGGCTCACGAGGTAGAGCAGCGACTTGCGGTACGGCCCCACGGTGTCATCCAGTTCGTTCTTATCGGACAAGGTGTGGATGTGGAAGTGCTCGGCGGGCAGCACGCCCTTTTGCACGGCCGGCACGTAGTGATCGAGCGCAAAGCGCGTGGTGCAGGCCGGCGCGAACAGGCGCGTGCTGGCGGCCTTCAGGCCCGCGGCCGACATCTGCTTGAGCATCGAGCCCAGCACGATGGAGCCGGCGGAGTGGCCCACCAGGTGGATCTCCAGGCCCGGCACCTCGGCCTTGAGTTTTTTCAGCCGCTCCACCGCCAGGCGCACGCCACCCTGCGGGTCTTCGCTGGCGCGGATGGCGTTGAGCTTCATCTGGCCCCACATGGCGCCACCGGGGGCGCGCAGCACCGGCTCGAGCATGCGGTCGGTGCCTTCGGCGATGCGGTCGAGCCAGCCGCGCGCCGGCGAGCCACCGCGCGAGGTCAGGCCGAACTTGGCGCCGAGTTCTTCGACCAGGTCGGAGACGGTCTCCATCGGGCCCGATCGCCAGGTCACGAACAAGGGGTAGATGCCGTTGGCCAGGGCGTAGGGCGCCATCACGCGCACGCGGCCCACTGAGGCGCTTTCGCTGTTGAGGCCACCATGGGCGTAGACCATGACCTTGACGCTGCCCTGGGCCTTGAGCCAGGCGGCCGGGCGGCTCAAGACGGCCGAGTCGAGCGCGGCCTGCGGGCTCTCGGCGGTGATGTCGTTGCGCACCGGGAAGCCGCGGTCGAGCACGATGGTGTGGCGGTAGGCCTGGTCGGCGTCCAGCGGGCGGTGCTCGGCTTTGCGCACGCTGCGGTAGCGGCGCGCCAGGGCGTCGTCGGCACCGATGAGTCCATTGGGCCGATCGGGCACCGCGCCCATGGCGCTGCCGCTGAAGGGCACGAGGAAACGCGGCGAGCGCACCAGCTTGGCGGCCGCGCCCGTGCCCTTGCTGCGCACCATGGGCGTACCTTGGCCCAGTTGCTGGCAGGACACGCCCATGGTGAAGACCCAGGCGTCGGTGGCGTGCTGCACCCAGTCTTCATAGGGCAGCAAGGCAAAGCCGTGCGAGCCCCAGCTCGGGCCCCAGGAGTTCTGCACCACGAAGCCCTGCTCGTTGTAGCCCACCAGCGCGAAGGCGTGGCCGCCGGCTTGTTTGGGTTGGGCCACGGGCTTGATGCGCACCAGGTCGGCGTGGCCCTTGAGCTGCTTGCGCGTGGGCACGGCCCAGCCTTCGTGCACGGTGGCCGACACGTAGACCGCACCGTTCTGGAAAATGGCGGCCTGCAGGTCGACCACCGAACGCACGTCGACGCGGTAGTACACGCCCAGCGTGCGCGAGAGCGCGTCGACGTCCCAGTTGTGCTCGGGGTCGTCGGGCAGGTCGGGGTCTTCCAGGGGCGCGACGTGCACGCGGCGGCCCTTGCGGTCGAGCTTGTAGGGCCACAGGTCTTCTCGGCAAACGCCGTGGCGGTGCCAGCCCTTGAGCGCGCCGCGGCAGCTCGAGCCTTCGTAGTCCTCGCCTGGCCACTCGTCGTACATGCGCGCGAGCTGGTAGAGCATGGCGGGGCTGACCTTGCGCGCCTGGACCTCGGGCTTTTGCAGGCTGATGACGAAGCCCAGGTAGTTGACGACGGCGGCCAGGCCGAAGCCGGTGCAGGCGCCTTCGGAGCCCTGGTCGAGCACCAGCTTTTGTTTGGCGTACTGGGGCAGGTAGGTTTCGACCCAGTTTTGTGGCGGCCATTCCGATGGCAGGTTGCCCAGCGGCGGTGTGTAAGAGCGGTCTCGCAGGTCGAGCCGGTCAGGGCGGGCATCGAGCGAAACGGTGCGTTGGCCGATGGTGGCCTGGCGGGTGGGCATGGGTGCGGTCTCCCCTTGTGTTGGCTGTTGAAGCTGTCGGGGGATCCTAGCCAGCAGGCCCTTGCCTGCCCATCATGAAACCTAGGGAGGTGGGGCGCCCGCGCGCCAGATTGCTTGGCGATTGCGCCAGATCAGTCGTTTCACGGCGACACCTTGCGCTTGATGAGCTGGGCCAGCGGCTGCGGCAGGCTGGCCAGCGAGCTCAGCACATGCGGCAGCAGGCGCAGCTTCAGCCCGGCAAAGGCATTGGGCACCACGGCCTCGATGAGGTGGGGGCCCGGCGAGCGCAGGGCGTTCTCCAGCGCGATGTTGAACTCTTCAGCCGTGGTGGCGCGCACCGAGTGCACGCCCATGCTGGCGCCCAGTTGCACGAAGTCCAGCCCGGGGTTGGACAAATCGAGCTGCGAGCGGGCCTTTTCGCCGCTGCCACCGCCCTGGCCCGTGGCGCCCACGCGCTGCAGCTCCACGTTGAGGATGGCGTAAGACTTGTTGTTGAGGATGACGGTGGTGACGTTGAGCCGCTCGCGCGCCATCGTCCACAGCGCCTGGATGGTGTACATGGCGGAGCCGTCGCCCACCAGCGCCAGCACCGGCCGGTCGGGGCAGGCGATGGCCGCGCCCACCGCGTTGGGCAGGCCCTGGCCGATGGCGCCACCCGTGAGCGTGACCACATCGTGGCGGGGCGCACCCTTGGTGAAGTGCGGCAGCATCACGCCCGAGGTTTGCGCCTCGTCGACGATGATGGCGCGCTCGGGCAGCAGGTGGCCCACGGCCTTGCAGACCTTCTCGGCGGTGAGCTTGCCCTTGGGGCGGTCGGGCCGCGTGGCCGACTGCAGCATGGGCTGCACGGCGTCGGCACCGAGTTTTTGCGCCAGTTTGAGCAGGCCGCCCACGGCATCTTGCGAAGGCGAGGCCAGGGTGTGCACGGTGCAGCCTTCGGGCACCAGGTCGCTGGCCTTGCCGGGGTAGGCGAAGAAGGACACTGGCGACTTGGCGTCGACCAGGATGAGGTGCTTGAGGCCGTGCAGCTGCACCGAGGCCAGCTCAGCCAGGTAGGCGATGCGCTCGACGTGGGGCAGGCCCGCGCCACGTTCGATGCGCGTGGGAAAGACCTCGGCGAAGAGCTTGACGCCGGCCTTGACCGCGATGCGCGAAGCGGCGAGGAGGCCCGGCTCGCGCAGGGCCCGCGCGCCCATCAGCAGCGCGGTCTTCTCGCCCGACTGGATGGCCCGGGCGATGGCGTCGATGACCTCGTCCTCGGCCACCGGCGGCAGCACCAGCGTCGGCAGGGCAGCGGGCACGCCACCTTCGCTCCAGGACACGTCGGCCGGCAGGATCAGCGTGGTGACTTGCGCGGGGGTGCCCATCGCGGTGGCCACGGCCTCGGCGGCGTCGTTGGCCAGCTCGGCGGTGGACGACGAGGTGCGCACCCATTTCGAGACATTGCGGGCCACGGTCTCGATGTCGGACTGCAGCTGCGCGTCGTACTGAACGTGGTGGGTGGCGTGGTCGCCCACGATGTTGACGATGGGCATCCGGCCCTTGCGGGCGTTGTGCAGGTTGGCCAGGCCGTTGCCCAGGCCGCAACCCAGGTGCAGCAAAGTGGCTGCGGGCTTGCCGGCCATGCGCGCATAGCCGTCGGCCGCGCCGGTGGCCACGCCCTCGAACAGCGTGAGCACGGCGCGCATGCGCGGCTCGTGGTCGAGCGCGGCCACGAAGTGCATCTCCGAGGTGCCGGGGTTGCTGAAGCACACGGTCACGCCGGCGTCGGCGAGGGTCTTCATCAGGGCTTGGGCGCCATTCATGTCGGTGTCTCCTGCGGGTCGGGTGTTCGTGTTGGAAGCGGTCGAAATGGGGTCGGCAAGGGGTCAGTCCAGGTGAGCAGGGCCGATGTCCGCCACCCGGGTCACGCCGGCCAGGGTCATGGCCAGCTGGAGTTCGCGCTGCCAGCTGCGCAGCAAGTCGGCGAGCGCCGCCTCGCCCCCTGCGGCCAGCGCCCAGGCCCAGGGCCGACCGATGAGCACACCTTGCGCGCCCAGCGCCAGCGCGCGGAACACGTCCACGCCACTGCGCACGCCGCCATCGACCAGCACGGTCAGCGCGCCATCGACGGCCCGCGCGATGCCCGGCAGCTTGCGGGCGGTGGCGGCAACGCCATCGAGCTGCCTGCCGCCATGGTTGGACACGACCAGGCCCTGCACGCCGCTGCGCACGGCCTGGCGCGCGTCTTCCTCGTCGAGGATGCCCTTGAGCAGCACGGTGCCCGGCCACTGGCTGCGCACCCAGTCGATGTCGGACCAGGTCACGGTGGGGTCGAACTGCGTGTCGATCCAGGCCTTGAAGGCGTCCATGTCCTGGGCCAGCGGCACCTGGTCGTGGAGGTTGCCGAAACCATGCGGCTTGCCTCGCACACCCACGTCCCAGATCCAGCCAGGACGAGACAGCAGGTGGGCCGCCTTGATCAGGGCCGCGCGGCCGGCCGGCGCCGACAGGCCGTTGCGGGTGTCGCGGTGGCGCATGCCCGAGGTGGGCAGGTCGACCGTGAAGACCAGGGTGCGGCAACCGGCCGCCCAGGCGCGCTGCAGCAGGGCCTGCACGATGCCCCGGTCGCGCAGCATGTAGAGCTGAAACCAGATCGGCTGCTGCACGGCGGCTTGCACCTCACCGAGCGGGCAGATGCCCACGGTGGACAGGGTGAAGGGCACGCCAGCGGCCTCGGCGGCGCGGGCGGCCTGGACCTCACCGCGTCGCGCCAGCAAACCACCCAGTCCCAAGGGCGCCAACGCCAGCGGCATCCGGCAGGGCTGGCCGGCCAGCGCGGTCGAGGTGTCGACGCCATCGACATCTCGCAGAACCCGTTGACGCAAGGTCACGCCAGACCAGGCGGCCTCGTTGGCGCGCAGGGTCTGCTCGTCGGTGGCCCCGCCGTCCACGTAGTCGAAGAGGAAACGGGGCAGCTTCGCCTGGGCCCTCAGGCGCAGGTCGGCTGCGGTGGCGGGCAGGTGCAGGGGCATGTTGGTGGACGCCTTGTCGCAAAGAGGGGTCAGCGCGGGTGGGTGGCGCGGTGGGGCGCACCCGCAGCATCGGCCGCATCGGGCACCGCCACATACCGCCGCATCACCCAGGCAAACAGCAGCCCTCCCACGTACATCAGCACCCCGTACAGCGCCCCGGGGATGGCCATGGTGCCGTCCTGCAGCACCGTGCTGGCGATCACCAGCGCCAGGGCCGCGTTCTGCACCGCCGTCTCGATGCCCAGCGTGATCGACTGGCTGCGCGACAGCCGCGCCAGCCAGGCCACCGCAAAGCCCAGGCTCAACATGGTCAGGTTGAGCACCAGCGCCAACGGCGCCAGGGCCGTGAAGTGCGCCTGCACCATCGGCCAGTTCTTGATGACGGCCAGCACCACGATGAGCACGAACAGCCCCGTGGCGATGCGCGTGGCGCGTGGCTCGAAGCGCAGTGCCCAGGCCGTCCAGCGGTGGCGCGCGACCATGCCGAGCGTGACCGGCAGGCCCATCACCAGGGCCACCTGCCCCATCATCAGACCCACCGGCACGTTGACCGCGCGCTCGGTGCCCATGAAGTGCGCCAGCGCCCCGGTCACGATGACCGGCAAGGTGAAGATGGTCAACAAGCTGGCGATGGCCGTGAAGCCCAGGGCCAGGGCCACGTCGCCACGCGCCAGGTAAGTCAGCAGGTTCGAGGTGGCGCCCGTGGGGCAGGCGGCCAGGATCATGAAGCCCACCGCAAAAGCGCCGCTCAGGCCCATGAGCTTGAGCATGCCGAAGCACACCAGCGGCAGCAGCACGAAGTGGCTGAACACCCCCACCAGCAGCGCCCTCGGCTGCACGAGGATGCGCCGGAAGTCCCCCACCGTCAGCCCCAGGCCGAGCGAGAACATGATGAAAGCCAGGATCAGCGGCAGCAGCACGCTGGAAACAACATCACCTTGCACCTTGGTTCCTTGTCAGACGGTTGTCGATGGGATGAAAAAAGCGCATCAAGACCCGGTCACGATGGAGCGGGCCGCCGCGCGAGCCGTGAGGATGCAGCCCGGCAGGAAGGTGCCTTCCAGCGACCGCTTGCCGCTGGCCCCGCCCCCGCCGAAGCCGGCTGCCTCGCCCACGCAATACAGGCCCGACACCGCCTGGCCATCGGCTTGCAGCACGCGGCTTTGCAGGTCGGTCTGCAGCCCACCCAGGCTCTTGCGCGTGATCAGCTGCACCTGGATGGCGATGTACGGGCCCGCGCCCCTGGCCTGCAATGGCGCAGGCTTGCAGGTGCGCATGCGGTCGGGTCCCCACTGTCGTGCGTGCACGATGCGGCGGATCTGGTCGTCGTTGGCCAGCTCCAGGCCCTTGGCGAAGTTGGCGTCGAAAGCATCGACCGTGGCCTGCAGCGCCACCGGGTCGATGTGCTGCTCGCCTTGTTCGGCCAGCGTCAGCGCGTTCATCTTGCGGGCCAGCCCAGCCAGCGTGTCGTCGACCAGGAAGTGCGGGCTTTCGCGCTGCATCTGCTTGACGAGGCGGTGGTTGCCCAGCGCGGTCTCCAGCAGGAAATGGACGAGCTGCTTGTCGCGCACGCGCTGGTTGTGTTCGGCGCCCGAGATGGCGAACTCCTTGGCCGCGATGCGCCAGTTCATGAGGTGCCAGGTCCAGGGCTTGGGTTGCGCGGCCACCTGCTGACACAGCTCGTGCGTGTCGAAACCGGTGACCAGGGGTTCGGGCCCGATGCGCCTGCCGGCGTGGTCCAGCCACAGCGCCGACTTGCAGGGGATGGTCGACAGGCCATGGCCCGGGAAGTGCGGCCGCGGGTGCGGGATGCCGGCGGCGTAGTTCCACATCTCGCCCGCGTGGGTGAGCTGGGCGCCGAGTTCGTCGGTGGCCAGGCGGTGCAGGGCGCCGTCGGCAAACGGGTGGGCGCCGTTGAGCAGGGTGGCCGGGCGCGGGCGGTGCGCCGGCCAGTTGGCGATGCACTGCTCGGTCGAGCCATTGACGCCGCCCATGGCCAATACCACCACGCCCGCCTCGATGCGGACCTGTGCGCCGCTGGCCTCGTGCACGGCCTGCACGCCGCTCATCACCCCACCGCTGCGCTCCAGCGCGGTGACGCGGTGGCCGCTGAGCACCGTCAGGCGCCCGCCAACGTCGGCGCGCTGCATGGCCGAGATCATGCGCCGCGTGAGCTCGCGCGAGGTGCCCCAGACCACGTGGTAACGCGGCACGCTGTTGCCTTCGCCAAAACGCCCGCGCTCGACCCAGTTCACCGCCGGGAAGAACTTCAGGCCATGCGAGACCAGCCACTCGTAGACCTGCTCGCGCGAGTGCTGCACGTAAAACTCGGCCCAGTGGCGGGGCCAGGTGTCACCCTCGGCCAGTTCACCGAAGCTGAGCCAGTCGCGCAAGGCGCGCTCGGGCGAGTCGGCGATCTTCATGCGGCGCTGCAAGGGGGTGCCCACCAGGGCCATGCCCCCGAAGGCCCACAAGGCCAGGCCACCCAGGCGCTCGGGCGTGTCGCGGTCGACCACGGTCACGTGCCGGCCCGCCTTGAGGCATTCCAGGGCCGTGACGATGCCCGCCAGGCCCCCACCCACCACCACCACGTCCGTCCGCACAGCCGAAGCCATCGATCGCTTCCTTCTTCCAACACGTCGCTGGCCGCGACCTTATCCACTTATGATCCCTGACCATTGACTTTGGAGGACAGCGAGATTGACTTCACAGGCCATGGTGTCGATGAGCTGGGTGCGCACAGTGTTGGCAGAAGCGCAGCGCCAGGGAATCGAGGAAACCACCCTGCTGCGCGCTGCGGGCATCCAGCCTCAGGAGCTCGATCGCGAGCGCTGGCCCATCGACCACATCACCCGGCTGTGGCGGGCCGCCGCGCGCCTGACGCAGGACGCCGGGTTCGGCCTCAAAGCCGGCACCGTGGTGGGCCCGGCCAGCTTCAACGTGGTCGGCTTCATCGTGCAGTCGGCCGCCACGTTGCGCCAGGCCCTGACCGTGGTGCAGAAGTACCAGTCGCTGATCTCCGATGGCGGGCGCTTTCAGCTGCTGGCCGGCCCCCAGACCAGCTGGCTGGTTTACCACCCCAGGCAGGGTGACCTGGCCTTCAGCCCCCACCAGATCGAGGCCGTGCTGGCCGCCGTGGTCAGCGCCTCGCGCTGGATCACGCCACAGCCCCTGAAGCCGACCCTGGTGCGTTTCAGCCACGAGGCCGTGGGGCCCTTGGCCGGCTACCGCGAGGCGTTTGGCTGCCCGATCGAGTTCAACCAGGCCTACAGCGGCCTGTTGATCGACAACGCGGTGCTCGATTTGCCGCTGCCCCAGGCCAATGCCCAGCTGGCGCGCCTGCACGAGCAGTACGCGGCGGCGCAGCTACAAGCGCTGGCGCAACAGCAGGGTCTGGATGAAGCCGTGCGCCATTGGCTGCGCGAGCAAATGGCCTCGGGTGCGCGCATGGCGGCGCCCACCCGGGCCGAGGCGGCGACCGCCTTCGGCCTGGGTGAACGCACCTTGGCACGCCGACTCAGCGAGCGGGGCACCCACCACAACGCCTTGCTCGATGACGCCCGGCGCGAGCTGGCGTTGCAATGGCTGGCAGGGGGTGAGCGCACGGTTCGCGAGGTGGCCCAGCAACTGGGCTTCGCCGAACTCAGCCCGTTTTACCGGGCGTTCCAGCGCTGGAGCGGCAGCTCGCCGCGCGCCTGGGCCACCCGCAACCGCTCGGTCGGCTGATCAGGCCACCGCGCGCAGGCGGGCCTGCGGCACCCAGCGACGCAACAGGGCAGCCAGCTGCCTGAGCTCGCAGGGTTTGGGCAAAAAGTCGTCGAAGCCCGAAGACGGCAGGTGCATGCCCGCCGCATCGAAGCTGCAAGTGCTGAAGGCAACGATCGGGGCGGCCCGATGGCGTTGATCCTCCTCCAAGCGGCGGATGCGGCGCATGGCCTGCACGCCATTCATCACCGGCATCTGCAGGTCCATGAGCACCAGGTCGAAGGACTCGTTGACCTCCGTGCCCGCCCAGGCCTGCACGGCCATCCAGCCGTTCTCCACCAGCGAGACCTCGCAGCCCAGCGTGCGCAGCTGTTCCATGACCACCAGGGCCAGCACGGCGTCGTCTTCCACCAGCAAGACGCGAGGCGACGCAGATGGCAGCTTGAACGAAGGGTGAATCGGGACGGGCATGGGCGTGAAGCTGGACAACAACATGGCCCCAGCTTAGGCACCCGACGGGTTAAGCACCCCCGCCCACAGACGGGCCCCGACCCCGACTTTGGTCGGGCTTCAGCCCTGAGGCACCAGCTTGTGCTTGAGCGCCAGCACCACCGCCTCGGTGCGGCTGTCGACCTGCAACTTGCCCAGCACATTGGTGACGTGGTACTTGACCGTGGGCAGCGCGATGCCCATGGCCTCGGCGATCTCCTGGTTGCTCATGCCCTGCACCATCAGGGCCAGCAGCTGGCGCTCGCGGGTGGTCAGGTCTGCGCCGGGCACGTCGCGCTGCTGGTTGGCGATCAGCGCGTCGGTGATCTCGGGGCCCAACACACGGCGGCCTGCGTGCACCTGCCGGATCATGGTCACGAGCTCCTGCGCAGAGGCGGTCTTGAGCAGGTAGCCCCGCGCGCCGGCGCGCACCGCGCGATCGATCTGCAAGGGGTCGAGCAGGCTGCTGAGGATGACGAAGCGGGTGTCGGGCAGCGAGGCGTGCAAGGCTTCGATGACCCCCACGCCATCAAGGTGGGGCATGGCCATGTCGAGCAGAACCACATCGGGCCGGGCCGTGGGGATGAGCTTGACGGCTTCGCGGCCATCGGCGGCTTCGCCGGCCAGCATCAGGCCGCTTTCTCCTTGGATCATGCCGGCCAGGCCCGCGCGCACCATCGGGTGGTCATCGGCCAGGAAGACGCGGATCGCAGGGGTGTGGGTGTCAGTGGGCATGGTCAGTTGGCATCGTGGGGGTCACCCCATTGCACGGTGAGGTCGGTGCCTTGGCCCGGCGCGCTCACCACGGTCAGCACGGCGCCGATCTCTTCGGCACGCGCACGCATGTTCTCCAGGCCGAAATGGCCAGGGTGTTCGGCAGCGGTGTCGAAGCCGCAACCGTTGTCGCGGATGCGCAGCATCGCGCGCTTGGGGCCTTGCACCACCCATTGCACCTCGGCCTCGGTGGCGCCGCTGTGGCGGCTGACGTTGGACAAGGCCTCTTGCGCGATGCGGTACAGCTGCACGCGCACGGGCGCCGACAGCCGGTCGGCAGAAGCGACGTGGCGCACGAAGCGCGTGCCACCTCGGCTGCTCTGGGCATCGATGGCGTGCTTGAGCAGCTCGCCGAAGGTCATCTTCTCCAGCGCATCGGGCCTGAGCTCCAGCATGAGCATGCGCATCTCGGCCAGGGCCCCCTGGATGAGCTGGCCCAACGACTGCGCCTGCTGGCTGAGCGCCTCGTCGGCACCCGCGTTGAGGGCCTTGCCCAGCGTGCCGGCGATGACGTGGGCCGCGAACAGCGTCTGCGACACCGCGTCGTGCAGATCCCGGGCGATGCGATTGCGCTCGGCCATGACGGCCAGGTCGCGGGCCTGCTCGGCCAGCTGTGCATGGTGCATGGCCAGCGCCGCCTGGCTGCTGACGGCCTGCAGCAGGCGCACGCGCTCGGGGTCGAAGTAACCGGGCTCGGCGTGGTCCACCCGCATCACACCCAGCACGTCATCGCGGAACTGCAGCGGCTGGGCCACCCAGGAGCGGCTGTTGCGGTAAAGCGCGGAGGTGCGCGCGTCGTCGGTGACGCGGTCGAGCAACCAGCTCAGGAAGCTGTGCTGCACCTGGTTGTCGACCACGGTCTGGCGCTCTCGCTCGATGCGCTCGTAGTGCCGCAGGTTGCCCCGCGACAGGCGCATGCCCGAGAGGTCATCGCCATCCAGTCCCTCGTGCCCCTCGCCGGTGCGGTAGCCCATCAGCACGACCCGCCCTTCGGCGCTCAGGTCCTCGCGCGCCCACAAGGAAGCGCTGCTGTAGCTCAAGGTGCGCTCCAGCGCCTGCAGCGCCTCGTCGACCAGGTGGTGCAGGTCGGTCTGCTGGGCCAGCCCGATGGACAGCTCCTGCAAGGTGCTGAGCTCATGGGTGCGCGCATGCAGGCGCTGACCCAGGGCGTGGTTGAGCGCCTCCAGCTCCTTGCGGTGGCGGCGCACCGCCAGCACGAGGCGACGCAAGCGTGCCGACAGCACGAAGAGCTCAGCCGAGGCGTTGAGCAGGGGCACGTCCAGGCCGTCGCGCAGGTGCTCGCTTCGCAAGGACTGCGCCGCGTCCGACACCCTCAGCAAAGCCGCAGAGGCGCGCCAGGCCACCCAGGTGGCGACGGCCGTGGCGGCCAGGCCGGTCAGCGCCATGGCCAGCCAGGTGTGCGGCTCCCCCCAGCCCCATGCCGCCGTCGCCAAAGGCGCTGCGGCCGAAGCCAACACACCCGTGCCCGCGACCTGCTGGGGCAGGCTGCCCTCGTTGAAAAGTCGCCGAAAAAGGCGCGGCAGGTGCCGCAGGCCGATGCTCACCGAGCGGCCTCAGGCAGGTGGGTTGCCACGGTCTTCGTCGATGCGGGTGTAGCGTCGCGCCAGCGCGTCGAGCAACCGCCCCGCCACCTCGCGTCCGCCCAGGCCCAGCGCCAGCGCCAGGCCCAGCGCGATCGCCCCCACCACCGCCGCGAACGCGATGACGATGATGTCGCCCGGCAGGCCGGACTGGCGCAAGGCCAGCGCCGTCGAGAAGAACAGGATGGTCCAGCGCGCCACGCGGGCCCAGGCCAGGGCCTCGTGCCGCCCGCTGGCCTCGACGGCCTGCGCCGCCGCTGAAGCCAGCCACAGGCCGATGGCCAGCACCAGGGCGGCCGTCACCAGTCGCGCCATGACCGAGCCCAGCACGGTGACGACCTCGGTCAGCACCTCGAAGCCCAGCACCTGGCAGGCCTGGGTGATGGCGGCCATCACGAAGCCCAGCATCACCAGCGAGCCGGCCAGCTCGGCCAGGTCGCGACCGGCGAAGCGCCAGCCATCGGGCAGTCCCATGCGCGCCGGCCAGCGGTTGACCCCGGCGCCCACCAGGGCGGCGACCACCACCCCGGCCACCACCCGGCCCAACAAGGCGCCAATGCCCACGATCAGGCCGGCAGAGACCAGACGCGGCACCAGGGCCACGACCGCATCGAGCATCTGGCCCACCGGGCGGGCCACCGCCTCCAGGCCCAAGGCCTGCAGCCCCGCCGTCAGCGTGGGCAGCATCACCAGCAAAAACACCGCCGAGCCCGCCAGGCTGGCCAGCTTGCGCTCGCCCAGGGCCGAGCCCAGGCCCAGTCGCTCGGCCAGGTTCTCGGAGCCCGCCGCGATCAGCAAGCCTTCGACGATCTGCCTGAGGATGCGCGCCGCCAGCCAGCCCACGCCCAGGATCACGACCGCGCCAAACAGGCTCGGCACGTAGCCCATCAGGCGCGACATCATCACGTTGACCGGGTCGAGCAAGGCCTGCAACTGCAGCGTGCCCAACAGGGCCGGCAAGGCCAGCAGCCAGACCAGGCCCGTGGCCACCTGCACCAGCACGCCGGCCAGGCCAGGGGTCTGCAGGCGGCGCTCCAGGCCGGTGCGCTGCGCCAGCCGGCTCACCGTGGCGCGAACCAGGCGCGAGAGCACCCAGGCCACCAGCACGATGCCCGCAGCAGCCATCAGGCGGGGCACGAACGGCCCCACTTCGGTTGCCATCAACTGCTCCACCTCCATGCGGATGTCCATGTGCGCTGCTCCTGCGTGTCATCGCCCGCCCGATGGCGGAACCAGGCACCCATCTTACGCAGCCAGCTGCTGGAGTTTCGCGATGTGGGTGGGCGTGGGCGCCGGCCAGCCCGCTTCCTGGCAAACGCGCAGGATGGCGGCGTTGGTGTCGAAGTACACCTGCCAGTAGTCCACGGTGTGGCAATACGGGCGCACAGCGATCACGGGCCCGACCAGGTTGATGTCGAGCACGTTGACCTCGGGCACCGGCAAATCGAGCACGTTGGGCACCTTCGAGACCGCCTTGCGCAGGCGCACGATGGCGTCAGCCACGTCCACGCCGGCGGCCAGCTGAGCCGTGCGGTCCACGCGGCGGGCCGGCAGGGCCGAGAAGTTCTGGATGGTGTCGCCGAAGATGCGCCCATTGCCGACGATGGTCATGACGTTGTCCGGGGTGATCAGCGTGGTGCCGAACAGCCCCAGCTCGTGCACCGTGCCGGTGACCCCGCCGATGGAGACGAAGTCACCCACCTTGAAGGGCCGCAGCACCAGCATGAAGGCGCCAGCCGCGAAGTTGCCCAGCAGGCCGCTCCAGGCGGCGCCGATGGCCACGCCCGCACCGGCGATCAGCGCGGCGAACGAGGTGGTCTGGATGCCGAAGTAACCCAAGATGCCCAGCGCCAGGGCGATGTTGAGCGTGATGGCGACGATCGAGCCCAGGTACTTGGTCAGCGTGGGGTCGACGTGGTTGCGGTTCATCGCCGCCTGCATCAGCGAGATGGAGCGCCCGATGACCCAGCGCCCGACGATCCAGAAGGCGATGGCCGCCAGGATCTTGAGCCCGACATCGAGGGCGGTGGTCGTGAGGAACTGCTGAATGGGCTGGATGTAATCGTTCACGGGTCGCTCCTGTGGGGCATCGAACTGGGAGCCGATGCTAGGAGGCCGCGGGCGACAAAGCCCCATGCGCAGGAGGGGGACAGGCCCATCCGAAAGTCGGGGCAGCCCACCAGCATAAGGGCGATTGGGGCCCTTGTGGGGCCCCGTTGCATCGAAACGCCGAACCCGGGGTTTCCTGCCAAATCTGCCCACCCAAAGTGGCGCGGTTTCTGCATGATGGGCATCAAGCGACCCGCTTCAACCACTTCGCCGGAGGACTCTCGCATGAATTGGTTCGACAACGTTTCGTCAGACTGCGATCAGCCCATCGCAGCGGCCTGCCTGATGCACGGCCACTGGCGTCATCAGCGGAATCCGTTCACCGCCCCGGTGCTGTGCCGGGTGGTGCTGGACGTGGCCGAACCTCGCGTGGTCGCCGCCCAGGTGATCGAACACGGCCAGGCCGAAGACCTCGACAGCACCGAACTCGAAGACCTGACCCAGGTGCTGGTGTCACAGGATGTGCACCGCCAGCCTCAGGCCTGGGGTTTCAGCCACTGCACCCGGCTGCCCAACTGGGCCCGCCCCACCTTCACCGAAAGCCAGATCGAGGAGCTCGAGCGCATCGAGGGCTACCTGATCGACGCCTCGGACGACAACATCGACGACGTGCTGCGCCTGCGCGACGAGTTCCTGCGCGGCATCGGCATGACGGACCAGGACGTGATGCGCGCCGCCCGCTCTCCCGAGCAGGCGCCCTGCGGACGCAAGGGCGGTCGGCTGGTCAACTGAGCCCGACTGGTTCGGTCGGTGATTCAGACGGGGGCCCGGTGCCCCCGCTGCTGCTTTGTCTGCTTGGGCCCGATCAGGCCAGGTGACGGGTCCACAGGACCTCGCCCGCCTGGAGCGGATCGCCCGTGCGGTTGAAGGTGTCGAGCCAGACCTTGTACGTGGGCACGACGCCGCTGTCCCAGGGGTGAAAGCCGGGCTTGAAGAAGCTCAGGTAGCTCGGGATCATGCGGGTGTAGAGCCCACCGATGCCGAACAACCACCACGCGCCCTTGGCGAACATCTTCGTGCGCTGCCAGCGGCTGAAGCCATCGACCTTGAGCATGTAGCGGGTGGTCAGCGCCACGTTGATGTTGAACAGGAAGGTCACCATGACGAGCGCGAAGGTGCGGCGCAGGTAACCCGCCTTGGCCACCTTCTGCAGCACGTCGAAGGCCACGGCCTTGTGCTCCATCTCTTCCATGGCGTGCCAGGCGTACATGGCGCGCATGCGGTGGTCGGCCTGGCCCAGCACCTTGGGGTCTTCGCACAGGGCTTCGGCCATGGTGGCGGTCAGGTGCTCGGCAGCGGCGGTGTCGGCCAGCGTCACCACGGGGGCGAACTTGCTGCGCGCCCAGTTGGAGATGTTGCGCTGCACGGTCTCGAGCATGTCGACGTCGATGCCCTGTTTGCGCAGGCGGTCGTTGTACTGGGTGTGCACGATGCCGTGCTGGCCTTCCTGGCGCATGAAGTCCTTGACGTCGGCCAGCATCTTCGGGTCGGTGATCTGGTCGCGGAAGTCGCGCACGCAGGAGATGAAGTAGCGCTCGCCCTCGGGGAAGATGGTGGACATGGCGTCGAAGTAGCGGCTCTTGAAGGCATCGCCACCGAACCAGTACTTGGGGATGTCGCCGCCGAGGTCGAAGTCCAGCTTCTCGCGGGGGACGATGTCCGGCGCTTGAAAGGTGTGGTCGCTCATGTCGTGTCTCCTGATGGATCGGGGTCAGCCTGGGCGCCACTGTAGTCCTGATCCCCGCGCGGCAAAAGGAAAGGGGCGACAGCCATGCGGGATCTGACGACAGGGCCCCGGCCCATACTTTGGTCGGTTGTGGGCACCGTCCGGCTGCGTAGCATGGCCCCAGCCGCTTGGGGTGACCGGGCGGCGCCTCCCCCCTTCCATCGCATGGAGCACACATGAGTTTCTTCGGCAAGATCCTGAGCAAGCTGGGTTTCGGCGACGCGGCCGCCGCCACGGCCAACGCCCCCGCTTCCGCTTCGCCCGCCAGCGCGGCCACCGCTGCGCCTTCTGCCCCGGCCCAGGCCGCAGCCCCCAGCGCGCCCGCAGCCCCCGTGGTTGCCGCGATCGCGGTGGTGGACGTGGTGAGCCAGCTGGAGTCGCGCGCCCAGGCGGCTTCGCAAAAGCTGAACTGGCGCACGTCCATCGTCGACCTGCTGAAGCTGCTGGACATCGAGAGCAGCCTCGACGCGCGCAAGGCCCTGGCCACCGAGCTGGGTTGCCCGGCCGACAAGATGGCCGATTCGGCGCAGATGAACACCTGGCTGCACAAGGCCGTGCTGCAAAAGCTGGCGGCCAACGGTGGCAACGTGCCCGCCGAGCTGCTGGACTGAGGAGGCATCAGCATGGGACTGCTCGACTCTCTCGCCAGCCAGGTGCTGGGCTCCCTGTCCGGCCAAGCCAGCCAGGGCACCCCCGCCACCACCGACCTCATCGGCCTGGTCATGCAAGTGCTCAACCACCCACAGGTGGGCGGGTTGTCCGGCCTGGTCAAGGCCTTTGAAGACAAGGGCCTGGGCCAGGTGATCGGCTCCTGGGTCGGCACCGGTGCCAACCTGCCCATCAGCGCCAACCAGATCGCTGCGGTGCTGGGTGAAGGACCGCTGCGCGACCTGGCGCGGCAGGCCGGCACCTCGCCTGATCAGCAGGCCTCGGTGCTCAGCGAGGTGCTGCCAGGCTTGATCGACCAGCTCAGCCCCAAGGGCGCCCTGCCCGGCCCGGGCAGCGACTTGCCTGCGCTGCTGGGCAACCTGGCTGCGGGCTGGCTCAAGCGCTGACGCAGCGCAGCGCGCCAGGCCCGGGCGGCCGCTTCAACGTGCGGTCGCGCCTTGGAGCCTGGGCGCGAGCGCCTCGGCCTGGGCATCGACCCACTGCGCCAGGGCTTCGGCCTCTTGTTGGGCGTTGCCCACCGTCGCCTGCACGCGCTGCGTCAAGCTGCCGCCATCGAGCACCCGGCCCTGGCGGTCGACCAGCCGCCAGTTGAGCGTGCCCACCACCTCGCCACGGCTGGCGTGCACATCCAGTTGCTGCACCTCGACGAGCAGGCGGCGCGTGCCCAGGGCCTCTTCACCCGTCCACCAACCTTGCTCGGGCGAGCGCTGCCGCAGGGCCTGCGACAGGCGACGGGTCAGGCCGGTCTCCACGCGTTCGGCCCAGACGGCGTTGGGCCAGGCGACGAGTTCGGCGTCCGGGCGCAGGTGCAGCACCTGACGACGTTGCCAGTGCTCGGGCAGGCGCAGGGGCACCAGCGACACACCGGGTGCTCGGGCTGCGTCGCCAGGGGTGGTTGCGGCAGGGTTGGCAGCAGCCGTTGCGATGGATGCGGCCGGTGCGGCCGGTGCGGCCATGGCCGGCATCGGCATGGGCGCTGAAGGGACGATGACCATCGCGCGCGGCGGTGGGCTGGCACAGCCAGTCACCATGGTCACCACGGCCGCACAGACCAGGCCCAGCAAACTGGTGGTCGTCACGTTGCGGTGGACGCGCTGGGGCACCTCACCAGGGGCGCCGCGAGAAGCTTCACTCATGGGGTCTCCCGAAGACGAGGACGTTGGGTTGCTCTTCGATGTCTTCGACCAGCGCCGAGAAGCTGCGCGCCGAGCGGGCCAGGTCGCGCAGGGCGCCATCGAGGTCGGTGCGGGCCGCCGAGCCAGGCGCCACCCAGGCCGAGATCTCGCCCATGCCGGTGCGCACGTCGTTGGCCGCGCCATGCAGCGCGTCCATGGCGCCCACCACGCGGGGCTGCACGTCGAGCAGCAGGCGCTGGCTGCCATCGGCCAGGCTTTGCAGCGACTGCAGCGTGGCCGTGGTTTGCTGCGAGGCCTGGTGGAAGTCGTCGCCCGCGCGCTGCAGGGTCTTCGTGGCCTGACCGGTCACGAGCCCGACATCGCCCTGCACCTTGGCCACGCTGGTGCGGGCCTCGTCGGCCAGCTGGCGCACGCTCAGCAAGGTGGCGCGCACGTCGGCCACGGTGTCTTTGAGGGGCAGCTCGGAGACCTGCTCGAGCAGGCGGTCGAAGCTGCCACCCACGTGCGGGATGACCAGCGGGCCGTCCTGGGACTGGGCCACGGCGGCGGCCGGGGCGGGCCCGATGGTCAGGTCGATCATGGCCTGGCCCGTGACCAGGCTTTGCGTGACCATCTGCGCCACCAGGCCGCGGTCGATGAGCGACTGCAGGGCCTCGCGCTGGGCCCGCCGCCCACGCACCTTGATCGACAGGGCCTCCATCGACACCGCCAGCGTGATGGGCTGGCGCGACTGCAGGGTCTGCGGGTCGAGCTCGACGCCGATGGCCTCGACCTGACCGATGGGCACGCCCCGGAAGGTCACCGGCGAGCCGATGGTCAGGCCCTTGACGCTCTTGTCGAACCACACCACCGCCTGCGTGCGACCGCCGCCAAAGAAGCGGCCTTTGCCCAGCGCCGTGATCAGCACCACGGCCAGCACCATGGCCATCACCACGAAGGCGCCCAGCGCCACCGATCGTCTTTTCATGCCTGCTCGTCCTTTCGTTGCAGGAAATTGCGCACCGCCAGCGGCAGGGTCGCGTCGTGCTGCATGTCCGCCGGCCGGCCCTGGGCCAGCGGGCGACGCGACTCGGCGTCCAGGAAGATGCCGTCGTCGGCGATGCGAAAAAGGCTGTCGCGCTCGTGGCTGACCAGCACCACCGAGGCGCCCGTGCGGTCGCGCACCGACAGGATCAGGTCGTCCAGGCGCAGCGAGGTGACCGGGTCCAGGCCGGCCGAGGGCTCGTCCAGGAAGATCACCTCGGGCTCGGCCACGATGGCCCGCGCCAGCCCCGCGCGCTTGACCTGCCCGCCGCTGAGCCCGTGCACCGGCGCGTCGGCCAACTCGGCCAGGCCGACCCAGTCGAGCACGTCGCGCACGCGCTGAGCGCGTTCGGCCTCGTCGCGATCGCGCCAGTGCAGCTCCAGCGGCACGTGCACGTTATGCGCAACGCTGAGCGTGGACCACAGCGCACCCTTTTGGAACAGCATGCCGAAGCGCTGGCGGGTGGCCTGTTTTTCATCGGCGTCCATCTCGCCCCAGTAACCCCGGCCGTCCACGAACACGTCGCCAGCGGCGGGCTCCTGCAGGCCGACCATGTGGCGCAGCAAGGTGCTCTTGCCGCAACCGCTGCCACCCATGACGGCGAAGATGCAGCCCGGTGCCACGCTGAAGCTGACCTGCTCCTGGATGAGGCGCTCGCCGTGTTGCATGCGCAGGTTTCGGACGTCGATGTAGGCCATGCCTGCTCCTCACCAGCCCATGGCGTTGGCGACGACGGCGAAGACCGCGTCCAGGGCGATCACGCCGACGATGCCGCGCACCACGGCCAGCGTGGCGGCTTCACCCACCCCGGCGGCGCTGCGCGCGGCGTGTAAACCGGCGTAGCAGCCGGCCAGGGCGATCCAGCCACCGAACACCACCGCTTTGGCCAGGCCCAGCCACAGGTGCGTCGCCGAGGTGGCGACCATCAAGCGTTGCACATAGGTGTCGGCGTTGAGGTCGAGCATCAGCGAAGCCACGAGCAAGCCCCCCAGCAAGGCGGCCACGCAGGCGTGGAAGAACAGCAGCGGCATCATGCCCAGCAGCACCAGCACGCGGGGCATGACCAGCTCGCGCATCGGGTCCAGGCCGAGCACGTGCAGGGCGTCGATCTCTTCTTGCGCACGCATGGTGGCCAGCTCGGCGGCGAAGGCCGCAGCGGTGCGCCCGGACATGACGACGGCGGTGATCAGGGCGGCCATTTCACGGGTGACCGAGATGCCCACCAGGTCGGCCACATACAGGCCAGCGCCGAACTTTTGCAACTGCACCGCCCCGACGAAGGCCATGATGGCGCCCACCAGCGCGTTGACAACCCAGACGATGGGCAGGGCCTGCACACTGGCCTGCGCGGCCAGCCGGCCCCATTGCGCCATCGAGGGCAGCGGCTTGTGGCGCAGCATCGAGCCCAGGGTGATGAGCATGGCGCCGCCAAAGCCCATGGGTTCGCCCCAGGCCTGCCAGCGAGCCTGTGCCCTTTCCCCGACGTCGTGCAGCCATGCGCGCAGCATGTGGTTCGATCCCTCCCGAGCCGCCCATCCTACAGGGCGCGCGTGAGCGCGATTTTGACGGCGCGGTTAGGCCGCACGGGCCTGCGAGGGGCTGATGCCGAACCAGCGTTTGTAGTCGCGGCTGAACTGCGCCGGGCTCTGGTAGCCGACTTCGAACGCGACATCGGAGGCCAGGCGCTGGGTGAGTGTGAGCAGCTGCCTGGCCCGGTGCAGGCGCACGGCTTTGAGGTACTGCATCGGGGTCTGGCCAGTGACCTCCTTGAACGCCGCGTGGTAGGCCGATGTGCTCAGCGATGCCTCTTTGGCCAGGTCCGCCACCTGCCAGTCGTGCGCGAGGTGGGCGCGCAGGCACTCGATGCTCCGGTGCACTGCACCCACGCGACCCTGCCAGGTCGTGAGCTCGCGCAGGCAACCGCCCGCCGGCGAGAGCAGGACCCGGTAATGCAGCTCACGCAGGAGTGCGGGCCCGAGGATCGCGGCGTCCAGGCGAGACGACAGCGTCGTCAGCATGCGCCCGGCGAGGTCCAGCATGGGGCCGTCCAGCGTGAGCACGGCCATGGCCCGGGCGGCGCCCGGTGAGGGCGCCTGCAGCCCGACCTCGACCATGCGGGCCACCAGCTCTCGCACCGTCTCGAAGTCGACGCGAACCCGGAGTGCCAGCAGGGGGCGCTCAGGCTGGGGGGCCACGGTGTCACAGCGAAAGCTGATCGGCAGCGAGACCACCAAGCCTTGCCCGGCACCATAGGTCAGGACCTCATCGCCCAGCAGGCCCCGCTTGACCCCCTGGAAGGCCAGCACGATGGCCGGCTCCTCGAAGACCGTGGTCGGGCCCAGATCGTGGTCCACCCGCATGAACACGACGTCAGACAGGGGGCTGGCGACCGAACCTTCCTGCGGCAGCCAGGCCTTCACGCGCTCGGCCAGGGCGCTCAGGCGGTCGGGGTCAACGGGGTGGTGCATGGCGATCTGGCGGGGGGACGGGCGGGGAGGATGATCTTGACACCGACGCGACACGGCATGCGCCCCATCCGGAGGATTGAGCAAATTCTCAGGAGGACCAGTCATTCAAGGAACCCGCTACAGGTTGTGCAATCAAGGCTTCCCATTCCAACGGATGAACCACATGACCGAGACCCTTGATCGCCAGCCGACGCCCGATGCCGCAGAGCCCAACGCTTTCCTGCCGTCCCCGCTGTCGCTGAGCCAGTTCGTGGCCCCCACCACGGGTGCGCAGCCGGTCACCTACCCGCCCTTGCCTGCCGGTGCTCGCCGCAAGGTGCTGGTGGTGGGCACCGACCAGCGCTACATGACGATGGCCAACGGTCGCAAGTTCCACACGGGCAACCACCCCGTCGAAACCTTCTTGCCCATCTATCACCTTGATCAGGCTGGCTACGACATCGACGTGGCCACGCTCAGCGGGGATTCGGTCAAGCTGGAGATGTGGGCCATGCCCTCGCAAGACGAGTTGGTGCAGGCCACCTTCCAGCGACATCGCTCGAAGTTCGAGCACCCGCTTGTGCTGCACGAGGTCGTCGACTCTGCTCTGGGTGCGGACTCTGCATATGCCGCTGTTTTCCTGCCTGGCGGGCACGGTGCGATGCTGGGCCTGCCTCAAAGCCGCGCCCTCGGGACGGTGTTGCGTTGGGCTCAGGCCGAGCATCGACTGGTGATCGCTTTGTGCCACGGGCCTGCTGCGCTTCTGGCCGGCGCAGCAGATGGCGACGTGGCGCGTTTCCCGTTCAGCGATCACGAGATCTGCCTCTTCCCGGATGCCGTGGATCGGCAAACGCCAGACATTGGCTACATCCCGGGCCACATGCCATGGTATGTGGGTGAGCGCTTGAGTGCGATGGGCGTGCGCATCCTCAACACCGACATCACCGGTCGCTGTCACCTCGACCGCAACCTGCTCACCGGCGACAGCCCGCTGGCGTCAGACGCCCTCGGTCGACTCGCCGTGGAAACGCTGAGGGCGCGGACAGCGGCCTGAACGCGCGCGGTCGGCGCGCGGCGCAGCGACCGCATCGGGCGGGCCTAAACTGCCCGCCCATGAAGGTCTCCCAACGCGCCCAAGCCATCACCCCCTTCCTGGCCATGGAGTTCGGCAAGCGCGCCGCCGCGCTTGAAGCGGCGGGGCACCGCGTCATCCGGCTGAACCTGGGTGAGCCCGATTTTGGCGCGCCACCTGCCGTCCGCGCCGAGTTGCAGCGGGTGGCGGGCGAGGCCTCGCTGCCCTACACCGGCGCCCTGGGCCTGCCCGCGCTGCGCGAAGCCATCGCCGGCTTCTACCAACAGGCGCATGGCCTGGCGCTGCCTGCAGAGCGCGTGGTGGTGACGGCCGGCGCCTCGGCCGCGCTGCTGCTGGTGACCGCCGCGCTGGTGGACCCGGGCGACGAGGTGCTGGTGGGCGACCCGTCCTACCCCTGCAACCGGCAGTTTTTGAGCGGCTTTGGCGGCGACGTGCGGCTGGTGCCCACCGATGCGTCATCGCGCTTCCAGCTGGACCTGGCCGCCGTGCAGCGGCACTGGTCAGCGCGCACGAGAGGGCTGATGATCGCCACGCCGTCCAACCCCACGGGCACCTCGGTGCCACCGGCCGAGCTGGCCGCCATCTGCGAGTGGGCGCGTGCGCACGGCGCCTGGCGCATCGTCGACGAGATCTACCTGAACCTCAGTGACGCGCAAGCCGATGGCACGCCCGCGCCCACGGTGCTGGCCACCGACGCGGGTGCTTGCGTCATCAACAGCTTTTCGAAGTACTTCGGCATGACGGGCTGGCGCCTGGGCTGGGCCGTTGTGCCCGACGAGCTGGTGCCCGCCATGGAGCGACTGGCGCAGAACTACTACATCTGCGCGCCCACACCGGCGCAGTTGGCGGCGCTGGCCTGCTTCACGCCCGAATCGATCGAGGAGTGCGAGGCGCGCAAGCGGGAGTTTGCCGAGCGGCGGGCGCTGGTGCTGCAGGGCCTGCGCGACATCGGGCTGACCGTGCCGGTGTTGCCCGATGGGGCCTTCTACGTCTACATCGACGTGGCCGACACCGGGCTGGACGCGATGGCGTTTTGCGAGCGCGCCCTGCAGGACGCGCACGTGGCGCTGACACCGGGGCACGACTTCGGTGTCAGCGGCGCGGGGCGCTTCGTGCGGCTGTCGTACGCGGCTTCGCGCGAGGACCTGAGCGAGGGACTGGATCGCCTGGGTCGCTTCTTGACGGGCCTGCGCGGCTGAGTCGGGCACACCGGGCTCGGCGACCGCAGTGCCGCGGCCCCGTCAGCGGCGGCGCGCCTCAGGCGTAGGCCACCACCGCATCGCCCCGGCAGAAACCAAACAGGCGCAAGCCGCTTCGCTGCGCCAGCATGATCGCCAGGGATGTGGGCGCCGAGATCGCCCCCAGGGTGCCCACGCCCATGCGCACGCATTTGCTGACCATCTCGTGGCTGGCGCGGCTGGAGACCACGACGAGCCCTGGCGGCAGCGGCCCCTGAAGCGGCCCCTGAAACGCGCCCTGAAGCGCCATGGCCCCGATGAGCTTGTCGAGTGCGTTGTGGCGCCCGACGTCTTCGCGCACGCACAGCAGCTCACCACCAGGGCTGGCCCAGGCTGCGGCGTGGCAGCCGCCGCTGTGCGCCTGCAGGGCCTGTTGCGCAGGCAAGGCGCTCAGGGCTTGGCGCACCGCGACGCCGGGGTCGGCTGCGGCAGGCCACACGCCAGGCCGGGCCTCATCGCCCAGGCCGTTCAACAGGCCAACGGGCAGCGCCTGCTCAAAGGCTTCGAGGCTGTCGATGCCGCACAAGCCGCAACCGGTGCGCCCCGCGAGCTGCCTGCGCCGATCCTTGAAGCGCTCGAATGCGCGCGGCGACACCTGCAGGTGCACGCTGAAGCCCGTCTCACCGAGGACGGCCGAGGTGCTGGTCTCGACACGCAGATCGCGCAGCTCACCGATGCCGTGCAGCAGCCCTTCGGACAGCGAGAAACCCACGGCGAAGTCCTCGAGCGAGGTCGGCGTGGCCATCATCACCACGTGCGAGATGCCGTTGTAGACCAAGGCCACCGGGGCTTCGTCGATGACCCAGTCCTGGTCGACATGCTGCCGCGCCCCTTCGTGGCGGCGCACGCCCACGCGGCGCAGGCCCTCGGGCAGGTCCGTGCCCTGGGCATCGGGCTGCCCGGCCACCGGTGCGCGGGCATTCACGCGGCCCCCTTGGCGGGTCGGAGCCTGATCGGGATGGCCTTCGAAGCCGGCGTGCGCGCGCCCACGGCATGGCTGTCCAGCGGCACCAGCACGTTGGTTTCGGGGTAGTAGGCGGCCACGCAACCCGGCGGGATGTCGTGGTCGACCAGCTTGAAGCCCGGGGCCACGCGCTCGATGTCATCGGGTGCGGCGCCGATCAGGTCCACCCAGACACCTTCGGCGAGGCCGGCGCGCACGCGGTCTTGCGCGTTGACAAAGAGCACACGCCGCTGGCCGAAGACACCCCGGTAGCGGTCGTCCAGGCCGTAGACGGTGGTGTTGTACTGGTCGTGGGCGCGCACGGTGGTCAGGGTGAAAACCTCTGCGCCGGCCCGGTCACCACCAGCGTCGGCGCCCACGCCCGCGTCGCCCTCATCGCGGCGCGAGCGCTTGCGGGCGCGGTGCACCAGCGTGTCCGTCGGGATGCCGTGCACCGCGAACTGCGCTTTGCCCGAGGCCGTGGCCCACACGCGTTCACTGGCGGTGTTGCGCAGCCTGAACCCACCCGGGCGGTGGACCTTGTCATTGAAGCCCGCGAAGTCATCGAACACCTGCGCGATGTGGACGCGGATGCGACCGTAGTCCTCCACCAGCCACAACCAGGGCACGCGGCTGTTCGGCAAGGTGGCTGCGGCCAGGCGCGCCACGATCGCGGGCTCGGACAGCAAATGCGACGAAGCCGGCGCGTTGATGCCGGCCGACAGGTGCACCATGCTCATCGAGTCCTCGACGCTGATGTGCTGCGCGCCACTGGCCTGTTGGTCGACCTCGGTGCGACCCAGGCAGGGCAGCACCAGGGCCTCGCGCCCATGCACCGTGTGGCTGCGGTTGAACTTGGTGGCCACGTGCACGGTGAGGTCACAACGCTGCAGCGCGGCCCAGGTGGTCGGCGTGTCGGGCGTGGCGGCCGCGAAGTTGCCGCCCATGGCGAAGAACACCCGCGCGCGCCCGTCGCGCATGGCCTCGATGGCGCCGATGGTGTCGAAGCCTTCGTGGCGCGGCGGCTCGAAGCCATACACGTCACGCAGCCGGTCGAGGAAGGCGGCCGCAGGCTTTTCGTAGATGCCCATGGTGCGGTCGCCCTGCACGTTGCTGTGGCCGCGCACGGGGCACAGGCCGGCGCCGGGCTTGCCCACCATGCCGCGCATCAGCAGCAGGTTGGCGATCGACTGCACCGCCGCCACGCCGTGCTGGTGCTGGGTGATGCCCATGCCCCAGCAAGCGATGACCTTGTCGGCTTGCGCGATGACCTGCGCGGCTTGCAGCAGGCGCTCTTGCGACAGGCCCGACTCCGCTTCAATGCGGGCCCAGTCTTCGGCCTCAAGGTCGGCCTTGAGCGCGTCGAAGCCGGTGGTGTGCTCGGCCACGAAGGCGTGGTCCACCGCTTCAAGCGCCAGCAGGTGCTTCATGATGCCCTTGAGCGCGGCGATGTCGCCGCCCACCTTGAGCTGGTAGAAGTCGGATGCGATGGGCGTGGCCCCGCCGCTGAGCATCTCCAGCGGGTCTTGCGGGTCAGCGAAACGCTCCAGCCCACGCTCGCGCATCGGGTTGAAGCTCAGGATGCGCGCACCACGGCGCGAGGCCGCGCGCAACTCGCCCAGCATGCGCGGGTGGTTGGTGCCGGGGTTCTGGCCGAAGATGAGCAGGCAGTCGGCCAGCTCGAAGTCGTCGAGCATGACGGTGCCCTTGCCCACGCCCACGCTGGCCTTCATGCCGACGCCGCTGGGCTCGTGGCACATGTTCGAGCAGTCGGGGAAGTTGTTGGTGCCGTATTCGCGCACGAACAGCTGGTACAGGAAAGCCGCCTCGTTGCTGGTGCGCCCCGAGGTGTAGAAGACGGCTTCGTCGGGCGAGGGCAGGGCCTGCAGGTGGCGCGCCACGGTGGCGAAGGCCTCGTCCCAGCTGACGCGGCGGTAGCGGTCGGTGGTGGGGTCGTAGGCCAGAGGCTCGGTCAGGCGGCCCAGGGCTTCGAGGTCGTGGTCGGTCCAAGTGCGCAGCGCGGTCACGGTGTGCTCGCCGATGCGCTCGGGCGTGGCGCGGTCGGCCGTGGCTTCGGCTGCCACGGCTTTGACGCCGTTTTCGCAGAACTCGAAGCTGCTGGTGTGCTGGCGGTCGGGCCAGGCGCAGCCGGGGCAGTCAAAGCCGTCCGGCTGGTTGGCCGACAGCAGGGTGCGCGCGCCCTTGAGCGCGATGCGGTGCTGCAGCAGCTGGTGGGCCACGCTGCGCAGCGCGCCCCAGCCGCCGGCGGGGCCCTTGTAGACCTGGATCTTGGCTTCGCTCATGGTGTGAAGGGTGGCATGGGTCGCATCAAGCAGGGGCCGTGCCACCCTCTCACATCATCGGCCCGATTTCAAGGCCTGCGCGTGGTGCGCGATGTGCTCGCCGATGAAGCTGGCGATGAAGTAGTAGCTGTGATCGTAGCCGGCGTGGCGGCGCAGCGTCAGCGGGTGGCCGGTGCGCTCGCAGGCCTGGGCCAACAGCTCAGGTCTGAGCTGGCCGGCCAGGAACTCGTCGGCTTCGCCCTGGTCCACCAGCAGGGGCAGGCGCTCGGCACCCGCAGGCAGCGAGGTGATCAGCGCGACGGCGTCCCACTCGGCCCAGGCCGCCGGGTCGGTGCCCAGGTAGGCGCCCAGCGCCTTCTGCCCCCACGGCACCTGTGAAGGCGCGACGATGGGCGAAAACGCCGACACGCTGCGGTAGCGCCCCGGGTGGCGCAGCGCGGTGATCAGCGCGCCATGCCCACCCATCGAGTGGCCGGAAATGCCGCGTTGGCCGTTGGCAGGGAAGTGCCGCTCGACCAGCGCAGGCAGCTCCACCGCCACGTGGTCCTGCATGCGGTAGTGCTGCGCCCAGGGCGCCTGCGTGGCGTTGACGTAAAAGCCCGCGCCCTGCCCCAGGTCGTAGCCCGGGTCGTTGGCCACACCTTCGCCACGCGGGCTGGTGTCCGGCGCCACCACGATCAGGCCGTGCTCGGCCGCGTGCCGCTGAAAGCCCGCCTTGGTGATGAAGTTCTGCTCGGTGCAGGTCAGGCCCGAGAGCCAATACAGCACCGGGCAGGCCTGGCCGCGCAGCGCCGCGGGCGGCAGGTAGACGGCGAACTTCGTGTCGCAGCCCAGCGTGGGCGAGGCGAACTGCCACACCTCCTGGCTGCCACCGAAGCTGGCGTGTTGCTCGACGCGTTGCATGGCGCTGCTCCGTTCAGGCGGTGGCTTCGGTCACGTCGGTGCCCGCTGCGGCGAAGTTCACCACGCTGCGGATCGACTTGCCCTCGTGCATCAGGTCGAAGGCCTGGTTGATGGCTTGCAGGCCCATGGTGTGGGTGACGAAGGGCTTGAGGTTGATGTCGCCCTTCATGGCGTCTTCGACCATGCCGGGCAGCTCACTGCGGCCCTTGACGCCACCGAAGGCCGTGCCCAGCCACTTGCGACCGGTCACCAGCTGGAAGGGTCGGGTGGAAATCTCCTGCCCCGCGCCGGCCACGCCGATGATGACGGACTGGCCCCAGCCCCGGTGCGCGCATTCGAGCGCCGCGCGCATCACCTGCGTGTTGCCGATGCACTCGAAGCTGTGGTCCACGCCCCAGCCCGTCATCTCGACGATGACCTGCTGGATGGGCTTGTCGAAGTCTTTCGGGTTGACGCAGTCGGTCGCGCCAAAGGTGCGCGCCAGCGCGAACTTGTCGGGGTTGGTGTCGATGGCGATGATGCGGCCGGCGCCGGCCTTCTGCGCGCCATGCACCACGGCCAGGCCGATGCCGCCCAGGCCGAACACCGCCACGGTGTCACCCTTTTGCACCTTGGCGGTGTTCTTGACCGCGCCCAGGCCGGTGGTCACGCCGCAGCCCAGCAGGCACACCTGCTCGGGGTTGGCATCGGGGTTGACCTTGGCCAGCGACACCTCGGCCACCACGGTGTACTCGCTGAAGGTGGAGCAGCCCATGTAGTGGTAGATGGGCTTGCCCTCGTATGAGAAGCGCGTGGTGCCATCGGGCATCACGCCCTTGCCTTGCGTGGCGCGCACCGACACGCACAGGTTGGTCTTGCCGCTCTTGCAGAACAGGCACTCGCCGCATTCGGCCGTGTACAGGGGGATGACGTGGTCGCCGGGCTTGACGCTGGTCACGCCCTCGCCCACCTGCACCACGATGCCCGCACCCTCGTGGCCCAGCACCACTGGGAACAGGCCTTCCGGGTCGTCACCGCTCAAGGTGAAGGCGTCGGTGTGGCACACGCCGGTGTGCGTGATCTTGACCAGCACCTCGCCTTTTTGCGGCGGGGCCACGTCGATCTCGACGATCTGCAAAGGCTGGCCAGCGGCGAAGGCAACGGCGGCACGGGACTTGATCATGGGGGGCTCCTTGGGTGGGGGCAGGGTTGTCGGTTCGCTCAGGGCGTCATTTCAAATACGAGCGCACCAGCGTCGTGATGTCGTCGGCCAGTTCGTCCACGCTGCGCTCGGCGTGCAGCTGCTCGCGCACGTGCGATTCGAGGATCTCCGACATCAGGCCGTTGACGGCACCACGCATGGCCGCAAGCTGCTGCAGCACGGGCGCGCAGTCGGCACCGGCTTCGAGCGCGCGCTCCAGCGCTTCGGCCTGTCCGCGGATGCGGCGCACGCGCGTCAGGGCCTTTTTCTTGTCTTCAGGGGAGTGGGGCATGGTGCTCGGCATGCATAGTGGGGGGGAGTATACGCATCCTGCGAAGGGATGGGGCATCCACCGCGCGCGGCCGCTATAGTTTTCCACCATGACCCGTCACGTTTCCCAGGCGCTGCTTTCGCTGCGCGACATGCTCGCTTCGGTGGGCCCCGTGCTGCTGTTCGCCCTTGCCCTGCTGGGCGGCGCCTACTGGTGGCTGGACCCGCAACCACCGCGCACCGTCGTGCTGGCCACGGGCCCTGCTGGCAGCGCTTACGCCGAGTTCGGCCAGCGCTACGTGCAAGCCCTGGCCAAGGACGGCATCCGCGTGCAGCTGCTTGAAACCGGGGGCCCCGAGGCCAACCTGCAGGCCTTGCGCGAGGGCCGCGCCCACGTGGCCTTCGTGCGCGGCGGCACCGACAGCGGCCCCGAGAGCGACCTCGACGAGGACGAAGACCCCAACGAGGGCATCGTCTCGCTGGGGGCCTTGTTCTACGAGCCGCTGTGGGTTTTTTACCGGCCAGCCTCGCTGGCCGGGGCGCCGGGCCAGGGTGGGGCAGGCAAGTTGGCGGGCAGAGCAAAAGGGCAGCCAGCCACCGCCACCGCAGAGTCCGCCACCGTGCTGCGCTCGCTCAACCAGCTCCAAGGCCTGCGCATCAACCTCGACGAAGGCGGCAGCGGCGTGCCCGAGCTGATGCGTCGCCTGCTGCTGGCCAATGGCCTGGGCCCCACCGCCTTCATCGCCAGCGAGATGCCGCCCCAGGACGCCGCCGAGGCGCTCAAGGCCGGCCAGATCGACGCCATGGTGCTGATGACGGCGCCCGAGTCACCCACCGTGCAACGCCTGCTGCTGCAACCCGGCGTGGCGCTGGCCGAGGTGCCGCAGGCCGATGCCCTGTCTCGCCGCTTCCCCTTCCTGCAGACGGTGACGCTGCCGCGCGGCATGGTCGACCTCGCACGCGACCTGCCGCCCGATGACGTCGGCATGCTGGCGGCCACCACCGCCTTGCTCACCCACGAAGACACCCACCCCGCGCTGCGCCAGCTGTTCGCGCAGGCGGCGCAGCAGATCCACGGTGGCGCGGGCTGGTTCAACGGCGCGCGCGACTTCCCCAACACCCGCACCAGCGAGCTGCCCGTCAGCCCCGAGGGCGACCGCGCCATCAACGGCACACCGCCGTTCTGGCAGCGCTACCTGCCCTTTTGGGCCAGCAACTTGCTCGAGCGCATGTGGCTGGTCATCGGCGGCTTGATCGTGCTGCTGCTGCCGATCTCGCGCGTGGTGCCACCGCTCTACACCTACCGCGTCAGGCAACGCGTGTTCCGCTGGTACGCGCGGTTGCGCGAGGTGGAAGCGCGCATGGAAGACGGCGAGGGCGACACCACCGAGTTGCTCAACGAGCTGGACGAGCTCGACCGCGTGGCCAGCCAGATCACCGTGCCGCTGGCGCATGTGGACGAGCTTTACGCCTTGCGCAGCAACATCGAGAAGACGCGGCGGCGCCTGCTGGCGCGGATCGCCGATGACCCCAGACTGAAGACGATTTAAGTTCTTTGGGGGCTTGACGAAAACCGTTCAGGCGTCAGCACGTGTTGACGTCCGGTGCCCACGATGCGCGGGCACCTGCCCCATGAACGGAGAATTCGTCATGAAAAACATGTCGGTGCGAGCCAAACTGACCCTCACCCTGGGGGTGATGGCCGTCATGATGGCCGCGATGGCGGTGTCGTCCCTGTGGGCGCTGGATGACGCAAACGACCGACTGAAGGATTTCGTGCACGGCGTCAACGCCCGAGCCAACTTGGCCGAAGAGGTTCGGGACGCGGTCGAACGGCGTGCGATCGCGGCCCGCAACTTGGTGCTGGTCTCCGGCCCGCAGGATGTCGCCGACGAGGGCCGGGCCGTGCAGCAAGCCCAAACCGAGGTCGACGCGAAACTGGCGGCGCTCTCCAAGATGGCGTCCGAGGCCGACGTGCCACCCGAGGCGCTCGCCCGGGTCAAGGCCATCGCGGCGGTCGAAGCCCAGTACGGACCGGTGGCGCAGCGCATCGTGGCGCTGGCAGGCCAGGGCGAGCGCGACACGGCCGTGGCGAGCATGAACGCCGACTGCCGGCCGCTGCTCAAGGCCCTGCTGGCCGCGGTCGAGGACTACATCCAGCTGACCCAAAAACAAGCCCACGAGATGATCGCCGAGGCCGAAGCGCAGCACGCCCGGCAGCACCTGATCCTGTTGAGCCTGGGCGCCTTCGCGCTGCTCTCGGCGATCGGCCTGGGCTGGGCCATGGTGCGCAGCATGTGGACGGCCCTGGGCAGCGAGCCCAGCGACCTCAACGCTGCTGCACTGAGGGTGGCCAGTGGCGACCTCAGCCCCATCGCGCAGGCGGCGCATGCACCGTCCAACAGCGTCATGTCGGCGCTGGGCGTGATGCAGAGCAGCCTGGCCCAGCTCGTCGGCCAGGTGCGAACCAGCAGCGACTCGATCGCCACGGGCTCCACGCAAGTGGCCTCGGGCGCATCGCACCTGAGCCAACGCACCGAAGAGCAGGCCTCCAACCTGGAGCAGGCCGCCGCGTCGATGATGGAGATCCGCGGCGCGGTCGAACGCAACGCCAACACCGCGAACCAGGCACGGGTCATGGCGGCCCAGGCGCGCGACGCGGCACACGGTGGCGGCAACGTCATGGGCGAGGTGGTCACCACCATGCAGGACATCACCAGCAGTTCGCGCAAGGTGGCCGACATCATCTCCGTGATCGACGGCATCGCCTTTCAGACCAACATCCTGGCGCTCAACGCGGCGGTCGAAGCCGCCCGCGCGGGTGAACAAGGCCGGGGGTTTGCCGTCGTGGCGGGCGAGGTGCGCACGCTGGCTCAGCGCAGCGCGTCAGCGGCCAAAGAGATCCGCGGCCTCATCAGCGCCAGCGTCGAGAGCGTGGAGTCCGGCTCCCGCCTGATCGAGAGCGCCGGCAGCGCGATCGGCCACATCGTCGAGCAAGTCAGCCAGGTGGCCGACTTGATCTCGGAGATCAGCGAAACGGCCTCCGGCCAGACCACCGCGATCTCACAGATGACCGACGCCGTCTCGCAGCTCGACCAGGTCACGCAGCAGAACGCCGCCCTGGTGGAAGAAAGCGCGGCTGCCGCAGAAAGCCTGCGTCACCAGGCCTCCTCGCTGACCAACATGGTCGGGCGTTTTCGGGTGGACGCCGTGGCCGCCTGATGCGCGCCAACGCTCGCGCAGCGCTCACAGCAAACGCTGCGCGATGACCGGCGCCAGTCGCTGCCCGGCCTTGTAGCCGGCCTCGATGAGGGCCCGGCGCGCCGTGAAGTCGGTGCTGACGATGCGGCCCACGTCAGGGCGGATGATCATGTCGGCCTGGCGACTCTCGAAGTCGCGCAGCGACTTGCCCATGATCTCGAATGAGCGCAGGATGACCTCGTACAGCCCCGAGGCCGGTCGCTGCGCGTACACGCTCGGGTCCTCGGCTCCCACGTCCACGGCCACCACCTGCGTGGCACCCATGGCGCGCGCGGTCTGCACGGGGATGGGGCTGACCAGCCCGCCGTCCAGGTACTCCTGGCCATTGGCCTCGGCCGGCAAAAAGATGCCAGGGATGCTGCACGAAGCGCGCACCGCAAAGCCCACGTCACCCGTGGTGAAGGTGCGCAACTGCCCTGACGGGAACTGCGTGGCCACCGTCACCAGGGGCGTCATCAGGCCGCTGAGGCTGCGCCCGCGCACGCCCCGGTTCACAAATGTCTCCAGCGTGCGGCCGCTGACCAGGCCCCGGCGCTTTTCGGTGCCCGGCGCGATGAGGTCGACCACCGAGTTGTCGCTGACGTCGTAGGCCAGGGCCTCCATCTCGCGGCCCGAGTAGCCTGCGGCCCAGAAGGCACCGACCAACGCCCCCGCGCTGCAGCCGACGATCAGGTGCGGCTTGATGTTGGCCTCGTCCAGCGCCTTGATGACGCCAATGTGCGCAAAGCCGCGCGCCGAGCCGCCACCCAGCACGATGGCCAGGCGGGCGTCTGCCGCGCGGGGCTTGAGCGGGCGCGGCGCCGGTTGCGGGGCGGCTGCGCCGATGCCGGGCGTGGCCAGGGCCGACACCCCGGCCAGGGTCGAGAGGAGTTGCCTGCGGTCCATGGTGATGCTTGCGATCAGGTCGGGTCGGGTCACGTCCGGTCAGCGAAAGCCCTGGGCTTCGATGCGCTCGCCCAGCTCGGCCTTCAGGCGCGCAAAGGCGTCTTCGAACCGGTTGGCCGGCTCGCCCTCGGTGAGGTGGGCCACGGTCTCGTTGAGCACGACGATCTCGACGCGGCGGTTCAGGCGCCGGCCGATGTCGCTGTCGTTCGGCGCGATGGGCTGGCTCAGGCCCAGGCCCAAGGTGCGCAGCCGCGCCTCGGGCACGCCCAGGCGCTTGAGCGCAGCGGCCACAGCCTCGGCACGGCGGGCCGACAGCGCCTGGTTGAAGGCCTCGCTGCCGACGTTGTCGGTGTGGCCCTCCAGCGAGAGCTGCGCCTGGGTCTTGTCCATGGCCAGGCGCGCAACCTCGCGCAGGTGGACATCGGCCTCGGGCGACAGGGTGTGCGAGCCGAAATCGAACAGCACGTTGTCGGGCAGCCAGATGACCACACCCCGCTCGACCTGGCCCAGCGCCAGCTTGACCGGCGGCTTGGCCTCGGGCGCGGTGGTGCAGGCGCCCAGGCAGGAAACCAGGGCCAGGAACAGCAGGAAAGCCAGCAGGCGAGCCCAGCGGGTCTGGGCCAGGGGCAGGTGGGTGTCAAAGGGGGTGCTCATGGCCAGCAGTGTTGCCAGAGCGACTGGGTTGCGCACCCAACCGGAGAGGGGGACGGGCCCCGACTTTGGTTGGGGAGCACAGGGCGGCCAACGCACCCGGCAAATCTGCGAAATCCGAGCGCTCTGGCGCAGCGATTGCGCCGCCCCCCATTGCGCCGTGCGGGGCCTCGTTCCTAACATCTCCCCTGTCCGACCCAAGACGCCAGAGCACCGCAGCGCTGGCGCCTGCGCCCCGGTGCGTTCGGACGCGGCTGCGGATTCGGGCATGAAAGGGAGAGAACATGGATGCCACCGAAGACGTCGTCGCCAAGGTTTTGATCATTGACGACGGCAACGCCGAGACGCTGGAGCTGATCAAGCAGTTCTGCGCCGACAACCACCTCATTGGTCTGAAGACCCACTCCAACAACGTCATGAGCGTGCTCAAGTCCAACGTGGACCTGGGCGGCATCCTGATGTCCGAGAGCTACAACGGCTCGCCGCACGGCGGCATCGACCTGGCCGTCAAGCTGCACAAGATCCGGCCCGAGCTGCCCATCTTCCTGCGCCGCACGAAAACCAGCTCGCTCGAAGACCTGCCCAAGCGCGCCCAGGACTGCTTCTGCGCGGCCTATCACGTCGACGACATGGACGCGCTCAAGCACAGCCTGCGCGACTTCATCTTCAGCTACTACTTCCCGAACGCGATGGTGCGCGGCATCCAGCGCATCACGGAAGACGCGATGCTGACCTACTTCAGGCACTTCAGCCTGAGCTGCGAGACGCCCTACATCGTCAAGGACTCGATCGTGTGCGGCGAAGTGTTCACGCTGGTGCCGCTGGAGAGCCGCTGGTGCCGCGGCTACATGATGCTGCAGTGCGAGAACCGCACGCTCAAGCTCGACGGCAGCTCGCACGACCCCTACGTCAAGCCCAAGGCCCACCGCATCTCGGACGTGCTGGGCGAGATCACCAACATGGTGTGGGGCTCGTTCAAGTCACGCTACGTGGTCGACGAGTACCGGGTGCTGATGTCGCAAACGCAGGTGCCGATGCTGGTGATGCTGGAGGAAAAGAACATCTCGTTCGGCAGCAGCACGCCGCAGCTGTGCTTCAAGTACACGCTGACCGACCTGGACGACCAAAGCTCGCCGCCGGTGGAGATTTTTCAGCGGCTGGTGTTCAATTTGAGCTGGTCGCCGGAGGACTTCAAGGAAGTGCAGGTGTCGACGGAAGAGCTGGTGGATGCGGGGGAGTTGGAGTTTTTTTGAGGGTTGATGGGGCAGTTCTGCTGCATGCCCCCAAGCATGGAAAAATGGGCGCCACGTGTTCGTAGAAACAAACGGGAGGCGCCATGGCAGACCATGGGGACAACGGCCGGGTGGCCGTGCTGGTCGATTGCGACAACACCTCGCCCGAGGTGCTGGCTTACGCGCTGCAGGTGGTGGCGCAGTTTGGGCGCGTGGTCATGCGCCGCGGCTACGGCAACCACCAGACGCTGGCCAACAAGTGGCAGGAGGCCCTGGTGCGCATGGCCTTCACGCCTTGCCTGCAGTACCAGTACGCCTCAGGCAAGAACACCTCGGACATCGCGCTGGCGCTGGACGCGCAAGAGGCGCTGTTTGACGAGCGGGCAGACACCTTCTGCCTGGTCACCAGCGACTCGGACTTTGCCTACCTGTGCCGCAAGCTGCGCGAGCGTGGCGCGACGGTGCTGATCGTGGGCGAGGCCAAGACGCCCGATGCGCTGCAGAACGCAAGCGATCAGTTCTTCATGTGGCAGGCGGCCGAAGTGGTGCCTGCTGGCGATGGTGGGGCGGAGGTAAAGCCTGCTGTGCAGGTGCCTGCGCCGGTCAAGAAGCGGCGGCCCAAGGCCTTGCTGGATGCGGTGGCGTTGATGGCCGAGAGCACCGGTGACGGCAAGGTGGGGCTGGGGGCGCTGGGGCAGTACATGAAGCGCACCAACCCGAGCTTTGCGCCGAAGGTGTATGGGCACAGCACCTTGTCGGACATGGTGCGGTGTTATCCGGAGTTGGCGGTGACGCAGGGGCAGAACAATGGGTGGTGGGTGAGCTTGAGGCCAACACCGGAGGCGCCCAAGGCGAGCGACAAATGATCATCAAAAATGCAGACGACAAAACCAGGCGCCTGGCGCTGCTGGCCGACCTCAAGAAATCAGCCTTGCTGGATGCGCGGCAGAAGGAGTGGCTGGACGAAGAACTGACCCGCGTTCGCCGAGGCATCGAAGGTGAGCGGGACGCCGCTTTCTACATCGACAGCTATTTGAAGGACAGCCAGAACAACGCGGTGATCCACGACCTGCGGCTGGAGGTGGATGGCGACGTGGCGCAGATCGACCATCTGTTTTTCAACCGCTTGCTGCACTTCGTGCTGATCGAGACCAAGTGCTTCGGCGGTAACCTGGCGATCAACGACCACGGCGAGTTTTCGGTGACCTACGCCAATGGGCGAACGTATGGCATCCCGTCGCCCATCGAGCAAAGCAAGCGCCATGAAAGGATCTTGTCCAAGCTGGTGGACACCTTGGGGATCACCGGGCGACTGGGCATCAAGCCCACCTTTCATCACCTCGTGCTGCTGCACCCCAAGGCGATCATTCAGCGACCGGACAAGAAGGCGTTTGACACGAGCAATGTGATCAAGGCCGATGCGCTGCCGGCTTGGCATGCGAAGTGGGCGGACTCGGTGCTTGGCGTTGCCGACACCATCACCGGACTGCTGACGATCCGCAGCTCGGACACCATCAAGGATTGGGCGGAGCAGCTGGCGAAAAAACACCGCCCCACCAACCCTTTGAGCCTTCCTGAGTTCATGGCGCCAAAGCCGACGGTTGTTGTGGCACAAGAGCCGCCGCCAAGCACTGCAGCGTCGGCAGCAACACCCAAGAACCTGGCACCGACACAAGCACCTGACGAAGGCCTGAAGAAGCGGCTCATCTGCGTGACGTGCTGCAGCAAGATCCCCTACAACGTCGGGCTGTTCTGCTGGAACAACGAGCGGCGGTTCGGAGGGTTTCAGTACTGTCGCGAACATCAACAAGGGCTCTGACGCCGATGGACCACTACCGCCGGCACGCCCAGGCCTACGCCGATGCGACGCGCAATGTGGACATGCTGCCGCTGCACAAGCGCTTCCTTCAGATGCTGCCTGAGCGAGGTCGCGTGCTGGATGCTGGCTGCGGGTCGGGGCGCGACACCCTGGCGTTCCGGGGGGCTGGATACCAGGTCGCTGCCTTTGACGCGAGCCCGGAGCTGGCCCAGCTGGCCAGCGAACACACCGGTGTGGCGGTGTGTGTGGCCGACTTCCTGAACCTGAGTGAGACCACGCCGCTGGGCGTGCCAGCGGGCACTCGGTTCGATGGCATCTGGGCCTGCGCCAGCTTGCTGCACGTGGCCGAGGCCGATCAGGTCCAGGCTTGGGCCAGGTTGTGGATCTGGCTCGCGCCGGGAGGTGTGGTGTACGCCAGCTACAAGCTGGGTGACGATGCCCAGCCTGCCGAGCGCGTTGATGAGTTGGGGCGGGCCTTCACCGATGGCACCCCTGAGCGAGTGGCACGGTGGGTGCGCAGCTTGGCGGATGTGACGCGGCTGGACACCTGGATCACGGGAGACAAGGGCGCGCGGGCTGGGGTGATGTGGCTGAATGTGTTGGTGTTCAAGGCATAGCTGCCAAACACCGTTCCATTTGTCTGTCGCCTATTTGCGAGTCACCTGCAGGGATCAAACAAAAATGGATACGAACACTTGCGGATGCAATATCCGCCAGACGCTCAGCACAACAGCCTTATTCAAGCCCTATTTGCAGATACAGGTCCGACGATGCTCCATGCCGTAATGGGCTCAATTACCTGCGCGACAAGCAGATACCTCGCGCCACAGGAAGACCGCAGGAGCGCCGCTCATCCCAGTCTGCTGGAGCGCAAGTTCTTCAAGCTTGAGCTTGTCAATCGCATCCAACCAATCGCGCGATTCGATACGCTGAATAGCCAAGCAAAGGTACTCACCATGGGGCTGGGGGTAGCCAGTCGCAACCATCTGAGGCTCAGTAAACAACTGGGGATCAGCCGTCACGCGTGCCATCACGGGCTGGTCAAGGCCTGGTCCGTACAGTAGCAAAATCTGTGAGAACAACAGACGAGCGTCGATGCGATGCCCGCCGCGCCGCCCTACAGCACGGACGTTGTAGCTCCTGTGCTTACAAATCCACTCCCAATGAGCAACGCTCTTAACCCACCCCAGCATGACTGAAGTCTCATCGGGGATGCGATGCATGTATGAAGCCTCTGTTGACACAGGCAACTGGGCCCGCTGGTCATACAGCACATTCAGAAACTGTCTACCGCGCTCGTGAGCGGTCAATCTCGTTGCCACATGGTCCAAGACCTCCGATATGAAGCGCGTTAAAGCGGAGATCCCCGCAGCGTCTCCATGTTCAGTAGGCCTCAGCGCAAACGCGCCCAATCCCGGCAATAGCTCATGGAACTCAGGAAAGCGCTGACCTTCGTCATCACCAGGATAGATCACATACGCACCAGCAGAACGACGAATGGCATCACGGTACGCGTGCATCTTCAGCAAGTCGTCGCGCAAGGCACCTGAGCGCGATGCGTCGACCTCGCCGGCATCGGTGGACTCATCCTGTGAGCCAAAGATCTCGGTCAACCCATTCACCCGATACTTGGCATCAAAGTGCAGCAACACCGACTCGACGTCTTCCCCGCCATGATCCACTGGTGTCACGATGAGCGAGTAATCAGGCCTCATCGCCATCGACCAGGAGCCTGCAGCTGTGTTCGAGCGTGTCGCGCGACCAAACCGACGGTTGAAACAAAGCTCCACTTTCAGCTCTCGCCCCATGCGAGAAGCGATGCCCGACAGCACGAGCTCTTTCCCTGCCTTGAGATGTACGCTCAACCCATCGTCCCGGGCCACGATGAGCTTACCAAGATCAAAGCTCGCGCCGATCAACGAAGCCACGGCCTTGGCCAGCACCACAAACACCCAATACTCGTAGAGCGTCGCCACATCCCTTTGACCAGCTCCATACACATCATCGCCGCCAGTCCAGCTGAGCTTTGATGCCAACTCAAACTCCGTGTAGGCCCGAAAGATATCCCGATAGCCGTCACGCTTTTGAAGTACTTGATCGTCCGCTGGAAACCGGTCCAATTGACCAAGTTGGCTGAATAGCTCCTCATGCAACAGTGCCTGGAGCTGCACGGCCACTTGCCTAACCTCTGCCAGGCCGCGCTGTACGGCAAAAGTCGTCTGAGCATCAACCAATAAGGCGCGCTCAATGTCGTCAATAACTTGTAGCCAGCGCTCCAGCGCAAAACGGACAAACCGATTAGGTGTGGTGTCGTGGGTGGCTTCTGTGCTCTTGGTCTGAACTCGCCGTGGCAGGGACTGCACGATACCGTTCGGCCAAGGCGATCGCGGCCCTGGTCTGGCAAGTGCACGAGTCAAGCCTGAACCACCCCTCAGCGGCTGACCTGGTACGGCATGAGCAACCTCTTCTTCCCAGACAACATGCGGCCGCCGTAGGATCTGACCGATAGCCGTCTCGAATACAGGCCCGCTTACAAGTGCCTTCAAAAAGGCAAAGCGCTGGTAAAGAGTCACCGCGTCCCGGGACTCATCAGCGACGAAATGAGTACTCGAGGCGCCAAACCGATCCATGACCAGCTCAGTCATGTGATTGGCGATGTCGCTGAGCATCCATCGATACTCGCTGAGATAGTTCAGCTTGCGAGATCGCACTTCGACCGTTGCTTCGCCTAGTGTGCAATCTATTTGGCGCAAGACAACCTTCAGGCTGCCCGTGAAAAGACCGGGCCGCACCCTGCCCGTGAGCCCGTCCTCGGTATCGGGTTGAAACACCTCGCGCGGTTCCAGCCATGAGCCTTCTTGTTGTGTGGTCAACAGGACATAACGGTACTCCGCACCTTCTAGCAACTGCACCTGAGAAACAGATTCGGCGTCTGCATCGGTTGCCGGAATGCAGACCAAAGGCTGAGGTTTGCCAGTGCCCTTGCCCGGCAACAAAGCCACCTGCAGCTCGACAGTACGCAAGCCTGTCGGACCGATCAGGGGCAAAACGACCGATGAGCAAACCTGCACAGCGGTCACTCGGTGAAGCTAGCGAACTGATTGGTGCGCAAAGCCTTCAGCATGCGACACACCTTGTCATAAGAGTCCGGCAATTGGGGTTGTTGTCCAACAGCCAAAGCCTCTGGACGAAGCGCAAGCAATTTATCTTCCTTGGCAACGTCACTCAGATCTCTGCAGAAATGGGCAATCGCCAACAAAGGAAACTCCAACCGCCGTCTGGAGCCGTGCAGTCTGGGTAAGACCTTCTGGAACACGATGCGATCCAAGATGTCTGTAGGCTGATTCAACCCAGCGGCGAACGCAAACGCCGAGAAACGGAGAGCTTCGTAGAACACGCGATGACCAAACTCGAAGCCATACACACTAAGCACCGCATGCAACTGCTTCAGCTTCGAAGCAACGCTGTCCAGATGTGGCGGTACATGGCTTTGCTGCCAATCGTCATTGGCGGCCATCGCAACCAAACCTGCAGTCAGAGCGGGGTCGCCAGGTTTGCAGGCGTTGGGTTTCTTGAGATCGACCTGCAAGTCTTCGCTGCGCACCCGAAACTCAAAGGTGTTCGCGCGGTCCAAAACCTTGGGCGAGAACAGATAAGTGGTCTCGTCGATGTTGACCGTGCCCACAATCCACAAGTTCCGCGGCATTGGAATTTGTGGAGGCTCATCAGCGATTGGTCTCCATCCACCTTCTTGTAGCCACACATTTGGCAAACAAGGTTGGCCTGACTCCATGCCCGACAGGACATCGGCGAAATAGCGCTCGACATGAGCGAGGTTCATCTCGTCCAAGAGCAAGACATAGGGATTGAGAGGATCTCGCGCCGCCTGGAGCATGAATGACAGGGCAGGAGGTACCGCCCATTCAGGCAGCCCGTTGACACGCGGCTTCAAGCCATCTTCATAGCCAAACAAATGCTCCGCGCCAGTCCAATCGGGCCGCACGGGAATGACCTTGAGACGATCCGATCCCAACCACTCGCCCAAGCGCATGGCAATTTGTGTCTTGCCTGATCCAGACAAGCCCGTAAGAATCACCAATGGTTTGGTAAGCAAGCTGGCCAGGAACGAAGAAATCAGCCTGGTTTGGCCGGCCCCGAAGCTCACCCCAGCTTCGTTCAAAGCAGCAGAGAAGTCTCTTACAGACGCAAGAACATCCTCCCTTTTCGAGACCTCAACCCCAAGAGAACTGCCCACGCCTGCCAGACGCGCTTTGTAGGTGGTGATCATCTCGGTCAAGCACTCCGTCATCTCTTCGACATCGATGGCGTCAACGTTGTAGGCCTGCATGACATATGAGGCGCCATACCGATCCGGCAAACGACCTTGCCGTTGCAAGAACCACTGTTTGACGGTCTGTCGATCGGGTAGCTCACCCCAGCTGAGCTTGGGGGTTTTGGTCTCGCTCACACCGTAGCAAAGCAGCAGTTGCTTCACTTCTTTGAAGTACAGCAGGACCGGATAGATGCCTTCGTTGACCTCTTGCTGATCAGCCAAGAATGCAACCCAGGGAATGCGAGCAACATTACCTTTCCCAAAGCTGACCTTGACGCGCAGGCCTTCGAACTGCTCCATGTAGCCGCGAACCGAAAGCTCATCGGTCTGCGACTGCTGAAGAAACTTCGACAACAGCTCACTTATAGAGGATGAATCGATTTCGAGCTTGCCAGGCTTTAACTCAATGCTGAATCCCAGCGCTTGCAGCACCCTAAAGCACTTACTGCTCTTCCCGCCCGAGAATTCGCTGGGCTTCAGTGCTCGGCCGAGTACACGTCTGGCTGCAAGTCCCATGACCTCTTTGGGCGCATAGCGCTTGCCTTCATGGACCAAGTCGTAAGTCGTTGAGTTCCCAAAGTCACTGGCTTCGCCGAAGTCAATGTTGCTGATGGCAAGCAGCACGTCGTCCCTCGTGATGCCATCTGGGATTTCTGAGAATTTATCCATCACCAAAGCCTGCTTAAGTTCGTATCAACGGTTCGACTGCATCGATCAGCCAACTCATTCAAGTGTGAAGAGGTGCTCCGCAATAACCGCCAAGTCAGCGTACCCCACGTTGAGGGTCAATCGCTCAAACGTCGGGGACGTGCTCTCCGGCACCAACTCCACCCGCTCGTGCCGCCACCCGCCATCCTCATCCACCACCTTCTCGCTCCTGTAGCGCTTGACGGTGTAACTGCCCCCCGTCTCCGGGTCGCTGATGCTGCGGTGCTGCACCACCACGATCTTGCCGTTGCGCGTGCCTTGCGGGTTGGCCCTGAACAAGCACCACGCCCCGTTGGGGATGCGCTTGTTCATCGACTCGCCCAGCACCTGGGCCACGAACAAACCAGGCTGCGGCTTCACCCACTCGGGCAGCTCCACCCATTCGGTGGCGCCTTCTTCCAGGGCCTGCGGGTCGCTGAAGGTACCGGCTGCAAACTTCAGGCTCACCACCGGCACGGCGGGTACGCCTTGCGCGCGTTCCGCTTCGCTCACGCGGCGCAGCGGCAGCACCTTGGCGCTGGGTGGCTGCGCAACAGGGGCCACGTCAGCCAACGGTGCCGCAGCCGCCACGGTGTCCGCGCTCTGCCCCAGCCGCCCACGCAGATACTCCCCCAAAGCCGGGTCGCAGCAATAAACGTAGCAGCCCTTCATGCCGCGTGTCATCAGCGTGCGGTAGGTGTTCTTGATGATGCGGTCGGCCAAATCTTGCGCGGCCTTGGCATCTCGCTTCATCAACACACCCAGGCCTTTGATGCTCTTGTCTGACTTGGCGCGGGCCTTGGGGTCGGTCTGGATGCGGCCATCTCGGTAGACCAGGTCGGGGCCGATGATCACGCCCACGTGGTCCACCTCCAGGCCCTGGCAGGTGTGGATGCAACCCACCTGCGCCACCGACTCGTCGGCCATGATCCACAGGCTGCCGTCTTGCGTGAGGTTCCACTGGCGGCGGTAGCCGTGCTCGGGCATGTCGATGTCGAATGCGCTCGGGTCGGTCTTGCTCGGCCAGCCCCAGCAGTAGCCGGCCACCACGCGGGCCTTGTTGCTGGCGCGGTTCTTCTCTTCAATCAAGGCGTGCAGCTCGGTTGGGTTGTTCAACACGCGGAAGTCGTACTCGCGCGGCTCCAGCGCGGTGTTGGCCGTGGGGCGGATGCCCAGCACGTCGTCCAACCAGGCCAGGTAGCCGTCGCTGCCGCTACACCGGAACTGCGAGGCCAGCGTCAGCTCGGTCACGTCGGCGCCCAGCTCGCGGGCCCACTTGCGCAGCTCGTCGCTGTGGCCCACGTCGGCCAGGGTCACGCGCTGGTCGTCATCCACGAAGAACACGGTGCAGCGCGCGGCGTTGATCACCTCTTTCACCTGGTTCTCGCCCAGGTTGCCGTACAGGCCGGACTTCTCGTTCAGGCGATGGGCCTCGTCCACCAGCAGGGTGTCGAAGGTGTTGGCCGGGCACTCCACGAACGAGCCCGAGCCGCTGAACAAGTTGTGGATGTGCGTCTTCTTGAAGGTGCCCGTCAGCTTGGCGGCGTACACGCTGCGTGGCGCTGCGTTCTTGGACACGTAGCGTGCATTGCGCTGGCGTTGCAGCAGTGCGGCCAGCAGGTTCACGGCCACCACGGTTTTACCGGTGCCGGGGCCACCTTGCACGATGACCACTTGCTTGCGGGTTTGCTTGTGCGCCTTGGCGTCGGCCTGCAGCGCGGTCTCGAACACCAGCTTCTGATCGTCCACCAGCACGAACTCAGCCTTGCCTTGCAGCAGGCCGGCCACGCTGTCGGCCAGCATCTTCGACGGCCTGATCTTGCCGTGCTCGATCAGGTACAGCAGCTGGCGCTTGTCGCCATGGCGCACGTGCTGACGGATGAAGGCCTTGAGCTGGTCGGCCTCCTTCTTCAGGAAGAGCGGCGCGCGCTGCAGGTGGGTGGCGTAGGCGGGGTGGTCGATCACGCCGTCGCGCCGGGGGTAGTTGTGCAGGTAGGCGCAGGGCTGCAGGGCCACGCCGCCTTCGTAGACCGCGGTGTTGAAATCGTTCAGCAGCGCGGCGTACGACCAGGCCTGGTAGCTGGGGTGGGGGCCTTCGGTCTCGCCGGCCTTGCCGCCGCGGCGGGCCCAGATGATGCCGTCCTTCTCGCTGAAGCGGGCCTCGGACCACTGCTTGAGCTCGATGATGACCAGCTTGGGTGTGCCCGCCTCGTCTTCACCCGTCAGCAGCACGTCGATGCGCTTGGAGGTTTGCGGCACGGTGTATTCCAGCGCCACGCCCATGTCGTCGGGGATGGCGTCGTCCTTGAGCACCTCGCCGACTTCGAACAGCGAGTTCTGCCAGGCCTTGAACTCGGCCGGCGCGGGCTGGCGGCCCGTGCTGCGCAGGTACTGCTGCGACAACACGAACTCGATGTCGTTCTCGAACGTGTCCTGAATGAACTGCCGCTTGCTGGCCTGGTAAACGATCACCGCAACTGCTCCCTTTGGCGTCGGGCGGCTTGTCCTTCTGGCGAGGCTTGACCCGACGAGGGCAAGCGTAACGGAATCCCATCCCTCCAAAGGGTGAGCCAGGCCAGCTGAATGGCCGATCCAACCCCCAGGGTGGATCGCGCGCCACACCCGCTCGCCCAGCGTCCGCATTCCCGATGAACCAAGCGGCTCACGCCAAGGCGCGACCTCGCCTGCCAGCTTGTCACGCCCTGTAACTAGAGTCATTCGCATTCACCCCGCCCCCCCACTCTGGTCTCAACCACGGAGCTCGTTCATGTCCATCAACACCCACCGCCGCAGCCTCATCAAGGGCATGGGCACCCTGCCTTTCGTGGGCGCCCTGGCCGCCCTGCACGCCCGCGAGGCCCTGGCCGCCGGCACCACCACCGCCCGCGTGGCCAGCCCCTACGGCCCCATCGCCCCGGTCAACGACCTGACCACCGGCCTGCCCCTGCTGCAGCTGCCCGCCGGCTTCACCTACAAGTCCTACGGCTGGACGGGTGACCTGATGGCCAATGGCAAGCCCACCCCCGGCTCGCACGACGGCATGGGCGTGGTCGCCACGCGCAAGCTGGGCCGCAGCACCGAGTTCGTGCTGGTGCGCAACCACGAGCGCGGCACCGGCAGCGACGCCACCTTCTTCGGCGCCCCCGGCATCTACGACAGCGCGCCCAGCACCGCTGGCGGCACCAGCTACTCGGCAGGTGGCAACACCAACCTGACCTTCCGCGACGGCAACTGGATCAAAACCGAACCCAGCCTGGGCGGCACCCGCACCAACTGCGCCGGTGGCGTCACGCCCTGGGGCACCTGGCTGAGCTGCGAAGAAGTGGGCTCCGACAGCGTCAGCGCTGGCGGCAAGAAGCACGGCTACGTCTTCGAGGTCACCGCCGACCCGCTGCAAACCACCGGCCAGCCCATCGTGGGCATGGGCCGCTTCGCGCACGAAGCCGCTGGCGTCGACCCCGCCACCGGCATCGTCTACCTGACGGAAGACAGCAGCGGCAAGTCCGGCTTTTACCGCTACGTGCCCGTCAACCCGACCGGCGCGCCTGGCTCGCTGGCCCAAGGCGGCACGCTGCAGATGGCCAAGGTCGTCGGGCAGAACAACGTCAGCGTGATCGGCGCGCTGGTGGGCGACACGCATGCGCTGGAGTGGGTCAACATCGCCGACCCGGACGCCAACCGCGGCACCGCCACGGGCGTGGGCGGCACCAACACCATCTCGAACACCGCTGGCCCCTTCCGCCAGGGCTGGGCACAAGGTGCGCTGCGCATGAACCGTGGCGAAGGCGTGTGGTACTTCGAGGGCAAGCTGTACGTGATGGACACCTCGGGTGGCCCCGTCTCGCAAGGCACCATCTGGGAGCTGGACCTGGCCACGCAGGTGATGAAGTGCATCTACGCCTCGCCCAGCGCCAACGTCGGCACCATGGGTGACAACATCACCGTCAGCCCGCGCGGCGGCATCCTGATCTGCGAAGACGGCTCGGCCGTGGTCGACGAGTTCGGCATGGGCCTGCGCCTGATGTCGCTGCACGACGATGGCAAGGTCTCGATCTTCGCCAAGAACAACATCAACGTGACGGCTGCCCAGCTGACGGCCGCCGGCAAGCTGGCCTCGCTGGCCGATGACCACCGCGACAACGAGTTCTGCGGCGCCTGCTTCGACCCGAGCGGCCGCTACCTGTTCGTCAACATCCAGACCCCGGGCGTGACCTTCGCGATCACCGGCCCCTGGTCCAAGGGCTCGCTCTGATCCTCACCAGCTTTATCAAAGGCATTCAGATGAAACTGCATCACATCGCCCTGGCCGCCATCGCGGCAGCCACCTTCGCCACGCAAGCCCAAGCTGCCGTCTTCAACGGCGCCAGCACCGCTGGCGGCAACACCTTCACCGAGTACACCAGCGGCTCGGCCCTGAGCTTCGACCTGGACCTGGCCTCTCAGGCGCCCGTCACGCTCAATTTCACCCTGGAGTCGGCCGACTTCAGCGGCGACGCCATGACCTTCAACGCCCTGGTGCGCAACCTCAGCGGCCTGGATTTTGACGGCGTGCGCGTGACGCTGTCGGGCATCACCTTCGCCATGCCCGCTGGCACCATCACCACCGACGGCTTCTCGGCCGTGGGCGCATCGGGCCACTCGGCCACGCAGGCCTGGGCCAGCTTCGTGCCGGGCTTGAGCAGCGAGTTCTACATTGGCAACCCGCTGGCCGTTGCTGGCGCCACCGACTGGACGCTGAACCTGGACGGCCTGCAAGCTGGCCAGCAGTTCTCGGTGACCGTGGCGGTGCCTGAACCCGAGACCTACGGCCTGGCCGTGGCCGGTCTGGCCGCACTGGGCTTTGCCGCCCGCCGCCGCAAGGTGGGCTGACCGTTCGCTGACCGTGCGCTGACCGGAGCGCAAGCACGCACACACGGCGCGTGCGTGCCACCTGGTCACCCGCGTTTTCAACGCCTGGCTTCGGCCGGGCGTTTTTCATGGTGCGCTGGCAGAGACCCAAGCCCCAGCTGGTCGCACCCGGGTCCGGGTTCAGCTCAGTCCGCCTTGGGGCGGCCCTTCTTGATGGGAGCCAGGCCCGTGAGCAGCGCGCGCACCTTGGCGTCGCTCAGCGCTTCGAGCGCGTGCAGGGCCGCGCGCAGCACCTCGCTCTTCTTGACGGGCTGCTTCCACTCGATGGCGCGCAGCTTGATGCGGTCGATGATGTCGAAGTCCGACTGCGGCATGGTGAAGGAGTCGCGCACGACCTTGGGGGCCTTCGCAACCTTTGCAGGCTTGGCCGCTTTCGGGGCTTTCGGGGCTTTGGCCGGCTTGGGGGCGGCGGTGGGCTTGGCCACCACTTTTTTCACCGCCACCTTCTTGACGGCGACCTTCCGGGCAGAAGCTTTTTTGGCGGGCGCCTTGCTTGCAACCGTCGTTTTGGCAACGGCCCGCTTTGCAGCGGGCTGACCGGTGGCTTGCTTGACGGTGGCCGTGGGCTGAAGGGTTGGCGAGGTGGTTTGGCTCATGACTGCGTGACAGGATTGTGAAAACACGCATATCGTATGAACATTTCGCCTTCAATGGCAAGCGACAGGCAAATTTCGCCCTTCGTGTTCGCGCACCTGCAGCATCATCTGCTGCCCGGCACGCAGGCCCTCGAGGTCGACGCCAGGCGTGCTGCGGGTCAGGGCCCACTCCTGCATGTCCTCTGATTGCACCCAGGCGAGGCCGGTGCGGGGCAAGACCTCGATCACCTTGACGGCGACCACTTTGGTGTCAGCGGGGCTTGGATGCATGGCGAACTCCTCAATCAACCAACACAAGACACAGCGTCTTGATGATCGATTGTCGTGCAGGCCACACGTTTTCAAACTGATCCCCCCGCGTTCCGATTGATCCGATCAGATCACGCCACGCAAGCATGATCCGATCGGCTCATGGGGTTGCCGCGCAGCTTCGGCAAGCGTGTCACGGGCTGTGTTCAGACTCGACAGCAAACGATCTTTCGGAGCTGTCCCCATGAAGTCCCTCGTCCGCCCCGCCCTGTTTGCCGCCGCCCTGAGCATGTGCCACGCCGCCCAAGCCGCCAGCCCCGTTGCCATCACCGAGTGGATGTACAACGGCAGCGAGTTCATCGAGTTCACCAACCTCAGTGGCGCCGCCCTCGACCTGACGGGTTGGTCCTTCGACGACGACTCGCGCACCGCCGGCACCGTCAGCCTGTCGGACTTCGGCACCCTGGCCGCCGGTGAAAGCGTGATCCTGGCCGAAGACGACGCCGCCACCTTCCGCACCAAGTGGTCGCTGGCCTCGGGCGTCAAGGTCATCGGTGGCAACGGCACCAACCTGGGCCGCAACGACGAGATCAACCTCTACAACGCCAGCGGCGCCCTGGTCGACCGCCTGCGCTACGGCGACTCCAGCTACGTGCCCGGCAGCATCCGCACGCAAGACATCAGCGGCAACCCTGGCAGCCTGGCTTTGCTCGACGGCAGCGACGCCACCGGCTGGGTGCTGTCATCCGTGGGCGATGCCTTCGGCTCTTACGCCAACGCAGACGGGCACATCGGCAACCCCGGCGTCTTCACGCTGGCACCTGCCGTGCCCGAGCCCTCGCAATACGCCCTGACGCTGGGTGGCCTGCTGGCCATCGGCGCCCTGGCCCGCCGCCGTCGCCAAGGCTGATCGGCCCGCGCCCCCGCACACCTTGCACCCATCGGAGTTGTCCCCATGAAGTCCCTGTTCACCACGCTGGCCACCGCCGCCACCCTGGCCCTGCTGTCGGCCGCACCCGCGCACGCGCAGAACGCCCTCAACCTGGGCAATTACCAGCTCACCGGCAACCACACCATCGCTTCGCTGGGTGGCCTGGGTCTGGAGGCTTCGGCCGTGGCCTACGCCCGCGATCGCGGCTCGCTGTTCATCGTCGGCGACGAAGGCCTGGGCGTGGTCGAGATCTCGCGCACCGGCCAGACCCTGGGCACCATGGCCTTCAACTGGGCCGGCACCGGCAGCTCCAACAACGACGCCGAAGGCCTGACCTACCTGGGCAACGGCCGGCTGGTGGTGGTGGACGAGCGCCCGCAGATCGCATACCAGTTCGACTACAGCAACGGCGGCAGCGTCGCCCTGAACAACCAGCCCAAGGTGGCCATCACCGGCAGCACCACCAGCGTCAAGAACGTGGGCACCGAAGGCATCAGCTACGACCCGCTGACGGGCAAGTTCTTCAGCGTCAAGCAAGACGACCCGGCACAGCTGCGCGAACACTCGCTGACCTTCGCCGTCGGCGGCGGCACGGCCACCAACAACGTGCTGTTCTCGGGCGCTTCGTCGGTGTTCGGCTTGAACAGCCTGTCGGACATCCAGACGCTGTCGGGCGTCGACGCCCTGGTGGGCACGCAAGCCGCCGACAACCTGCTGGTGTTGAGCCTGGATTCGCGCAAGCTCATCGAGATCGACCGCAGCTCGGGCAGCATCCTCAGCCAGTTCGACCTCAGCGGCGTGACCACTCAGGCCATCGAAGGCGTGACCATCGACGAGCGCGGCACCATCTACCTGGTGGCCGAAGACTCGGGCACGCCCAACTCGCGCCTGTTCGTGCTGAGCGCCGTGCCGGAGCCCGAGGCTTACGCCCTGATGGCAGCTGGCCTGGCCGCTGTCTTCGTGGCTCGTCGTCGCCAGCGCGGCTGACAAGGCCCCGGGCTCGCCACCAGGCTGCCCAGCGGCATGCCTGGAGGCTTCAAAGCCCCAGCTCGGTCAGTCCGGGGTGGTCGTCAGGCCGCCTGCCTTGTGGCCAGTGGAACTTGCGGTCCACCTCGGCGATCGGCTGGTCGTTGATGCTGGCGTGGCGCACGGCCATGTACCCGTGGTCGTCGAATGCCCAGTTCTCGTTGCCATGCGAGCGAAACCACTGGCCGCTGTCGTCTCGCCATTCGTAGACGAAGCGAACGGCGATGCGGTGCGTGTCGTGCGCCCAGATCTCCTTGATGAGGCGGTAGTCGTGTTCCTTGGCCCATTTGCGGCGCAGGAAGGCATCGATCCCTTCACGCCCCTGGATGAACTCGGCGCGGTTGCGCCAGCGGCTGTCGCGCGTGTAGGCCAAGGCCACGCGTTGGGCGTCGCGGGTGTTCCACGCGTCTTCGGCCAGCCTGACCTTCTTGATGGCGTCCGCGCGGTCAAACGGTGGCAGCGGAGGGCGTGGGGGCTCGACTTGGGTGTTCATGTGTTGTCCTGATGGTGGTAAGGGGTCTCAAGGGCGCGTCAGGGTGACCTTGTCCTTCAAGGTCACGAACTCTTCGGCGGCAGAGGGGTGCAGGGCCACGGTGGCGTCGAAATCGGCCTTGGTGGCGCCCATGCGGATCGCGATCGCCAGCCCCTGGATGATTTCAGGGGCGTCGGCACCGACCATGTGCACACCCAGCACCCGTTGGCTGTGGGTGTCGACGATCAGCTTGACGAGGGTGCGCTCGTCGCGCCCTGCCAGGGTGTGGCGCATGTTGCGGAAGGTCGAGCGGTAGATGTCCAGGCTGGTGTGCTCGGCCCACGCCGCCGCTTCACTCAGCCCGACGGTGCCCACAGGCGGTTGGCTGAACACGGCCGTGGGCACGGACTGGATGGCGCTGCCAACGGGCGTCGGGCCGAACAGCCTGTGCGCCAAGGCCGCGCCCTCGCGGATGGCCACGGGCGTCAAGGCCAGGCCGTTGGTGACGTCGCCCACCGCGTGGATGCTGGGGACGTTGGTGGCGCCGTGCTTGTCCACCAGGATGCCGCCGTCGCTGTCCAGCGCCACGCCCAGTGTGTCCAGGCCCAGGCCCTGGGTTTGAGGGCGGCGGCCAGTGGCGTACATCACCGCATCGAACACCCGGGGCGCGGCGGCATCGCGCATCGTCACGCTCAAGCTGCCGTCGGGCAGGCGTTCGATGCCTTGCACCTCGTTGTTGAGCAGCAGCTCGATGCCCTTTTTCTGCATCTCGGCTTGCAGGTGGCTGCGCACGTCCTCATCGAAGCCACGCAAGAGCTTGTCGCCCCGGTGGCTCAAGGTGGTTTGCGCACCCAGGCCGTTGAAGATGCCGGCGAACTCCACCGCGATGTAGCCACCGCCCACGATCAGGATGCGTCCCGGCAGCTGCGGCAGGTCAAAGGCTTCGTTGGAGGTGATGGCGTGCTCGATGCCGGGCACGGCGGGCAGGTTCGGCGTGCCGCCCGTGGCCACCAGGATGTGCTGCGCGGTGTGGCGCTGGCCGTTGACCTCCACCGTGTGCGGGTCGATCAGGCGGGCATCGCCATGCAGCACCTCGACCTTCGACTGGCCGAGGTTGCGCTCATACAAGCCGCTCAGACGGGTGATCTCTTTGTCTTTGGCGGCGATCAGCGCTGGCCACGAGAACTCGGCCTGCGGCACGCGCCAGCCGAAGCCGGCCGCATCGTCAAAGGACTCGGCGAATTGGGCCGCGTAGACGAGCAGCTTCTTGGGCACGCAACCCCGGATCACGCAGGTGCCGCCGTAACGAAAGCGCTCGGCGATGGCCACCTTGGCGCCCAGGCTCGCGGCAACCCGGGCCGCGCGCACGCCACCGGAGCCTCCGCCGATGACAAACAGTTGGTGGTCGAAATCAGGCATGTGGTTCTCGCTCAGTTGGCGCCCGCAGGCGCGTTGGTGCGGCATGGCAGGAAGCCTCGGGGCATGTGGCCCTGAAGCAGGGGGTGAGACTCGATCAGGCCGCGGTTGCGCTGGGCCAGCGGCCCCGTGCCCAAGTGTGGCGCCCGCCCGGCATCGGTGTCGTAATTGGCGCGTTGAAAGCCACTGTAGAAGCGCGTGTTGCCCTGGTCTCGACGGTAAGGGCGCGACGCGATGGACAGCCGGGCCAGCAGGCGCGGGTCGATCTGGCGGCTGAAGCGGGCAAAGCCGTCGAACAGGAAGGTTTCGTCGACGTGGCGGTCGCTGTGTTGGATCAACGCGTCCATCAATTCGTAAACGAGCTGGTGGGGCTGCGTGGCATCGAAGCGCACGCACAAACGCAGGTCGGCGAACTCGGGCAGGTCACCCTCTTCGGCACGGCCAGGCGCCTGCTCGCCCAAGGTCACTTCGACCCATGCTTGCCCACCAAAGAAGTGGAGCGAGCTCAAGTGCAGTGTGCGCTCGGCAAAGCGCAGCCCAGCCAGGACGTGCTGCACGCGCTCGGCATCGGTGGTGTCGTTCACGCGGGCCTGGGTCAGCCATTGGCGCTGTTGCACCAGCATCGGCAGGTCCAGGTGATTGCTCAGCGCAGCGCTGCTGGCGCCATGGCGGCCATCTCTGAGGGTCAGCAGCTCGCGAACCTCGTGCTCACGCGCCTTTTTGATCGCCAGGAAGATGGTCTGCACGATCTCGGAGCTGGGGGTGTCGGCATCGATGCGCCACTTGCGGCCGTAAACGAGCTTGCGCGGGCGCACGGCGTGGCCACGTTCGTAGTTCTCGCGCCCGATCAGGCCGATCTGGATGCACATGCCGTGCTCGTCTTGCGAGGCAAACACCAGGGTGTGCGCATCAAAGCTGACCCGCGCAGCGATCTCGGACAACGACACGATGTCGTGGTGGTAGGTCACGTAATGCTGCGGGATGCAGTCCATGCCGCTGGGCAAGCGCACCCGGGGGGCATGCGGCATGACGCGCTCGCCGGGCAAGCCGGCTTGGGCGGACTGAACAGGGTTGGCTTGGGTGGCAGGCATGGTGTGACCTCGTTGATGAAGTCATTCTGATTAATTCAGTGCATGAGGAGAAGATCTGCCTGGCGCAATGAATCAGTTCACTGAATGGAACAATCAGCCCGCCAAGGCCTTCAGCGCCCGCTGTGTGGCCGGGCGGGTGTTGATGGCGTGCACCCACGCCTGCACAGCGGGGTAAGGCGTCATGTCCATGCCCAGGTAAGTGGGGGCCACCCGGAGCCAGCCGAAATGGGCGATGTCGGCGATGGAGTAGCTCTCGCCCGCCAACCAGGGCGATGTGGCCAGGCGGCTTTCCAGCACGGCGGTCAGGCGGGCCGATTCGTCCTGATAGCGCTTGACGGCCACGGTCAGCTCGGGCGCGTTGCGCTGAAACCAGCCGGCCTGCCCGAACATCGGGCCCACGCCGCCCACCTGGAAGAACAGGTACTCGAGCGCGCGGGTGCGGCCCACGGTGTCGGACGGGATCAGCTGGCCAAAGCGCTCGGCGAGGTGCAACAAGATGGCGCCCGACTCGAACACCGACAGGGGCCCATGGGCGCCGGGGGCATCGTGGTCGACGATGGCCGGGATGCGGCCGTTGGGGTTGATGCGCAGAAAGTCGGGTTGCTTCTGGTCGTTGCGGCCCAGGTCGAGTTTGTGCAGGACATGGGGCACGCCCATCTCTTCCAGCGCCATCGGGATCTTCAGGCCGTTGGGGGTGTTGGCGGTGTAGACGTCGATCATGTTGATTCCTTGGGGTGGGGTCAGGGGGTCACAGGTCAAGGGTCAGCGCATCGGACTGCGCTCGGGAAACGCACGGGCACATCTGCCCGGCGGCTTGTTGTTCGGGGCTCAGGAAGCTGTCGTGGTGCACCACCTTGCCTGCGGTGGCGCGCACCACGCACGTCCCGCAGCTGCCTGTGCGGCACCCTGAAGGCACGGCAACACCCGCGTCTTCCAGGGCCTGCAGCAGGCTCACGTTGGCAGGCACCTCCACGGTCTTGTTCTGCTTGGCGAGCTTGACGACGAAGGGATGGCCTGGGTGGGCGGTGTCCAGCGCGAAAGCTTCGTGGTGCACACGCTCAGGGCTCAGGCCTTGCTGTCGGGCGGCGTCGTTCACCGCAGCGATCAGGCCCGCCGGTCCGCACACGTAGAGGTGCGACCCTGCCGGGACACTTTGCAGCAAGGCAGCGACGTCCAGCTTGCGCATCGCCGAAGCGTCGTGGGACACCAGTCGCTCGCCCAGCTGGCGCTCCAGGCGGTCCAGGTAAGCAGCGTCCGCTCGTGAGCGGTAGGCGTAGTGAAGCGCGAACTCGCGGCCTTGGGCCAGCAGCTCCAGCGCCATCGCCTTGATGGGCGTGATGCCGATGCCAGCAGCCAGCAGGATGACGGGCCCAGCCGAGTCGGTCAGGGCAAAGTCATTGCCCGGCACGCTGCAGTTCAAGACCATGCCCAGCTCGAAGCTGGCGTGGATGGCGGCAGAGCCGCCCTGGCCCGCTGGCTCGTGCAGCACGGCGATTTCATAGGCATCGCGGCGCGTGGGGTTGGAGCTGATCGAATAACGGCGCGAGGTGAGCACGCCAGAAGGCAAGGCCACAGGCACGTCCAGGTGCGCGCCGGCCTGGATGGCTGGCAGGGTGCCGCCGTCCACGGTGCGCAGCTCGTAGGCCCTCACGCGCGGCGTGAGTTGGCGGATGCCGGTGATGCGCAAGGGCAGGGGGCCCGAGCCCAGCACCTGTGGGCTGCGTGCACGTTGTGGCGCGGATGCCGGTGCGGCGGTCGGTTGAGGGGCGGCGTGCCTGGCCGCGTCCAACTCCGCCTTCAGCGAAGCGATCTCGGCGTGCAAGGGCGCCACGGCCTCCTGCACCTCGGCCTCGGTGAAGCGCGGCGTGATGTGCTGCGGGCAGTTCCAGTCGTAGGCCTCGATGGTGATGACGAAGGCGCGCTCCACCCGGGCGCGGTAGGCCGGCAACTCCAGCCTGGCGACCAGAGCCGGGTCTTCGGCCTCGCTGACCAGGCGCACGCGGCCCAGCAGCTTCAGGCGCCGCCGGTTGGGGTAGTCCATCAGGATGATCGAGATGCGATCGTTGTTCTGAAGGTTGCCCACGCTGATGTACTGCACGTTGCCGCGAAAGTCGGCAAAGCCGATCGTCTTGGCGTCCAGCACCTTGAGGAAGCCCGCCGGGCCACCACGGAACTGCACATAAGGCCAGCCTGTTTCGCTGACGGTGGCCTGGTAGAAGCCATCGCGCGCTTCGATGAACTCGGCTTCACGCTCGGTCAGGGTGTCCCGGCGGTCGTCGGTGACGTCCAGCGGGGCGTAGTTGGCGCGGCTGCCCATGCGGGTCTGCATGTCGCGCACAGCGGGCGTGAAGGCGATGTCGGAGTAAGCGCGGCTCATGTGTGTGCTCCGTGGTGGCGAGGGGCCATCAGATCACAGGTCCTTGGGGGCCTTGTGCTTGATCTCGGGCCAGTTGGCGTTGGCCTTGCCCAGGTTGCCCGGCACGTCTTCCAGCCACTTCTTCTGCACGTCCTTGTTGACGTTCAGGTAGAGCTTGCCGTCGACGATCTTCCAGGCGGTCGGGTCCCCGTCCAGCTTCTTGTCCAGCACCACGCCCATGGCGCAGTAACCACCGTACTGGGGCGCGAACTTGTCGGGGTTGGCCTTGAAGGCGTCGCGGTTGGCGGCCGAGGCAAACCAGTAGGTGGCACCGCGATGGCTGGCGCTGAACTTGGCGTTGCCCTTGGTGGGCTGGCCGGCGCTGAAGTAGGCCACGGGGTCATGGCCCTGGATGCCGACGCCCTGGGCATCGACGTTGAGCTCGAAGGTCGAGGTTTCGTCATAGGCCAGGGCTTGCTGCGGCAGGGCAGCGAAGACGGCAGCGGAGGCGACGATGGCCGAGATCAGGGCGCGGCGGGTGAAACGGGTGTTCATGGTGGTTTCTTTCAATGAGGGGTTGGGACGTTGAGGAAGGAAAGCGATCGCTTCAGAGTGCGACCTTGGGGAAATCGATGTCGACGCGGCTGGCCTTGCCCAGGATGTTGGTCAGCAGGTTCATGCCCACGTGGGTGATGATTTCGACGATGTCGGCGTCGGAGTAGCCGGCTTCGCGGGCCTCGATCAGCTCGGCCGTGGTGATGTCGCCCTTGTGCTCGACCAGGCTGCGCGCCAGCTTCACGGCCACGGCGGCCTTGGCGTCTTCGCTGCTGCCAGCGCGGGCTGCGGCGATCTCGTCACCCGTCAGACCGGCTTTGCGGCCGATGGCGGTGTGGGCCGACAGGCAGTACTCGCAGGTGTTTTGCTGGGCCAGCGCCAGGGCGATGCGTTCGCGGGTCTGCGGGCTCAGGCTGCCGGCGTTGGCCACGCCATGCAGGCCCAGGAAGGCTTGCAGCGCCACCGGCGAGTTGGCGAAGACTTTCAGGAAGTTGGGCACCATGCCCAGCTGGCCCTGGATCGCGTCCAGGAGGGCCTTTTGTTCGGCGTTGGCGTTGTGTTGGTCGATGACGTTGATGCGGCTCATGTGAAGTTCCTTTGTGTGGGTCCGGCTGCTTCAGCGCTGCCAGTGAGTGAACTTTGATTGATCCTGTTTATTTAGTGAATACCGATTGAGTTGAATTGATCATTCCGATTCAAGGAACAATCAAAACCTGCTCCAAAGCAAAAAGGGCCCTCGCTTTCGCAAGGGCCCCTCTCCATGTGGACGCAGGTGAAACGGCGCTCAGGCGCTTGGGCGCCGAGCTGGTTTGCGCGCCGAGGTTCGGGCGCTGAGCCAGCCATCCAGCGACCAGCGACCCACCCCTGTGATGGCCAGCCAGGCCAGCAAACCGCCCCACTGGATGTGCTGCTGCAGCGCCACCGGCGGTACCTCGGCCAGGCTGAGAACCGCCACCAGGTTCACAACGAACAGCCCCAGGGCCGAGAAGCGCCCCAGCAGGCCCAGGGCCAACAAAGGTGGCAGCGCCAGCTCGCCACCGGTGCCCATCCACGCGGCCAGCTCGGGCGGCAGATAAGGCACCTGGTACTCCTCCTGGAACAGGAACAAGGTGCCCTCCCAGTTCTGCACCTTGGTCAGGCCGGAGGACCAGAACACCTGGGCCACGTGCAACCTGGCCGCGAGTTGCAGCACAGGCTCGAGCCTGGCCAGCGAGGCCAGCTGGGTCGACTGAAAACGGTAGAGGCGTGAGGCCCAGCAAGACAGGGACATGGTGTTCTCCATTCAAAGGGTGGGATCGGGAAGGTGTTCGGCCATCCCGACGACCCAGCCTTGCTGGATGGCGTGGGGCAGCCACTGGACGAGGTCAAAGCCCGCCGGCTCGGCGGCGTCGAGCGCATGCGCGAGGCTGTGGCCCGCCATCACGGCGCTCAGGAATCGGTGGGCGGATTCAGGCAGCTCGGCGGGCACCGCGCGCCATGGCGTGCGGTGAACCAGCACGTGCCGCCGCTGCCCGGGTGGCAGTGGCTCGTTCGCGATGGCTTGCCAATGGCGTTGCTGCAAAGGCTCGGCGTGGTGGGCGTGCCAGATGGCCAGCACCGGGTGGCTTGAGCTCAGCACCTTCAGCCCATGCGCCAGGCACAGGCGCAGGGCTTCGGGCGGGCGCGTGCCCACCCAGGCGAGCGTGGCGACTTCGACGGCCAAGTCCTGGGCTCGTTCGCTGACGTGGCACAACCAGTCGAGCCGCGCGACATCGGGCAGGTATGGCAGGTCTTGCAGCTCTGGCTGCTCAGCCAGGCACGCGGCAAAGCCATCGCCCCATGCGCCCCAATCGGCCAGCCCATGCGGGCTCTGATCGAGGAACCGCTGGCTCAGCACCTCGAAGGCCTCGTCGCCCAGCAGCTGCACCACGGTCGGGTAGGTAATGGCCAGCGCCCGGTGGGCGTTGGCGCGTCGCGAAAGGGGGTAGGGCCAAAGCGCCGACAGATGTGGGTGCCCCGCCTCGGCAACGCGCGCGGGCAAGGTCTCGTCGGGCTCGGCGCAGATCGGTCTCATGCCAGCGCCCTCGTGTGTTCACGCGCCCGGTCGGCTTCTTGAACCAGCCGAGACCACGGTGGCAGTTGTTCGTCCCACTCGATCAAGGTGATCGCCTCTGGAAACCGCTGACACGCGTGCCGATGCAAAGCCCAGACGGGCTCGGACACCGGCTGCGCGTGGTCGTCGATCACCAGGCCACCGGGGTTGGGCGTGCTGCCAGCCAGGTGCAGCTCCTTGACGAGGTGTGCGGGGCAGGCGTCCAGCCACCGGCGCACCGAAGCCTCGGCATCACCTTCGCCAGCGTTGAGGGCGTTGACGTGCAGGTTGTTCAAGTCCACCAGGAGCCCGCAGCCGCTTTGCTCGCAGGCCCGCACCAGGAACTCGACCTCTGGCATGTCCGACTGCGCGAACACCACGTACTGGGCCAGGTTCTCGATGAGGATCTGACGGCCCAGGTGGTCCTGCATGCGCCGCACGTTGTCGACCAGGTGGCGCAGCGCAGCGCGGTCGAACGCAACGGGCAACAGGTCACCCGCGTGCCTGAGCTGCCCGTGGTGAACAAACCAGGTTTGCGCCACGTGGTCGGACACCCAGGTCGGCTTCGCCCACTCGACGAGCGAACGCAAGCGCCGCAGGTGATCAAGTGGAATGGGCACCTTGGAGGCCAGGCCCGCGCCCGTGCCGTGCAGGCTCAGCGGCAACACACCGGCCACCCGCTCCAGAAGCGCACGCGACAGGCCGCCTTCTGCAAAGTGGTTCTCGGCATGCACCTCGACGAAGTCGACGCCTTGCGGCGAGGCGAGCAGGGCTTCGAAGTGAGGCGCGCGCAGGCCCACGCCCACCAGGGGATGCGAGGCCATGCGGCGCCCCCCTCACTTGCGAGCAGCCGAAGCGGCGAACCGGGCCTTGGCATCGGCCGCGTTGAGCCCGCCGAGGTTGACGCAGGTGCCCTTGGGCACGAGCTTCCACTCGCCCGGGTCCTTGTCGACCTTGGACTGCCCCGCGCAGGAGTGCGTGCCCGCGAGGTTGGCGCAGTCGTTCTGACCCGCCTTGGCGATGCCGTAGCACTTTTCCTGGTTCGGGTCGGCCGCCTGTGCTGCCCCCGTTGCGAGCGTGGCCAGGGCACAGGCCAAAGCAGCCTGCAAAACAAGTTGACGTTTCATGGGAGATCCCCTTTCGTGGTGGTGACAGCCGATTGTTTCGACCTCGCCCAACAAAGAGAATCCCTGTGGATGGCAATGGATAATTGCGCCAGGAGGAACAGCGATGGACCGTCTTCACCTGATGACCGTGTACGTGGCCGTGGCCGAAGAAGAGGGCTTTGCGGCAGCGGCGCGGCGCCTGGCGATGTCGCCCCCGGCGGTGACGCGCGCCATCTCGGCCCTGGAAGACCGCCTGGGCGTGAAGTTGCTGCAGCGCACCACGCGCCACGTGCGCGTCACCGAGGCGGGCGAGCGTTACCTGGACGACGCGCGCCGCGTGATCGCCGCCGCCGACGAGGCCGACGAGGCCGCCGCAGGCATCAACGCCCAGCCACGTGGTCACATGACGGTGACGGCACCGGTGCTGTTCGGCCGCATGTACGTGATGCCGGGCATCGTCGACTACCTGCGCCAACACCCCGAGACATCGGTTTCCGCGTTGTTCCTGGACCGCGTGGTCAACATGCTGGAAGAAGGCGTGGACATCGGCATCCGCATTGGTGAGTTGTCCGACTCCAGCTACCGCGCTTTGCGCGTCGGGCACGTTCGGCGGGTCATCTGCGCGGCCCCCAGCTACCTCAAGCGCCACGGCATCCCTCAGACGCCGCACGAGCTCAAGCAACACCAGGTGATCGTGGCCAGCAGCCTGTCACAGAACATCGAATGGCGCTTCGTGGACCAGGGCGAGCCGCTGTCGGTGCGCATCAAACCGAGGTTGACCGTCTCCAGCAACGATGGCGCCATCGAGGCCGCGTCACTGGGCCTGGGCGTGACCCGGCTGATGTCGTACCAGGTCGCGCCCCTGCTGGCCGCAGGCAAGCTCAAGGTGGTGCTCAGCGAGTTCGAATCGCCCAAGGTGCCCATCCACATCGTTCACCGCGAAGGCCGGCACGCATCGGCCAAGATGCGCGCCTTCATCGACCTGATGGCCGAACGTTTGCGGGCAGAGCCCTCGCTGAACTGAGTCTGCGAGCGTTGTTCACCGATGCAGCCGCGCATGCATCGTTGACACCTGCGCATCCGACAACCCCGCCACGTGGTCGGCGATGAGCCGCAGGCGCGAAGCGTCGCTGTCGGCGGTGGCGTGGGCCGCGCGCACATCGGGGGGCAGCAGGGTGGCCGGGTCGTTGGCGTAAGCGGTGAACAGGCCGCCCAGCAGGGTAGCACCGGTCTGCTCGTGGGCCTGCACCTGCAGGTGGTCGCACACCCGGGCGTTGACCACCTCGCGCAGCTGCGCCAGCAGGTCACGGGCCTGGGGCAGCAGCTGGGCCTGCCAGCGCATGAGCGGCTCCTGCACGTCGTCGCGAGGCTCCACCTCGACCGACACCACGAAAGCGTTGATGAGCGTGCCCATGGCGCGCTTGCGGGCGGCCACGCTGCCCTTGAAGAGCTGCTGGCCCAGTTGCGCGAAGTCTTCAAGGTCGACCGCCGAAGCCCAGCCCCGGTCGGGCGTCAGAGCCTCCCAGTCGGCATGTCGGATCGCTCCGAGCGCGATGCCGTCTTCGAACTCGTGACAACCCGCCGCGATGTCGGCCGCCGTCGAGACGATGCTGGCGTCGAGGCTGCCGGGGCCGGCGTGCCCATGCGCCAGCGCGGTGGCGGCGGTCAGTGGCCTGAGCACGTGCTCGGTGTCCGAGCTGGCCAGGGGCATCAGGATCCAGCTCACCACGGCCTGGTCTTCGGCGTAGAAGCCATGGGGTGGGTGCCAGTCGGCGCGGCGGGGCGCCTGGCCCGATGCGGCATCGGCAGCGGCCTGGTGCCGCTTGAGCTGCAGCAGCGAGGCGGGGTGTTGCAGGGCGCCCAGGAGCGCACGCCGAGACAGGTCCAGCCCGAAGCCTTCTTCATACGGCTCGCAGCGGGCCAGCAGGCGCAGGCTTTGCGCGCCCGACTCGAAGCCCCCGTGGTGCCGCATCAGGAAGTTGAGCGCCGTCTCACCACTGCGCCCGAATGCCGGGGCCCCCATGTGGCGAGCGAAGGCGATGGCTTCGATCAGGTTGGGGTCAGGCAGCAGCGGCATCCAGGATTCGGATGGCGAATGCAGCCCTTGCAGGGCCCTGAGCAGCCCGCGCGCGAGTTGCGCCGCCTCGAAGGTCTGGGTCATGCGCGAACGCATGACCTCGCCATCGTCGAGCCCCATCCAGCACTGCTTGCCTTGAAGGCAGCGGAACGAGTGCGAGTGCAGCACCCGGGCGCGGTCTCGGGCATGGGGGTTGCGGTAGGCACCGCGAGCGCGCTGCAGATCGGTGCTCGATCGGCGGACCAGCCAGGGCATCAGGGCCTTCAGGCTGGCGTAGTCGTTGGTGGCTTCCGGGCTGTCCTGCATGGCATGGTCCTTTCAGCGCCGCGCCGTGAAGGGCGGTGCGAGGTGGTGACTCCAGCCTCCCAGGCTCCACGATAGACCTGTGGCCCGGCCATGCGCGCGGCCACCGGAGCCCCGCGTGGAGCATTACCGGATCAGACCAACCACTCGAGCAGCTTCTTGCGGGTGTCGTCCTGCTGGAAGTACTGCGTGTGCATCACGCCCTTGGCCGCCGGGAAGCTCAGGTAGCGCTCGGCGGGCACCTGCAGCGCCCCACCCCAGGTCGACATGCCCAGCGTGGGCACGACCAGGTCGTTGGGCTGGGTGTCGAAGACGCGGTCGACCACCGAGTCCACGCCCGTGCAGAAGGCCGCGCCCAGGCCGAAGCCTGCCGGCTCGAAGTCGGCGCCGATGCCATACAGCTCGGAGCCCGGCAGCGGCGTGGTGTTGAGCTGCTTGAGGAAGTCGTTCTCGGGGCGCATCGAGGCCAGGCCGTCCAGGCCCTTGAGGCCTGCATGGCCGATGACCTTGACCACCGCCATCACCACCTCCAGCGCATCGGCCCAGTCGGGCGTGAGCGAGGTGAGGTTCAAGGCCGTGGTGGTGCGGTCGAGGAAGGCGACCACGTGGTCCGGGTCGGCCAGCGGCGTGCCGGCGTTGGCGGCGCCCACCAGCACGATGCGGCGCACCTTGAAGCGGCTGGCGTCGCCCCCGCACAGCGCAGGCAGGGCCAGCAGGCGGCTGAGCAGACCACCACGGCTGTGGCAGACGATGTCGACCTCCAGCTTGGCGTCGGCCGGCATCTGGCTGAAGAACCAGCGGGCGTTCTCCATCGGCGAGGCCGAGACGCTGGGATGGTCGAACGCGAAGGAGCGCTGGCCATAACGCGGCAGCAGCGCGCCCAAGGTGTCGGTGTCCACGTCGCCGAAGGCCGCGCGTGCCGAGCTGAAGGTGCCATGCACCCACAGCAGCGCCGGACCCTGGCTGAGGTCGGCCCAGTCGGCAGCGGTGAGCGCGGGGCGTTCGAGCGAGGGGAAGCGGCTGAGGTGGTGCGGGCGCTTCTTGTTTTCCCAAAAGCCCATGGCCTTGTCGATGACGGGTCCGAAGATGGCGTCGCCAATGGGGTAGATCAGCACCTTGAGCAGCTTGCGCCCGACCAGGCCGATGAGGCTGCGCGTGGTGGCCTGTTCGGCCAGCGCGGGCGGCGCCACCGCCACCTCCTTGGGGATGCGATAGCGCAGCGAAGGCCCGCCACCGCGCGTGGCTGCGGGCTGCACGTTCAGGTCGTCGTCGAGCGGGAAGTGCCAGTGCATGGCGCCCGCCTCGTCGATGGACAGCACCACCTGGGCATGATCGGGGCCCGGGTCGGCGGCTTCGAGCTCGAAGGCATCGGCGCCATCGGGGCCGCGCATCGACGTGGCCGCCAGCGGTTGAGGCACCACGTTGACTTGCAACTCCACCGTGGCGACTTCTTCCAGACCGGCATCGGCCAGGGCCGCATCGAGCGCGGGCGTGACGAGCTCTTCACCGCGCGTGCCGGGCTGGCGCGGAGGCAGCACGCGGGCCTGACCCGTCAGGCCGGGCGCGCGCAGCGTGAGGTTGCCGCCGAGGGGGATGGCTTGGCTGCCGCCGTGCAGGGTGGTCATGGTTGGGGCTCCAGGGTGGGTGACGTGGATGAGGGGTTGCGGCTCAGGGTCAGGCCGGGATGGCCGTAGAAGACGTAGGCCAGGCGCGTGAGGCTGTTGGGCTCGGTGTCGGCGAAGCGGGCGCGCATCTCGCGCAGCACCTCGGCCACGGGGCGCGGTGCGTGGCCGGCATCGCCAAACACCTGGTCGTAAAAGCCCAGGGCGATGTCGCGCGCGAGCTGGTCTTCGACCGACCACAGCGGCGCCAGGAAGCCCCGAAAGCCGCCCTTGATGGCCTCGCCCGCGAAGCCCGAGAACGAGGCCAGCAGCTCGCTGGCCTTGCCCACCTGGCAGGCGTTCATGAAGAGAAAGGGCGACGAGCGCTTGCCCAGGGGCGCGTTGGCGAACACCAGCGGGCTCAGGCGCATGCCATCGGCCAGGATGACGGCCGCGTCCAGCGCGTGCTGTTGCATGGCCTCGCCGTGGCAGGCGAAGTGCACGGCCTCGGCGCCGTGGCCCGGGTCAACGTCGCCCAGGCGCGCGGTGAGCAGCTTCTTGATCTGCGGCGCGTCGGCGGCAAGTTGCACGGCCTGGTAGCGCTGCACCAGTTGGGCGCCTTCTTCCATGGCCTGCTGCAGCTTGCGCCAGCCCGAGCGCGCGGCGTAGTCGCCCACCACGGCGGCCATGTGCTGCACGTCGATGTGGGCGCGCGGCGGCAGCTCGCTGTGGTCGATCGGCCAGCGGCCCAGGTTGACCTGGCAGCCCAGCAGCGGCGGTGCGTCGGCGATGAGCTTGTCGGCGTCGTCGAACAAAGCCAGCTCCCAGGGCACGTGGGGCTCCGCGGTGAGCAGCAGCACGTTGAGCGCGCGGTGCTCGCCTGCCGCCTGCATGGCGCGGTGCACCGTGCGCAAGGCCTGCCAGAGCTCGGGCGGCGCCGCGTCGTGGATGGTGCGGCCCAGGCCGGTGACCATGAGCTCGGCCATGTCGAGCAAGGTGGCCTGGTGCACCTCGGTGATCACCTTGCCACCGAACTCTGCGCCGCCGGTGCCCAGGTCGGAAGGCACCGCTAGATGCGGCAGGTCGGTGGTGTGCGGCGAAGTGAAGCGCCACACGAAGCGGCCCTGGCTGGCGTCGCCATCGGGCTGGTCGATGACGACGGTGAGGTCCACCGGGGGCAAGCCGCTCTGCACGTTCACGGCGCTGGCTTGCGGTGCGGTGTCGGTCCACCGTTGGCCATGGCCTTGCACACGCTCGGGTTCGGCCGCATGGGGCTGGCTGCTCACCACGGCGATGCGGCGCAGCGCCATGCCGCACACCTGGCCTTCGAACAGGTAAAGCACGCGCAGGCTGCTCAGGCGCGCGGCTTCGTCGCTGGCCAGACCGGGTGCCACCAGGTTGAACTGCACTGCTGCCTCACCTGGGCGAGCGCGGTTGACCTGCAGCGTGGCTTGCAGGCCCTGGCCTGCCGGCGCCTCGAAGCCGTCGACGATGAGTTGCACGCTCAGTTCGAAGGTTTGCACGTTGGCGGGCAGGTCAAGCACCACGGGGCCACCGATGACGCCGGCTTGCGCCTGCTCGGCCAAGCCCACGGTGACCGTGAAGGCCTGGCGGGGCTGGACGACGTCGGGGGCATCCAGGCGGGGGTGGGCGCTGAAGGGTTGCAGCGTGGGCGCTGCCGCGGTTTCAGGCAGGGCCTCGGGCATCGCTTCGGGGGCCATCTCGGTGCCCAAGCTCGGCGGCTCGGCACCGGCCATTTCCGGGGTCACCACTTCTGGAAGCGCCATCTCGGGCGGCATCGCATTCTGATGCTGGGTGAAGGGGCTGTGCTCCTGGTGCTGAATTTGCTGCTGCACCTGGCCAAACTGCTCCTGCCCCGTGTGAGGCAGACGGCTGCTCGAGGGTTGGCTGGTCGGCCGAGCCGCCATCGCAGGCGACGTCACCGGGGCCTGAACAGACCTGCCCTGGGCTGGGCCCGGCGGCTGAACGCCCACGAAGCGATCGCCATCGAGCACCACGGCATCGCGGTCCAGTGGCGCTTGCAGCGCATGGTCGTTGGCTGAACGAACGGGCGCCGACAGGAACTCGTGCAGGTCCAGCACGCGCTTGAGCGTGGCCTGCGGATCGGCCTGGCGCACGCGCTCGCGCGCCCAATCCATCGGGAAGCTGTACCAGTAAACGGTGAGGCCCTCGATGCGCCGCACCGCCAGGACGTCGGCTTCGCTGGCCAGCAGGCGGGGCAAGGCGTCCTGTGCCAGCAAGGTGGCGGGCAGCAGCAGCGCGGGCAACACACGCGGCGGATCGGTCAGGTCCCAATCGTGGTCCTGGTCCTGCTGTGGTGTGGCCATCGTGACTCCCCTGTTGCGCCTGCGGCTGAACGCCGTGGGGGAGCATGCCACGGGCAGGCTTGGGCGCCGGCCCTCGATGTCGCCGGCTTGACCGTGAACAGGGCCGCCCCCCAAAGCTTAGGGGGAACCGGAGGCCCGCCGATCAGTTTCGCTGGAGCACCGAGAACCGCATCTGCCCATGCCGATGCAGGCGCTCGACAAACTTGTCGCCCAAGGTGGTCGCGGGCGTGCCGAATCCGCCTGGGACGGACTGCTTATCGACTTCCAGGGCCAGGCAGATGCCCGCCTCGGCGATCATCCTCGAGGTGGCGTAGCAGGCTGGATCGCCTTCTCCCTGCAAGGTCAGCTGCAGTGGCTCCTTTCCCTCGATTTCGCCGATGAGGCGCACATCGAAGTTGCAGCGGGCGAGCTTCGCCAGGTTGGATCCTTCGCCGGGCTTGGGCAGGACGAAGCGCGTCAGCAGCTGCCGGCTGATGGGCAGGGCTGCCAGCGTGACGAAACCGAACATCAGGCCCGTCACCAGCTGAGCGCCAATCCAGCCCAGTGGGCCACGGCCCACGGCGATCGCTTCTTCGTAGCGGAACTCAGGGCCATAGGCCTTGCCCGACAGCGCGTTGCTGCGGTGAACGACGCGGGTGTTGATGTTGCCCATCACGAAGTGCGCCGTCCACTGCCCGATGGTGCGGTCATGTGCGGGCAGGAAGGCGTGGCTCTGCCTGACCTTGAACCCGTGGCCTTCAGGACAGATGAGGTAGGGATCGAACATCGCTTTGCGATAGGCGGCGTCGGTGCTGGCCTTGCCGATCGCATCCATGGCCGAGGCATAGGTCCCTCCCGGCGGGTTGCCGCGTGCGTGCATCACGCGCATCCTCACCTTGGGGCAGGTCCGGCCGAACCGGCGCATGGCCTCCTTTTGAAGCAGGTGCACACCGAGGTCCGAGGGGATCGAATCAAAGCCGCAGAAGTGGACGATGCGGGCGCCGGTTGCCTTGGCGGTGGCGCCATGACGCCGAATCATCTCGGCCACCCAGATCGGCTCGCCGGTGATGTCGCAATAGTCGGTGCCGGTTTCGGCGCAAGCCTGAACCAGCTTGGAGCCATGGAGCGCGAACGGTCCCGCCATCGAGATGACGACCCGGGCCCGCGCGCACATGGCCTTGAGCGCAGGCAAGTCATCCGCGTCGGCGATGAGGATGGGGATGCCATCGGCGTGGCGCCCCTGTTGGCGTCGAACTTCGTCCAGTTTGGCTTGCGAGCGCCCCGCGATGGCCCACGACAGGCCCTGGCCCACACCGTGGGTGCGCACAAAGTGCTCGACAACCAGCTTGCCGACGAAGCTGGTCGCGCCGTAGATCACGACATCATGTTTGTCCATGCGCAGATTAGACAAGTCGATGGTGCGTTCATCGCAGCCAAATGCTGGCCCTTTCAGCCAAAGCGGTCGCTTCAGGGCTTGAAGGCCTTGAAGTGCCGCTCGGTGTCGCGGATCAACCCGTCCAGCAGCAAGCGTTTGTTGAGCGGCTGCGTCAGGGCGAAGATCGACCCCATGCCCTTGGTGCCCTCCATGGCGAAGCGCCAGGTGAAGCGACAGCCTTGGGCCGTTGGCATGACCTCGTAGTCCTCGGCAAACACGCTGAACAGCGGCAGGTTGGTCTGCTCGACGTAGAAAGCGTGCCTGCGCCGCGCTTCGTCCCAGATGAAGAAGCGTTCGCGCAGCTTGAGCGCGCTCGCCATCACACCCACCTCGCGGGTGGTTCCCACGCCGAAGGGCCGGCCGGAGGTGTAGCGCCCGTTGAGCGCGCGGCACCACGGTAGCGGGCGATCCGCTACCAGGCCCGCCCAGACCACGTCGGCACTCACAGGCAAGTGCATCTCATACCGGTGGACATGGCGAGCGGTTTCAAAAATCCGCTCGTCGTGGACCGGTGTCAGGTTGAACCATGGCATGTCGCTTCCTCAGCTGGCCAGCTTCACGTCCATCGTGATCTGCGCGGTGAAGACCTTCTTGCCCTCGGTGTCGAACACCTCGACGGAGACGACCTTGTCACCCGCCGTCGACCAGTCGATGCCCGCGCCGTCGGCGATCGCCGTCAGGTCGGTTTTGGCCTTCGCCAGGTACGCCACGGTCATGCCCTTGGGGATCCAGCGGGCGCCATCCGGAACAGAGACATCGGTCAAGGTGCCCCCCACCAGCTCAGCGGCGTTGCACATGGCAATGGCGTGCACGGTGCCCAGGTGGTTGGTGATTTCCTTGCGGAAGGGCACCTTGGCTTCGGCGCGGCCGGGACGCAAGTCGATGAGCTGTGGCTCGATGGTGCTGAAGTACGGCGCCATCTGGCACACCATCTTGCTGAACTGCTCTGCACCGACGGTGTTGAACATTTGAAGGGCTGGGCTCACGGCATGTCTCCTTTGTTGGCAGAATAAAGTTCTGTTACGGAACTGTATTCGGCAATAGAATGCCGTGTCAACCGCCTTGTCAGGACACCCTGAGACGGAGATCGCTTGTCCACCCAGTCCGTTCTCGAGCGTTGCCACCCCGGGCGACGCGCCGCGCTCAAACGCGAAATCCTCGCGCGCTCTCTGGCCTGCTTCAACGACCAAGGCATCGAGGCGACCACCATCGAGGTGATCAAGGCGGCATGCGAGACCAGCGTCGGGGCGATCTACCACCACTTCGGCAACAAGGATGGACTCATCGCGGCGCTGTTTTTCTGTGCGCTCGACGACCAGGCCCAACTCCTGAACACGCGCCTGTCCCAGGCACATGATCTGCGCGGCGGCGTGCACGCGATGGTGTTCAGCTACCTGGACTGGGTCACGGCCGAACCGGAGCTGGCGCGCTTCCTTTTCCAGGCGAGGTCCTTCGTGGCCAAAGGCCCGCAAGCCCAGGTGCTGGTCGAGCGCAACCGGGCGCGCAACCAGGCCCTGCTGGCCTGGTTCTCTCAGGTTGAAGATGGCGCCAGGCTGACCAAGTGCTCGCCTGACTTGTTGCCCTCGCTCATCGTCGGCCAGTCAGAAAACTACTGCAGGGCCTGGTTGTCGGGGCGGGTTCGGGCGACACCCCAGGCTCACCGCCACGCTTTGGCAGAGGCCGCCTGGGGATCGATCACGGCGGTGGCCGCACTGGCGGGGTGAATGCCCGCTCTCAGGCCTCGGTGCGAGCGCGCCGGGCAAGGCCCGCGCAGGCCAATGCACCCACCAGCCCCATCAGCCAGGCAGAGGGCTCAGGCACGCTCGAGACGTTCGTCACGCTGGAGATGGCCAGCAGCGGTGCCGACGTCTCCAGGTACATCCCGCTGTCGTAGTAGCCATCGGCCATGGTCATCTCGATCTTGAAGTGGACCTTGCGACTTTGCCCGGATGCCAGGGCGCCCAGGTTGATCTGCAGGTCCTGGCCAGCAAGCCCGTAGCTGCCCCCGCCCCAGCTCTGCAAACCGATGTCCGCGCCAGACAGCACCCAGCTGGTTCCACCATCGGCCGTGCTGACGGTGTCCAGCGCAGAGAACCAAAGGGGTTGATCGCTCTGACCGTCCAGCCACACCGAAGCCTTGAAGTGGCTGTCTTTGCTGGTCGACCAGTAAGGGGCGTAGCTGTTCTGGAAGGTGGAGAACGAAAGGGTTGCCACGCCCGCATTGGCGGTGTTGTTCGTGACGACATCGGTCCATTCAAGTTGGGCCGCTGCCTTGGACATGGCGGGTTTGTTGCTGCCTTGGGCCGCTCCCGCGAAGACTCGCAAGGCGCCGTTTTCCAGGTAGTGGCTCTGCGCCCCTGCATGGCTGTAGGTGAAGTAGAACTCGTTGTACTTCAGGCCGTAGTCGTAGCCGTAATAGCTGTCAGCGTTGGCAATGAAAGCCTGGGTCTGCGGCTCGATGCGGTAGCTGCCTTCGGCCTCGCCCCGCGCATCGATGGAGACCAGGCTGCCCTCGGCACTGACGATCGGTGCCGCTTGAGCGAACACCGGTGCCATCAGCGCAGCAGCGCAGACCGCAGCCCCGGCACGACGGCGCCGGGCGAATGCACCCAGTGCCATCAGCCCGCCCAGCATCAAGGCCCAGGTCTCTGGTTCGGGCACCGATGGGATACCGTAATACGACGCCCCACCCGAGGCGCTGACGCGCCAGAGCACGTCGAGAGCCTGGCTTTGCGTGCTCACGTTGCGGATCACATAGAGAAAGGAAGCGCTCTCATGCAGTTGGGTGGGGGTGTCGGAGATGATCACGCCCTCTTGCCGGATCTGGGAGATCTCTCCCCCTGCGAAGGCCTCTCCTTCGGGCTTGACCAGGAACTCCAGTCCACTGGCGCCATACGCTGCGCCGACGTCAAGCCTGGCGGACACACTGACAGAGGTCCTCACGGGCCAGAATTGCGCCACGCTGCCCTGCACCTCTTGCTGCGTCATGTCGATCGAGGCATCGGCGGTGGTGTTGCCTGACAGACGAATCTCCGTGCCCGGGGCCAATTCGAGGCGATAACCCTGCAGGCTCACGCTCGCGTTCGCGCCGATGCTGTTGGACTCCCATTTGCCTTGGTAGATGCGCACCGCTTCGAACTGGTCCTTGTTGATGCCCATTTGAACCGTGGCGCCATCAGCGGTGCGCTTGGCACTGAGGTTGCCACCCGTCATGGACACACGGCCGGTTTGTGCCTGGATCAGGTTGTCTGCAGTGAGGTGGAGCACCCGTGCGTCGATGGAGGCGTCTTCGTAATCACAACAATTGGTGTTGAGGGTGCCCGTGCCACGGTTGGTCAGCGTGGCTTGCGCAGCGACCCCATCGTCTGGGCGGAAGTCGCTGATGCTCAGCTGCAGGTCACTGAGGCTGGCGCTGCCCTGCAGCACCATGGGGGTCGCAGCGAAGGCCGCAGAGGAGCCGAAAACGGCGAGCGCGGCTGCCGCCACGCGATGATGGTGTTTCATTTCTCTTCCTGATTTTGTGAGGTGATGGATCGACCGCTCGGCTGGGGAAATTCGGCTTGAGCGGGTGCATGAATGATTGCCTCAAAATCATAGGCAGAGGGTTACCAGGCGTACATGGCCAAGTGCCGCGACTTGTTCCTTCGCAAAGCAAAACGCCTGGCTGGGCCAGGCGTTTTTTCAGGAACGTTCGGATTTCAAGACATCTGTCGGGTGACACCAAAAGTGAAAAGCAGGCCCTTGTCAGCGAACAGCTTTTTCAAGTTATCTGTCACCGCAATCCGCCCTCGGTGTCATCAATAGTGAAAAGATCGGGCGCTTGTGACACATAAAGTGAAAAACGCGAGCCGACGCGCTCTTCGTGCTCAAGTTCGACCTGTGTGCCCGCCCGTCAATCACAAAAATTGGGGAAGGCAAAGAGGGCGTTCGGCAAGGGGACCCGCTCCTCGACAACGTCAACCAGTTTGCAGGCGCCAGCCAAGACGTCATCTCCGGGCCAGCAGTGCGGCCGCCCCACAGGGTCGTACGCCTGCGGCTGCCGGCCCCAGCTCTGTACGTTGGGGACCTCGTACCCCGCAGACACTGCCAACGACAACCAATGGCTCTCTGCTGCGGTCGCTTGGGTCTGATTGCCCTTCATGCTTGACACCACAGCTACGCGCACTTCAGCCTGTTCGCTTGTGGCCCACTCAAACAAGGAGAACGACGTTCGTCCTGGTACGTTCCGGGTGAGGTGCTCACGAAATCTCCTCTTTAAGTTGACTGTCTGTCCGACGTAGCAGGCCTTGCGGCGACCATCTAAGGTGTGAACAAGCAGTACGTAGATCCAGTAGACGCGGGGACCAATGGCTTCCCCGGTGCTAGCAGTCGCCCTCGTTGGGATTGCAAAGTTTGCGCCCTTTGAGTCCTCAGTGAGCTGAAACCGAACGCGGAAGCGCTTTCCGTCAGCACCCAAGAAACCGATGTAGTCACGGCCGTTTCGCGTAACAGTCAGACCGAGCGTGCGTGCGTGATTGAGCAGCTCTTGCTTTGTGGTTATCTGCCCTGAGCTGATTGCTTGATAGATCTCTTGTCTTCTGCTCACGTGGCTCATATCCCTCCGACAGTGCGTGAAACTCACTCTTAGCGACGCTTTTGCCTTGCCGCTGCGCAGCAGATGCTGTCACTCAACACCATCCTTTGCGCAGCTGCTATCGGCAGCAGGGGTTGATCGAGACACAGTAGCAAACTCTCAGCGCTAGTGGATAGCCACTAAGCTTGGCGTTATGCATCTCCGCATGCGTTGAGCAATTGTGTTTTGCAGTCTTGGGCCTCCGTGACATTGCCGAACGGGTGAGGAAGCCACCTATCAGCACGATGCGTGCATCGAAGCCGCGTAAGCACATGGTCGATTATGGCAATTTCATTAATGACAAGCGTTGTTCACGTTTTTGAAAATTACCACTTAAGGCAAAAATAAATATGCGCTCGTTCAAAATCACTGACCTTCAAGCTCTTGCAGAAAAGCCGGAAAAAGATGACGCAGTCTGGCTAGCAGGAGCTGAGGATGCCATTGCGTATCTCAGGGCAAATGCCGGAAACGATGAGATAGTTATTTATGCAAGCGGGAACAGTGTACTGATTCATGGGGCATTGGCACTGGCGAAAAACGTCACCCCGCCGGACGGGGATGCGCTGCAAAACATGCACATGATGTTGGACGACTGCTGGAAAATTCAAAAATCATGGGGAGGTGGCCACGGACACCGCATGTACTTGGAACCGCCCCTGGACGGGCGGACGTTTAAGGGCGGTGAAGCGCTGGTTTTCCGTCGCAGCTTCAATGGTGTATCAGAAGGTCGGGCGCCCATCGAATTGAGCCAAAAGCTTGTGCATAGCCTTGATTTGCACTATTTGCCCGAACGCAATGCCTATTGCCGGCTTGATACCAGAGGTGACATTGAAGATGCAATCAAAATCACCCAGCGCAAAGCGCCGCCACCATTCAATCATTTGGATGTCGTCACGATCTTGCGGAAAGATCTGGACGCGTTCATGGCGTTATCCAAGACATGCCTTGTGTTGAAATTTGACTTCACCCGCGTGAGGTGGGATGGCTTCGCGGGCTGGGGGAACGTTACCAGATACAGCAAAGATGAAGTTGACCTGTTTTATCACGGGGGAGTTGACGGCGGTGCTAGCTATTGCAATGGCGCGATGATCGTGCGTCCAAAGGTGACAGTGCGAGGCCTGGTCAAGGCATGGAAGGATGAAGAGAACCCATCCAAGCGGAAATACGCCACCTTCAAGATCTTTGATCGCAAGAACGACTGCAACGCGGAAATATCATGCGGCCCTGGCTCGCTATCCAACTACTTTCAAAATTCTGACCTACCGTGGGAGATCTCGCCAGCCTTTTTTAGGCCCGAAGTTTTGCACCGCTTCAAAGCCGATCCAGAGAAATTCTCACTGGAAGACAGAAGCATTACATGCCGGAATGCTTGGCATCTGAAATCGTATGACATCAACGAGGCTGGTCAGGTTCATGCCTACATTGGTGACTTGGCCAGGCTGCCCTATGAAGAACAGCTCTACTGGCAATCCTTTAACGAATGGCCTAAAGGCATGATTTCAAAGCGCGCCCATCAGACGGACATCGTTGGAGATTGGGATTTGTCGTATGAGCCATTGAGCGCGCTCAAGCATATGATTTTAGAAATGGAAAAAGCTCCGTTAGCTTGGTGGAAGCCGCGCGGCACGGCGCTGAGCGATGCCGTTCGGTATCCCGCGACCGACTCGATCAAAGAATGGGGTGATGAAGTTCTCGCGCTTGATCAGTATCTTGTTGAAGGCTTCTTGCAGAAGCCTTTGGTTGACATAGCGCAGATAGGTGGTCGCAGCATTGATCCCAAATGGGCATCCCTACGTTTGCTTCAGGAAGCGCTTGTTGCCAAGGGTGCAACAGAAGACCACGCGAAGTCTTTGGTTCACCCTATGCAAAAGCTACACGCCTTACGCACTGAAGTACGCGGCCATGCATCAACAGAGAAAAAGAAGAAAGCGATTTTTGAGGCGCGGACAAACTACGGAAATTTGAGGGCACACTTTACACAGGTCGTTACGGAATGCGAAAAGGCCATGGCTCAAATTCTTATCATCTTAGGAATCCAGGTGGACAACTAAAAAGATAGCCGGCGAACAACATCATGCCCAATGCAACATATATGGACCATTTCAGGCTACGCCCACTCTCCGAGCCGGATATCGATCAAGTCATTGAGGGTGCCGGTGGCATGCGAGCCCATCCGGACGCTGATCGTCGAGAGCAAGTAGGCGCGGACTATGTGCTGGGCAACTGCATCATAGAGTTGAAGGCACTTGATGATGAAGGCTTAGCCAAACCAGAGCGGCAAGCCAAGCTTGCCGCTCTGTTCGGCCCGCTTCATCCCAGCCGGCCAGTTATCGTTTTAGATCGCGAATCCTTGCCTGCGGCTGGACAACGAGACTTTGATCGAATTTTGGAAGGTCCGATCAAAACGGCAATCGGCAAAGCCAAAAAGCAACTCAAGCAATCTAGGCTCGAACATGAAGGCTCAAACACTTCCATTATTTGGTTTATCAACAATGGCTACACCGCCCTGGACCATGATGCGTTGCTAAAGCTAGTAGCCCACAGGGTGCGGAATGACACCAATGAGGTGGATGGAGTCATTGTTTCAGGCTGCTATTTCCACAGCGATTCCTTCGACAGCTTATTTTTATGGCCCTTCGAATACGTGCCCATAAATTTGGAAAAGTCTTTCCCAGATGAAGACAAGCTGCGTCAAGCTTGGCAAGGCCTCGCTACACAGCAGATGACCGCGCTCATGCAACAGCCACCTGGAAAACACGACATCAAAGGTCCAGTGGTGGACACTCAGTTCGACATCGACAACATCACTTACGTCAAACCCGCTCCGCCACTAGGAAGAAAATCAGATTTCTTTCGCCACGGACGCCCAAGGCTAAACAGCACGGGAATAACGACATCGCCTCCGGTCGGTTTAATATTTGGTGACCTATCGCTTGGGCAATGGTCGAAATTCATAGAGAACTTGCCGGGTGCCCAATGGCTGGGCGCGACTTATGAAGACTGGAAAATTAAAAGGGCGGAAGCCGCCAAGCAAGCTACAAATAGAAGAGTTTTTACACCGATCCCGGCCACCTGGGATGATTGGTTAAGTTGGGCCAACAAAACAGAAAGCCATCATTTGACGACGCATCACTATGCGACGCACGTGTTTCAAGAAAAAATCAAAACCCTCATTGATGAGGCCAAAGACATAGATAAAGAAGCCGTCTTACCCGATAGGTACATGTTGATAGTCACCGAAGAAATAGGACAAGATAAAGGTAACGATGTCTCTCATGCGGCCATCATTTCAGAGCACCTAAACGGAACCCAAGGCGTTGATGAAATCTTTTCAGACCAAAGACTGTTCCACGAATACGCAATGACCCTGGGTTGCGCTCATGCCATTGCAAGAGGCGTGGAAGCGGTTAGATGGCGCAAGGACAAAACATACGCATGGCGCTAAACGACGATTGCGCGCTGCCAGCGCGCCAACCATCCGTTGTCACGCCCCTGCACTTGACCAAGGCAGCCGTTCCTTAACAGACGGACCCGCTGTATCAGCCCGCCTATGCCAGATATTCACCGCGCCTCAGCGAATAACCGTGTTGTCCCGATATCCGCCCGCTATTAAGCCAAAACTGAAGGTTCGCACTCAGCCTTGAGCCGCCCTTGCTTGGTGGGTGGGTGGGTGGCTGGTCTGCAGCAGTTGCGATTTTTCCTGCTCAGATGACGATGTCTGCTGCTTCGAGCCGCCCATTCGGGCCATGAGCGACCATGTTGGCAAGCAGTGGCATGAAGACGCGCCTCGTCAGGAGCTCAGGCGAATCTTGTGAATGAATCAGGCTAGGCTTGGACACCGAACGGTTCTACGTGACGAGGTCTCAGGGCAACTTCGTTAGTCCACATAGAGGTCCAGCATGTCTTCAAGCGACTTGGACAGCACGACACCGTACCTCGAATCCAGTCTCGCCTGCTGGGCACGCGAGATTGCTGCCTTCTCGGCTACGACTCGGTCGGAGTACGGAATGGCCGTGTAGAACGACTGCATATCAAAGACGTCGTTCGCCGATAGCACTCCTGTCTTGGACTCAAGACGCGCCGCCATCTCCGCCTCCACGTTCATCGTTGGGACGCCCTCCAACAATGTGCGCATGGCCTGGTCCCCCAGAGCCCTTAACTGGTCGAATGAGCAGCCCAGCGCAGCTATCGTGTCATTGAGAAGGTCCAAGTGATCTACCCACAACTGTGCGGCGTAAGTCCGCCGCCGAGAGTCGACGGAATCATTGACGAAGCGTTCGCGTCGAGCCTCGATGCGCATGACCAACTGGGACACACCTTGCGTCAATCGTGCAATGCCATCTCGCCTCCGAGCATCGTCTTGATTGACCATGTAGTCTAGGTAAAGCTGCGCCGGGCCCACGATCGAACGTAGATGCCGCATGCGCGCAACCTCTTCTGAGTCAGCGATCAGTTCGTCCATGTGTTCGAATGCTTGCGTAAAACCAGGCGCCAGAGCCCAGTGGGACGGCATAGCCACGGGCTCCGCGCCAAGCCGCATTTGAATGGCTTCGCGCAGTTCCACGGTCAACCGGCTCGCTCTGCTCCGGTAGACGAATCCACGACTAAAAATGGCCTGGGTCTCAGCGACGTGCTGGCGGCTAACAGGATCGTTGCGCTTAGCGGTTTCTACGATGTTTGAAACTGCGAGTGGAAAGAGGACACGCTTCCGCTGGACAGCATCAATGAGCTGCGGAAAGAGCTTGGCTACAGGGCCGCTTGTCGTTCGGCCACTATGCACTTTCGCCAACTCGATCCACTTGTTTTGATCCAGGAACACGATGTCCATGCGCGCACCCCAACTCAAACGCTTTCACTTCGGCAGCCGTAGAGCAAATCCAGTTCTTTGGAATGGCAATAATCTAAGCTTTGGTGAGCAATGACTTCCGAATGCTCGAAGACACCTGCAGGCTCTGTCTAGAACACGCACCACTTTGCCGCTCCCACGCGCTTCCGAACGCTCTTTTCAGACCGATCTTCCAGCGCAACGAAGGCAAGGCCATCCACCTTGTCGATGATGAGCACACCCCAAACCACTACTCCAGCGACAGTTGGAGCGTAGAGCTTCTTTGCACCGCTTGCGAGAAGACGCTGAATGATGCCTACGACTCTTATGGCATGTCCGTGGTTAAAGGCAAAGCTATCGGCGTGTACAAGAGTGCGGATGCTGTCACGTTCCTGAAGCTCGATAGACGGCGGCTAAGGGCATTCTTCCTGTCCTTGCTGTGGCGATTCTCTGTCTCCCACCACGAGAGCTACTTGAATGTTCAGCTCCCAAAGCTCTTTCAAGAAGAGCTTCGAATCGCGCTCCTGCACAAGCGCCACTTCCCACAATCCCGCGTCACCGTTCTCATGAGCAGACTCCGAGACTCATCCCCTTCCGGCGCCTTGTCGCAGGAAGACTTGCGTGAGCTCATCATGTCGCCCTTCCAAAGACAGAATCCCCGCTTCGTTTCTGTCGGCTTCCTCTTCATGGGGCTGTTCATAGAAGTACACCTGGCTTCCGCCCCTCGGGAGCTGAGAGGCAGGGCTGGCTTGCTTGACGGAACAAACCCGGTGCTCCGCGTCCCCTATGTCGAGTTCCTAGATGTTCCGGAGATTGCACAAGTTCTTGTGCGGGGAGTAGGCAAGTACTACGTCGGAAACTCCCACGTCGATTAGCGGCAAGCGTGGCCAATGGGGGCCGGCCAGCACGGTGGAGGGTACTTATCGTGCCGCCTACTGCCCCTTGAACCGGATGTCGTCGGCAAGACCATTTGCCTTTGCCCAGGCATCGACAACGCTCCCCAACCAAGCCAAATAGTCGCCATTGGCAAGGGCATCGTCAGGAAAGGGTTCTTGCTGCACTGACCCCAATAGATCGGTCATCAGCGACTGCACACGCTCGGCTAAGGCATTGTCCTTAGCCACTACGAGATAGGTGTTCAGCGGCTTGTCCTTGGACTCTTCCTCCCCGCCGAGGAAACGCTCGAAGTCGGGAACGCTAATCCGGTGCCGGGCCGCCAGGCCCGCCATCCGCGCCTTCACCACGGCTTCGCGGATCTTCCCGTTCTCTGTCCACATACCGTTCTTGTGCCCCTTCTTGTTGAAAGGGGAGTCCGCATCGTGGACTATTCCGAAGTCGATCTTGAAGTGAGTCATGACTTTGATCAGCGGCACCAGGATGGCCTTGCCGCGCGCCCGGATGATGGTGACACGATCCATTAATCCGTGCTGCCGTTCGATGATCGATGACATGAACGCGGCGTGCTCCGTGTCCCCCTCGACAAGGATCGGATACGAGCCGAAAAACACCTCGGAGAAGCTTGGGTCGATATGTTGCAGCGCCTGGAGTCGCTGCTTGTCCTCTCCCTCAAACTCGATCAGGTCGGATCGGTAGGTCTTCGGTGCCATAGGCGCCGCTTCGCCCTCGCCCGCACGCTCAAGGCGAACGATGGTTGTGTGGTCCTCGAAGGGATTGACGAAGTGCGGGGAGTGCGTGGTCATGATGACCTGCCAATCGGGGCTGGCCGCCAGCTTGTACAGATGACGCTGAGCAGCGCGCGCCGCCATGGGATGCAGCGCGTTCTCTGGCTCGTCGATCAGCAGTAGATAGCCAGGAAAGGCAGGATCGTCAGGGCTCTCCGGGATAGGCGCGCCATCGTCATGCGCCTGGAGCTGCGCCCTCAGGGTCGAAATGGTTTCGTCGAGCGTCTGTATTTCTTCGGCATTGGGCCTTGCCTTGGCCGCTTCCTTCACCCTCTTCTTCTCGGCGTCGCTCAGGTCCTTATCGAGACGTTTGCGAAACTCCAGCCTGACCTCATTGTCCCGAGACAGTTCGTTGTGGACCTGTAGCATCGACCAAAAGAGCGCACGCCGGGCCCCGGTACCTTGCTGGCCCAGCGCTGTTTCCGCTGCACCGTCTTGCACCTTGAGGCTCGAGCCCGTTTTGACGAGCTCACCGAGCTTGGGGACCAGCGGCCCCGCTCCAACCGTCAACTTGACGTCCAGGCTCGGGAACACGCCTTTGAACCCAGCGGCTACTCGCCCAGAAATGGCATTGAAGTGCGCCTGATGGGCTTCGCTCAGTGCATTCACCCGTTGGGTTACTTCATCAATTGCCAGGGAAAGCTCAGACTTTGGATTGATGCGTTCCTTCTCAAGGCCGGTGACTAGCGGCCCCAGTGCGAGCGTGAGCAGCATTTCCTCCGTCTTCGCGGCGTCGTCCAGCGAGCCGATGCGAAGGGGTCGAGGCAGCCGGGAGCCAAACACTGGATCGGCCCCGCCGGCTTTACCGTCCTCCGCCCAATCTCCCTGACCATCGGGGCCAGCTGTCGGATCCCAGGTCGTACGCACCCTCTCGAAATTTGGAGCAGCCCACTGCCAACGGCTCCTGACGATCAGTAGGTCACCCTTCTTAGTCTTCCATTTCGTATCGACGTTTCCGATATCCGCCGGAATGTGCACTTCAAGCTGCACTTCGCTGGGTTGGTCCGCAGACGCATACAAGCTGCGGTCCTTCGACGCACTGAACTGGGCAGAACCCCTCGCGAGTTCGTAGGCTCGGAGAATGGTGGACTTTCCGGCGTTGTTCTTGCCAACCAAGCAGACCACGTTATCGAGTTCGATCTCAACCCCATCGTTGCCGATGCACCCGATGTTGCGCACGGTGATGCGCACAAGTTTTGAACGGTTTGCTCCTGCCAATTTTTCCTCCGCTGTTGGCCATTTTGGCGCTTTGTATTCAGAGCGTAGCAGGAGTTCGGAAGTGTCGGCCTGGAGCAGGCTGCCAAACGCCCAGGATCAGCTAAAACACGTCACTGGCTGTCGGGTGGTGCAAAGGAATCATGTGCGCTCGACTCCGCGAGCTGAAGTCGCCGACGCTTTAGCTCGTTCGTCATCCATTGGCTGGCAGCCTTCATCTCACAACGCAGCGATTCAATCTCGTCAAGGCTTAGTAGACGTACCGCCTTTGACGTCTCTTGCTCGTGTTGCTTCGCGCGCTTTGCTGTCACCCTTGCTCCTTGCGCTTCTCAGAGTAAAACGAACTACGACTGCCTTCCAGCAGACAACCATTGCCCAACATCACGGTTCGTCAAAATCGTCTCTAGCGTTGCAGGCTTTAACCGCGCATCTGTTTGGCGCCGCAATAGCTCCAACTGCAACTCCATTTGATACCGGCGACAGTACTCGTGCATCAGCTCAAGTGGCACCGCAACTTGCTGGGTGTTGTTCTTCTCTGTCAGCAAATACAGGATAACCGCCATGGCGGCAAATAACGCCGACCTCGTTCGTTCGATGCAAGGTGCGTCAGGATGGTCCAACGCTTCGGTGAAGTCTCGGACTAACAGCATCAGCCACTCATCGGACATGTTGCATGGCAAAGCTGTCACGCGAGCATTCGCCAGAATTTCCGTCTTCAGTCTTTCGACATCGATTTCCTCAGTTAACGCAGTGCTCATCTGACTCTCCTCGAACGGGTGGCCCAATTGATGATTGGCTAGGCTGGATACGCTTGGACAACCCCGCCAGGGACTTTGGAACGACCGATTCCGCATCGACATCACATCGCCGATAGAAATACTGCCTGGCTCCATCAACGCAAGGCCCCATCACAGGTCGCACCTGAAACTCGTCCAACAAAGCCTTTGATGAGCGCTTTGCCGCTTTGGCGAGATCAGCCAAGGAGACGAAGTCACGCTCAAACTCAGCGACATCGGATGGCGTGACCCTCCTGCGATTGGCATCACCACCGGACGCCTTCAGAAGGCCTCGCCCCACCAGCTCATAGGCGACTTGCTGCTTGATGCCAAGACAAACAGACGCTTCATCAATGGAAATTGCCGAACAACTGGCCGTCCTCATCGCGACAAGCCACGCCCTCAACTCTTGCCTGCTCAAGCGTGCATGCCCGACAGGCACCCGCCCCTCAATGTCTGCCTGTGCGGACAATCGACCCCCAATCACATCACTGAGCAACGCAGTGGCTTCCTCGGTCTGAAGGCGCCAGTACTTCAAAGCATCGCACACGGTGATGGTCAGAGCCCCGCTTGGGCCAATCACATTGACCTGCAACCGGCGCAGGTCAGCTTTCGCAATCAGCCACGAAGCGGCTCTTTGCGTTGGGCGAGACACCAATGGACGCACAACGCCCGCCTCAATCAGTTGCCTCAACCGCCGTTCAGGCAATGCGGCATGCCGTGCCGCATCAGCCAGGGTCGCAGCCCCGTCGATCAGCTCAGCCAATGGCTCGACCGCATCCTCGTGCAGAGTCGTCATCTGCCTGCCGGACTTCAGGATGACAGCATCAGCGTGTACCAACTGCGCTTGCACCAGATGGCGAACAATAGAAGGTCCGACCGTGACGGCTTGGGCCACACGTGGCAATGACAAGCGTGGATGGCGCTCTACGGTCGAAGCTTTGAGCAACCCATTGCGGCGGCACACCATTCCCCACCAGTGACGATGAAGGTGTCTCTCAAAAGCATCTCTGACAAACTGGAAGCCAGGATCATTCAGATCTCCGAACAGCACCCGATACAGAACACCGTAGGTGCTTTTCAAACTGGGACTCATGCCTGCCTTCTCGCGGACCACCAGTAGCTGCGCTTCGAATTGTGTGGGCCAGCCCTCCAATAGCCGGGTAGCCCCCAACACGAACCGGCGCGCCAACTCGAGGTGATGGAGATCCGCCTGTTGACCAGGCTTTGGCGCCATGGTGCCATCACCGAGCAAGCCCAATAGCCTGACAAACCGATGGCGCAATGGCACGGTCAGATCTTCAAAGTCGCGGCACACCGAAGCGGTACAAGGCTCGCCGGAAAGCAGACACGCCATGGAACAGTCGATGCCATCAGCGGACATGGCCTCTGCCGCTGCAAGGTTCGCTCCGCATGCGCAATGGTTGAGGTCTGTCCCTACCCAACGTTGGCGAGCCGCACACTGCGGGCACTGCTCGACCAGCCAGACAGAATGACGGGTACAAGCGCACATCAGTTTGATTTCCCACACGCCCTGAAGCACAGGCTCTTGCGCCAGGCACAGCGGACACCACCGTCGATGTACGTGGTTGAAATCGCTGGCCACCAGGCCATGGGGTAGGGGCCAAGGCCCAAAACGCGCTGGCAGCGGGCCTGTCAGCTTTGAAAGCTCGGCCAAATCCAAAGCCAGAAGATCAAGCAGGCGCTGCACAGCTGAACCGGCCTGAACACCTTGGCCGTTCAACCATGTGTGCGTTGTCCTGTGTCCATTGGCCTTGGCCACCCGCATCAAATAACCACGTGTCGATTCCCCTTGCTGAGGACGAGGACGCACGGGCATCAGGGGCTTCATGCCACCACCCGCTGACATCTGGCACCCTCAAGACTTGCCGCCATCGATGCGTCTTCGAGAACGAAACGAACCACCTCTGCTTCTTTCGCCGATAACAGACGAGGGTTGGTGTCAACGGGGAAGCGCCAATGTGGCGTCGTCCTGTTGAGGCGACGAGCCGAGGTTTCACCTGGCGCATGATCAACAGCCAACAAATAGGCTTGGTCTAGCCTGGCATTCATCGTGGCCACAAAGCAGCGCGTAGGTTCGGCAACGAATGCCGGCAGCGCCCGTTCGAAATCGGTATCACCTGCACCTATTTCATTGCGCAGCCCGGCCAACCACGAGCCGGTACCTGACTGCACCCAGCGCGCCAGGCGAATCACCCATGACGGAGCTTGCGGAGTAACCGCGCTGGCCAGTACGCCGCCGCACCGGCACGTCCAGTTCAACTTGATATGACGCCAAGGGAGCGAGCCAAAGCATTCCGGACACCGATGCATCAACCAGCACCCATGCTCCAAGCACACGCTGACCAATGGCAAGAGTTGCCTGGCCATGAAGGCACCAGTAGATCTCAGACACTCAGGGCACGGGCGGCACGCATGACTGTTCACCAACCAAGCACCTCGCTCAAAGCGCTTCAACAGCTTCATCTGCTCTGCCTCAGCCTCATGCATGAGCGCTAGCCGATCCGCACCAAAGAAGTTCATCAGGCTCTGACACATCGTCGTCTGGCGTTGAACCATGGTCGCGGCCAAAGGTGCATTGAGGTATTCATGACCGTTTCGGTTCAAGAGGCGCCACAAGTACCCCGGCATGCTTTCGCCGAACAACGGCTCTGGACGAACCGGAAGATCGTCAAAGCGGTGTCTCCGAAGGCTTGGTGCGTCGCTCATCTGGCACCTCCAGCGCCAACCGACTGGAACGGCTCCCCTCCGCGATCCAGGCGCCGGAAAACGAAGTCGCTGGAAAATGGATTGAGCTGACCAACCCCCTCCCACCACACATCATTGGTGAACGCATGCTCCAAGTGGCCCACGTCGATCACGTCATCGCCGTGCTGAAGCGCCATCGAGCAGGCACCGAACAAGATCTTCTTGATGTACGCCACCCGCGTATCACTGGCGTAATACAACCTGACTGCCATTTCCTCAGGTCTGAAGGGCTTGAAAGAAACAGGCAATGGCAGCAATGAACTGAGGGACAGGAAGAGCTGCAAACATTCCATCTCGGCAGACATTTCGTCGTTCTGGCCAAAAGCCAATCTGACTCGTTTGGAGAAGCGCCGCCGCAACTGCTCATTGGTTTGCAAGAGCAACTCCAGCCTTGGCAGCCCCAGCATCACAGTGGGCACACCGACTTGGTCAATGACGCTCTTGACCCAATCACCCACCATGTAGTGCGTGCGGTTGTCCCCACGGTCCTGTAAGTGCTGCGCCTCGTCGATCAACATCAACTCAACGCCACATTCACGGCACAGCGTCACGATCCTTTCAGTGCGAGACGCAATCGTCCCCCGCTCATGCCACAGATCTCCAAGAGATCTCAACACCGCACTGGCGACGCCACCGATGTTTGCCGAAGGCGGGACACTGATGGCCACCACATCAACCTTGTCTCGATCAAGGAGCCTGCGCCTTGGGTGATGGGTCTCCATCAGATTGCAAAGCGTGCTCTTGCCGGTGCCCGCTTCACCCAAGATAAGCATGTGACGTGCAATCCCTGTCTGGCGGTACATCGCCAGGGCGTCATCAATCGCCTGCTTTGCCGTCACAAAGGTGGGGAAAGGCAGATACTGGTCATCGAACTGCTTGAGTTGGGCCATCGATTCCGGGTTCATGCCTCACCTCCGGTCTTTGGCGTTCGCAGATTGAAGGGCATCAACAAGGGAGGTAACGTATCGACGTCCTTATTGGCAACGTTCAACTTGATCACCTTGCCCTTTACAGCAGTCGCTGCCCCGCTTCCTGCAACTCTGGCGGACCTGCCGTTGTTGGTCTGGTCCATCATCTTTGGCGTTGATGCATCCTCTGGCTTGGTGCTGCTGATCCCCCGCAAGGCCGCAGAGCGCCGCCTATCTTTGAGTTTGCGGCTGGTCATCAACTCGCTGATCGCTGCAGTGATGTCAGCTCTGGCCCGCAGAACGCCGTCCTTGTCGCTGACGCCATCAGCTTGTTCTCGCGCTTGCTGACGTATCCAGTTGTTCTGGCGCACAGTCAGGCCACGGGCGTAGCTGAAGTCCAAGGCCTGGACCACATGTGGCTCCGAATCATCCGGACCCCAGACCATCACCTCAGCCAGGTCCTCAGGGTCGTACACGACGCGCACAGCAACGCCCTCGCCATAGCGGCGCATGATGAGATTGAGCTCGTCGCTGTTGTAGCGAATGCTATGGACGGTGATGCCATCCTTTCTCAACTTGCATTCGGTGCTCTGCCCAATGCGGCGTTGCAACGAGCGTAGATCGGGTGGCAACTTAGGCTCCCAAACTCTGGCGCCTTCTTGCCAGCGGTGCATCGGTGTCGTACCTGTTCCCCGGTGAACCGTCTGCGCGTACACATCCACGACCCACTTCTCGAACAACTGCTGAAACTCTCCCAATGTCAGCAGTGAGTGCCTGAGCGGATCGTATTCTTCGCGCTTGTGAAAGCGCGCAAAGCTGGCGCCTGGCACCTGATGCGCAAAGTGATAGTTGACCGTCTTCAGATATCGCTCGACCACGCCTTTGAAATGGGGTGTGCGCTTGGGGCAGAACAGCAAGCCAAATCCCAGGTCAAGCGCCACGCTTTCGAGGTCTTTGCCCAAAAACTCCAAGCCGTTGTCGAGGTAGGCCTCTTTGAAGAGACCATAGCAAGGCCAAGTGTTCTCTGGCTTCAGCTCAGGGATGGTGATCGTTGCGGGGGCCTTGGGCAAGATGGCGTGCCGTAGCGCCGCCATCACCGCTGCGGCGGATGGGTTGCCAAAGCTGAGGTGGTAGCCCAATAGCATGCGGCTGTAATGATCGATCACCACGGTGAGCGTGGGGCGCCCGAGTGGAAGCCAAGTGCGCTCGTCGATCAAGAACAGATCCAGCGGCGTGTGGTCCATCTCGACACGCTCCAGGATGCGTGTGGTGGCCACGCCCAGCTTGATTGCCCTGAACCGCTTGTCTGCAATGGGCTTGCCGCGCGTCAACACAACTTTGTCATACATGCCGATCCGTGAGACGAGCCGGTAGATCGTGCGCAAACATGGCATCTTCAATTGTTGGTACGGCACGGCACGAGCGTTGTGGTGCTTGACCATCGTGTGCAGGCGCGCGTGAATGTCTGCTACCTGTGCGAGCGGCGATGCCTTATAGGCTTCAGCCACCGCTTCTTGAAGCAGATTCAACAAGCTTTGGCTTTGCTGAGGGGTCTTAGGCCCTCTTCTGTCAAAGCGGGGAATAAGCGCCCTGGCATCACCGCCCGTTGATTGAAATCGCAGATGCCACCGATACACCGTTGTCGGACCTGGGCATTTGGAATCCCCGATGTCGTCAGCGACGCGCTCAAGGATGGGACGCAAGTAATCTGGCGTGAAGACCGGTGTGCCATCCGCGTAGATCGCTTCTAGGTATCGGTATCGCCGGGCCATCTCTTCCCTTACATGAGCAGGAAGCTCATGCAATGGGCGAGAGAAGACAGGCACTTGTAGGTGGCGATCTCCGGTAGCTTGTGGCTGTCCGTCGGTCAGTTCGCCATCGAGGTAGTTCTGAAGCAGCTTGGTTCTGGTTGACACCGTCATGGCTCCAGTGGCTACAGCCTCCAGCAGCACCTCACCGTTGGCAGGCAGAGCATGAATCCGGAACGGCGCTCCGTTGAGCTCAAAAACCATGTTCACTTGAAAGCGAAAACCAGACATGGCCAGCCTCCTTTGACAGGTTGAGAGCGGTCGCCGCATTGATGGGCTCATCAAGGTCACACGTGATCAGGCCAATCAACAGCAGGCTGTAGACATCCATGCCATCGGCTTCCAGCAGCTCATTGGCGTCTGAGATGGGCAAGGGGAACTTGCCTGCGTGCTTGGCCAACACCGAGCCAGCTCGCGCGAAGGTCTGGCGATGTGCAGGGGCCATGTGCCAAATCAACTTGACGTTGCTCAGCCGGGGTTCCTGTCGCAGCACATGGTCGTCCAGCACCACATAGGTGATGCCGCTTCGGCTCATGTGCATGGCGACTTGCTTGAGCTTGTGCTTCACATCGTCGTGTGCCTGGCTGCTCAATGGCTTGACCTCGACCCACACGATTGATCCGTCTTTGAGGATCAGCTCAAAGTCTGGGGTGTACTTTCGAACACGGTCACCGTCTGGATAGGTGATCTGTTTTGGCTGTTCGCGGTAACTGTCGATGGCCGGAGATGCCTCAAACAGATAGACGGCCGCCAGTTCCAACATGCCTTCGTGATGAACCATCCGACCGTTTTTGCGGCTCGGGAACTTGCCGCGCATGATCCCGCCCGAAGGCGTGATGACGGTGCGGACGCGTGAATGGGAAGGTCCAGAAGGCTCGCGCGCCTTCCAGCCGCCAGTCCAGAGGTATTTGGACATGGGTGCTCCTCGCCTGGGCGCAGCAATCCATGCCGCGGCAACCAAGGTCGTATCGGGTCAAGCTGCCTGTTTTCTGGCGTAGGTATGACCACGCCCGGTCATAAAGCCGTTCGAAGTGACAGGTACGATCGGGTGCGGACTTGACTCTGACTGGAGCAGTCGCCGATACTGGAGGTGCTTAATCTTGCGTATCAACTGATGCTCAAGCCGAACGGGGCAAGCCGCAAGGTTTGTCCCGTTTTTTACATGGGTGCCTCCTGTTGAGTTTTACGACCCGATGGTCGTCTGGTGACCTCAGGCTGCCTTGCAGGCACGGCGTCGCTCATTTTCAGAATGGCGCAGATCGTGTGGATATGTTCTGGCTGCAATCGCCCCATGCGCTCACGTAAGGCATCAATCATGCGGTAAAGATCCTGTGGTGCCTGGACGTCCAACACCAGCCGACGATTTGAAGCTTCCGCTTCTCTACGTGCTCTAGCTGCCTCATCTGCCGTCAATGACAAAACATTGATTAGTCTGTCCACAAACTCCTGGGGCGGCGGTGACTTCAGGCCGACCTCCAAGGCAGATACGTAGCTTTGGTCATAGCCCAACATCTCGGCCAAGTCGCATTGCCGTATCTGGCGCGCCTTACGTAGACCGTGGAGGAAGTGAGCAAAGGGGCTCATAAGAGTTGACTGACTTTTGGGAAATTATCTCGGCCGCTGAAATATAGTGCCATTAATTACCATCGTCAACACCAAAAGTATTCGGATGCCTTTAGCGGCTAAAAAGACTGAAAGAGTCATTTAGAAAGGTTTAGCTAAAGCAAATCAAACACCCATGGATATATTCGATATATCCATCATTTCAAGAGTTCGCATACAGATGTTGCATCGGTCTTTCTAGAAAAAGTGACTCATGCCGCGACAGCCGAACCGCCCCTCAAGTGTCTAGATGAATGGCTAGAATGACTCTCGCCAGTTCGTTGACATCAACGTCTGAGGCAGTCATCACAGGGGAGTGGTAGTCGGATGGGCAAAAATTCAATGTCCGCAAAGGACATCTGCGCCAAATTCATCACCTATGCGACCGTGCAGGCCGGCGGTAACAGCCCTCAGCGCGTACGCGAAGCGTTCAGCGCCCCAAAGGACAGCATCATGGTGCGCTGCGCCGAGCGGCTGTACCACGCCAGCTTCAAGTCAGATCGGTCTCAGCAAGCGCGCATCGGCAACCCGCAGCGATTCCAAGCTGTATTCGCTCGTGGCTCCGACGCTTTACGAGCTTCAAGTTAAACGGCGGGCCTTATCAGATGGACCACGCCACCTTAGCAACCCTTCGCGAACGACATCCCGCCTGGCGGCTATTGGCCTCGCAGCATGCGCCGCTGGTAGCAAGCTTCTTGCATCGCATTTTTGTGATGCCAAACACTCGTGTGATGAGCGAGGCGGATCTGGTTGAAGCACTAGAGGACGAGCTGTTTGGCCTACGCGAACAGTTGGGAGGAGACGCGTATCCCAAGGGCGCATTGGAGTACCTGAACGATTGGGCCTCGCCCGACAAGGGATGGCTACGCAAGTTCTATAAGGCAGGTAGTGACGAGGCCCAGTTTGACCTAACGCCAGCCACAGAGAAAGCTATTGCTTGGCTTGTGTCGCTCTCTGAACGGTCGTTCGTTGGTACTGAATCCCGGCTTTTGACGCTGTTTGCGCTACTTGACCAGATCAGCGCAGGGACAGAGGCAGACCCGATCAAGCGGGTGGACGAGCTCCGCAGAAAGCGCGACGAAATCGATGCGGAGATAGCCCGTGTGCTTGCAGGCAACCTACCATTGTTAGATGACACCGCCGTCAAAGACCGCTTCCAGCAGTTTCAGCAAATCGCGCGCGAGCTACTGGCCGACTTTCGAGAGGTAGAGCACAACTTCCGCCAACTCGATCGAAAAGTCCGCGAGAAGATCGCCCTATGGCAAGGCGCGAAAGGAGCGCTGCTAGACGAAATCATGGGCGAGCGTGACGCCATTGGCGACTCGGACCAAGGCCGCAGCTTCCGCGCGTTTTGGGACTTCCTCATGTCAAGCCGACGGCAAGAAGAGCTCTCCGAACGCTTGAGTCAAGTCTTGGCTCTTCCGGCTGTCGCAGCATTGAAGCCTGAGCCGCGTACGCGGCGCGTGCACCACGACTGGCTGGAAGCTGGCGAACACACCCAACGCACGGTGGCCCAGTTGTCGCAGCAATTGCGCCGCTTTTTGGATGATCGAGCTTTCTTGGAGAACCGTCGCATCTTAGATCTGCTGCACGGCATCGAAAGCAAGGCCTTGGCAATGCGGGACGCTGTCCCCGCTGGCCCGTTAATCCACATCGACGCAATAGGTGCGGACGTGGCGCTGCCGTTCGAACGACCGCTATTCACGTTAAGCGTGAAGCCTCGCTTAGCAGATATGCCGGTCATCGTGGGCGAAGATGACATCGATACAGCTCGCCTCTTCGATCAAATCGTAGTGGACAAGGCTCGTCTGAGGTCGGCCGTCCAGCGTGCATTGCGTCACCACCCGCAGATCACCCTGCATGAGCTGCTGAAGTCCGAGCCGCTTCATCAAGGGCTGGCTGAGTTGGTGGCGTATTTGGAACTCGCACACAACGGGAGAAGTGGGGACACCCATGACGGTGTGCGCGCGCTCATAGACGAATCCGTACAAGAACCGATTCGATGGCAAGCCAGCAACGCAGCAGGCGAATCGATCACTCGCCAAGCTCACTTGCCTCGCGTGATCTTTACGCGCTAAAAGCGACCGATCAGGGAGAGAAAATGGACCTCGAAGAGCCTAACGACCACCCAACTGAACTGCCGCTTGCAGCAGCCCCGCTCGCGCCTGAACTGTCACTGCTGATGGTGCAGCTATTAAAGGGCGTGCTTTATCGTGAAGACGATGATCGACTCTGGGCGAGTCTTTTGCGGCTTCAAGCACGAGTGCGCGAGCAGGGGGGGCTTCTGCTCCTTGATCTGGTGCTCGATGAAGCTGAGGGCTACGCGTTCTTGAAAAGCCGTCCCGACCCAGATGAGTCTGATGGAGCACCACGCCTACCTAGACTGATTGCACGCCGCCCGCTTTCATATCCAGTGAGCCTGATGCTGGCGCTGCTACGCAAACGCATGGCGGAGTTCGACGCTGGTGGAGGGGAAACAAGGTTGGTGCTTTCGCGTGACGAGCTTGCAGAGCTGATTCAGTTGTTTCTACCAAGCGGCACGAACGAAGCTCGTCTGATGGATCAAATCGATTCAATGATCACCAAGGTCGTTGAGCTCGGCTTTCTTCGTCGGCTCAAACCCGTTGCAGGTAGCGCCCAGGACTCAGGGCGTTACGAAGTACGTCGAATTCTTAAGGCGTTTGTTGATGCTCAGTGGCTCGCCGACTTTGACGCCAGGCTTGAGATCTACCGCACAGCGTTGTCTGGAGGAAGTGCTGAGAGAAAAGCGGTCGCGGGGGTGACCAATGCTTAACGAGGCTGGGGCTGGGCTGGATTTTGTAGCCGACGACACCCGAGTGGGCTTTCGACTTCAGCACCTAGAAGTGTTGAACTGGGGAACGTTCGATAGGCGCGTATGGCGCTTTGCGCTCGATGGCCACAATGGGCTCCTGACAGGAGACATAGGTTCGGGCAAATCGACGATGGTCGATGCCATAACGACCTTGCTGGTTCCTGCGCATCGTGTGGCTTACAACAAGGCGGCTGGAGCCGATGCACGTGAACGCTCTCTTCGCTCTTATGTGCTGGGCCACTACAAGAGCGAACGTAACGAGGTCACCGGCAACGCGAAGCCGGTGGCACTGCGCGACGCGACGAGCTATTCCGTCATCCTAGGTGTCTTTAGAAATGAGGGCTATGACCAGGCAGTGACGTTAGCCCAGGTGTTCTGGTTGAAGGATCCACAAGGGCAACCGGCTCGTTTGTTCGTTGTTGCTGAGCGAGCCTTGAGCATCAAGGAGGACTTCAGTGGCTTTGGCAGTGATGTCACCGCCTTGCGAAAGAAGCTGCGAGGTGTAGGTGCTGAACTGTTCGATGGATTCCCACCGTATGGAGCCTGGTTCCGTCGGCGCTTCGGCATTGAACACGAGCAAGCGATGGAGCTGTTCCATCAGACTGTGTCCATGAAATCGGTGGGCAATCTCACCGACTTTGTGCGCAGCCATATGCTGGAGGCTTTTGATGCAAGCGGTCGCATCGAAGCCCTCATCCACCACTTTGATGACCTGGACCGCTCACACCAAGCTGTGCTCAAGGCAAAGCGACAAGTGGCAATGCTTGAGCCAATCGTCGATGACGGGCATCGTCATCAGGCTCTCTTTGCTGAAATTCATGGCTTGCGTGACGGACGCGATGCCTTGCGTTCATTCTTTGCTCAACTAAAAGGCGAACTACTGGACCGTCGCCTTGCATTGCTGGAGGAGGAGGCCGAAAGGCTTAACTCCCAAATCCAGACAATGAGCACCCAGCGCGATGCCGACCGAACCGCGATTGCCAGTCTGGAACGAGCCCTGCGGGACAACGGCGGCGAACGCCTAGAAGAACTTGCGACTGACATCCTCCGTCTTACACAGGACAAGGAACAGCGCCAGAGAAAATTTGACCGCTATGTAGAGCTGCTCCAGCGCATTGAAGAGGCCACTCCATCCGATGAGGCGGGCTTTATAACTCAGCAACAGGGCATAGCCCAACGAGCTGACAGCCTGCGCGAACGCATCACAGACTTGGACAATAGAGAGCGTGAAGAAGACTTTGAGTTTCGAAAGGGCCGTGAGAAGCACTCAGCCCTGTTAGAAGAAATTGATAGCCTGCAGAAGCGGACGAGCAACATTGACAGCGCGCAGATTCGCATCCGCGCAGCCATTTGCTCAGCTCTGGGCATTGGCGAAGACGAATTACCTTTCGCTGGTGAGCTCATTCAAGTGCGCGATGACGAGCGCGATTGGGAAGGTGCAGCCGAGCGACTACTGCGTGGCTTTGGCCTTGCACTATTGGTGCCGAACGCACACTACAAGGCCGTTTCCGATTGGGTAGACCAACAGCATTTGGGTGCACGACTGGTGTACTTCCATGTACGCCCGAGAAAGGCCGTGCACGGTGCCAACCTGCATCCTCATTCTCTGATGCGCAAGCTGCTCATCAAGCCGGACTCACCTCATTTTGAGTGGCTGGAACAAGAGCTCCGACATCGCTTCGATGTGGCCTGCTGTGAATCAGGTGAGCAGTTCCGTCGCGAAGCACGTGCCATCACACGGACAGGACAGATCAAAGATCCGAGTGGCCGTCACGAGAAGGACGATCGTAGCCGAGTCGATGACCGCAGCAGGTATGTGCTTGGCTGGAGCAATGCCGACAAACTGCGTACTTTGCGAGACCAGCGACTGCAACTTGAGAGCAACGTTGCAACACTCGGAAAGCGCATCGGAGACATCCAGCAAGCCCGCAAGGAATTGCAGTCCCGCCTGGATGCCTTGGGCCGATTGGAGGAGGTCACTCGCTATGCGGACATTGACTGGATGACCGTCGCACGACAGATCGCCGAGCTAGTGGACGAGCGCGCGAGACTTGAAGCTGCGTCTGACACGCTACAAGAGCTAGGGCGCCAACTCAACGAACTACAAGATCGACTTAAGGAGATCGAGAAGAAGCAAGGAGAAGCCATCGGCAAGCGGGGCGAGAACAAGAGCAAGCACGAAGCAGCGCAAGCCCTCAAAGATCAGGCGGACACTATCTGTAGTGAGTCACCCCTGACAGACGATCAAATCAAACGCTTGGGAGCCTGGCGTGCCGAGGCGTTGGGCGAACACCAGCTATCGGTCGAATCCTGCGACAACCGGGAACAGGACGTGCGCAAATGGCTGCAAGAACGCATCGATGCAGAAGATCTCAAGCTCAAACGTCTGAGCGAGAAGATCATCAAGGCCATGGCCGCCTTCAAGGAGGAGTTCAAGGCCGAGACAGTTGAGATGGACGTCAGCATTGCCGCAATTGCAGAGTACGACCGAATGCTAACGAGCATCAGAAACGACGACTTGCCTCGGTTTGAAGCTTGTTTCAAAGAGCTGCTCAACATCAACACCATCAACGAAATTGCTAACTTCAACGCGCAGCTTGCACGCGAGCGTGAGGAAATCAAAGAGCGGGTGGATTTCATCAACCAGTCGCTCCAAGCCATCGACTACAACCCAGGCCGGTATATCAAGCTCGTCGCGTCCCCTAGCCCCGACGCCGAGATCCGCGACTTTCAACAGGACCTTCGAGCATGCACTGAGGGCGCGATGACCGGTTCGACTGACGAGCAGTACTCTGAATCCAAGTTTCTGCAGGTCAAAGCAATCATTGATCGGTTCCGAGGTCGTGAAGGCCTGTCAGATCTTGATCGCCGATGGGCAGCCAAGGTCACCGACGTGCGGAACTGGTTTCTGTTCTCGGCCAGTGAGCGTTGGCGCTCCGACGATGCTGAGCACGAGCACTACTCAGATTCTGGCGGCAAGTCTGGCGGCCAAAAAGAAAAACTGGCGTACACAGTGCTTGCCGCGAGTTTGGCCTATCAGTTCGGACTTGAGTGGGGGGCTGTGCGCTCCCGCTCATTCCGCTTCGTTGTCATCGACGAAGCTTTTGGGCGAGGCTCTGACGAGTCTGCTCAGTATGGACTTCGCTTGTTTCAGCAGCTCAACCTCCAGTTGTTGATCGTCACGCCCCTGCAAAAGATCCACATCATTGAACCCTTTGTTGCCAGCGTCGGCTTTGTGCACAACGAAGGCGGACGTGATTCCAAGCTGCGATGCTTGTCGATTGAGGAGTACCGCGCACAGAAGGCCGAGGGCATGAGCGAGGCTAGTGCGGTAGCAGCGGGAGCTGACTCATGAGCTGGACCACCTCATCGGACCTTCGAACTCAAGTGGAGCGCCTATGGGCACGCGGGGAGTTGCTTAGGTCTGCAGTTTCGACATGCATCGTTTGGCCCCTCCGCTTGACGCTCAAGGCCCCCAATGCTGCGGATCTATCAGACCGCTTCGTGCAAGTGCGTGAATGGGTCAGCAAGGTCGGCGACACGCCGTATGTGCGCATCGAGTGGCGGGACTGGAATCATCGCCTTCAAGGGACCCAAAGGCTTCCAGAGGAAGCCTGGATCGACTCGCTTGCAGATGCCTTGTCTTTCATCGGCAAGAGCCGTCAAGCGCAGCTCTTCGAGGCCATATGGCGCAAAGCCCATGAAGAGCAACCGTCTCTGCAGCCGTGGTTGGCCAAGCGCCCACTACAGGCGCTAAAACTGGCCGACCGCTGGGACCGTCTCCTAGCAATCGTCGCGTGGCTACAGGCGCATCCTCGACCGGCGGTCTACCTACGACAGGTGGACGCGCCTGGTGTGGACACCAAATTCATCGAGGCTCACAGAGGCGTATTGACCGAGCTACTGGACTTGGCATTGCCCCCCGAAGTTATCGAAGCTACAGCGACCGGAGCAGGACAATTCAACCGAAGGTTTGGCTTCTTGGAGAAGCCTGTACGGATACGGTTCCGCCTGCTGGATCCAGAGTTATCCAGTCTGAACGGCTGCACGGGCTTGCCGGACATCACCCTTGACGAAGAGAGCTTCGGCAACTTGGCTCTGCCTATCGAACGCGTTTTCATCACAGAGAACGAAACCAACTTTCTGGCGTTTCCACAATTTAGGCGCGCGATCGTTTTGTTCGGTGCAGGTTATGGCTGGGAGCCTCTGGCACGAGCGACTTGGCTGCATCAATGCAAGCTGCACTACTGGGGCGATATTGATACGCATGGCTTCGCGATCGCAGATCAGTTGCGCAGCTACTTTCCCCATGTCGTGACTTTTTTGATGGACCGAGACACGCTGCTATCCCATCGCATTCACTGGGGTGAGGAGACTTCACCTACGCAGCAGGAATTGCCTCGTCTTAAGACAGAAGAGGCCGAAGTCTACGACGATCTCCGATTTGATCGGATTCAGCCTCGACTTAGACTCGAGCAAGAGCGCGTCGGTTTCACGTGGGCAAGCCAACGACTGCTAGAAGTATTGTCATGACTGGCAATGCTCTATACGAAGTTGTGCCCCGACCTCCAACAACAACGACCTAACCTACCCGTGAATACGGATAGACGTTCTTGATGTTGTAGTGCAGGAATTGCCCTTTGGACCCTGCTTGCATCAGTTGCTCGTAGAGTGCCTGCTGTACGTTGTAGTACTGGTAGACCGACCCGTCTTTGAACTCGACCTCCAAAGTCTGCCCTGGCTCGTCATAGCCAATCGCCGCAATGTTGGACGACGCTACTGAATCTCTATTCACTATTCACCTCTCTGTGTGTCTACTTCGTCATCAACCGGAACTCGATCGGCTCTGATCTCACGAGCAACAGCAAAAGTTCTTTGCGCTCGCCAAGATGCCACCACACGGTCATAGCCTTCAGCGACCCGCTTGTTCGCCCACGACTCGGATACTTTAGGGTCTGAACTCTTTGGGCGCTGTTCTGGTCTGGGTAGCGTTACCCGACAACGAACAGGGAGTCTGGCGGCCTCACCGGCCACGATAGCCTCACCAGTCCGAAGCACCGGCAGCAGATCAACCAAGCCACCCAAGTTATCAGGCAATGCACCTTTCACGCGTGCCCGATCCTCGGGGTTTGACAAGCGTAGCGCCAAGATCGTGCCGCACTGAGAGAGGATTGTCTCGTCAACTTCTGCTGGTCGCTGTGAAACGACCATCGCACCAATACCGTACTTGCGACCCTCTTTGGCAATCCGCTTGACCACTTCCGCAGCCGGCCCATCTTCTTTCGATCCAGTGAGATACCGATGAGCCTCTTCCATCACGACCAATAGAGGACGTTGCACCCCACCTTCGGTCTTCTCGCGGCTCCAATAAAGCGCTTCATAAACGATTCTAAGAATCGACCCGACCAGCGTTGTCAACACAGAACTGGGTACTCCCGACAAGTCGAGAATAGTGACCGGCTTCTCGTGACCCAGCCAATCCTCCAACAACATGTCCAAGTCTCGCTGAACGGTCCCATCTAATGCAGGTTCCCAAGGACCAGGATGCAGAATGAAATCAAACCTGTGATCCAACAATCGTGACCGCATCAGATTCAATTGGCGCCGAATTCCTTTAGCCTGTTGATTAAGGAATGGTCCTGCCGCGCCCAAAGCAGCTGGCGTATAGCGCGGCGGAATCATCTGCTCAGGATTACCCGCCTGCTCTAAAGCAGGCTGATCCCGCTGCGGCCCGTTCAGAGTCCTTGTCTCAAAGTCGATCAAGTCATACCAGCATTTCTTGAGACTAAAAGGAACTGGGCTATCCACCGTCAGTGATTGAGGATCTAAACCAGGAAAGCCCACTGCCGCAAGCACGGATGCTTTCATGTCCTGAATCTTGTCAGTAAACGCGATCTCATGATTCTCAGTAAGTCCGCCCGCCACGAAATCTAGGAGATCTTTTGACTGCAGTGCCCAGTAGGGAACGTAAAGTGGCTTCTCTCCCGGCTGAGGCGTTGTGCTGTACACCCTGGCGAAATCGGCCAACGCATGTGTGTACTCGCCGTGAAGATCCAACAGAAGAATCCGAGCGGCGGGAGCTCCATCAGGTTGATTCGGTCGAACAATTGATCGAAGGAGGCTGGCCACCGTTGTTGACTTACCGGAACCTGTGGAGCCCAAGACAGCAGAATGGCGCGTAACCAATGCATCCAAAGACAGCTTAACTGTGATGCTCTCGGAACTGGACAAAGTACCAATCGCGATTTGATCTTGTCCTTCGCTTCCGTAGATGCGCCTCAGATCCGACTCTGTCACGATGTGCACGGCATCGTTGATTGAGGGCAGCTGACTAAGCCCTCGCTCAAAGGACTGCCCCAAAGCCTCTCCTGCGAGCTCCACTCGCATCCAGCGTCCGCCACTGGCGCCCCGTGCGTCCGCAGAGGCGCCCACCTCACTAACAATGCCAAAGAGATCCTGGTAGCCCTGCGGAATGCGCACGAAGCTTCCGACCTGAGCAACACGATACATGTGCCCTTCGATCAGCGCCATGCCTGATGCCAGCGACTCTGCAAGCGATACCGTTACGGTCGGCCCAGCGACTGCAGTAACGGAACCCAAGAACGTTGGATCTTTGGCGCTCAAGCTTGTTCTCCAGCAGGGTTCGTCGCAGCAGCGCTACCTACGTCTTTACTCGCTTCAATCACGCCAGGAGATGCGGATTGATTGCTTAAGTCCGTCGCTTGAGCCAAGGCGCAGAAGCGTGTGAACTTTGCAAAGTCACCCAAGACAAATCCAGCAGGCTCACCATGTGTACGGGAGCCCCAAAACGTTGAGCGAATTTCTTCCCAGTTCTTTGGAGGGTCACCCAGTCGCCAAGATCCTTTAACGCCTCCAATGACTGCACCATCCGCTGCGTACACCGATAAGTTTGGGCGATCATAGGCAAGCTTGCATGCCGGCTCCTCAGCAACAAGTGGCATGTACTGAAAGGCCATGACTGCAGCATTCGCATTCATAGCCAAGGCCTCATCAAGAACAGCACAAATGTGCGCATCCCGGAATGAAAATCCGGTGGTGAGCAACAAGCTATCGGGCGTAAGAAGAAACTGACGTAACCGCTCAAACAATGCGGAGTAGGGCTGTTTTTGAGTCAGCTCGTACTTAAGATGATCAGGATAGACGAGCTGCGCAGCTTGACGCCCTCGACCGCGCACGACCGAGTCGCCCTCCAATGCCCAGCCAAGGGAGCCATGCAGCTTCCAGAGTCTTGACCAACGAGAAGGAAGATCATCGCTGGCAACGCTCACTGGATCAAAAAATGGGGCATGCCCGCCAGTGAAGCCATCAAAATATGACGACCGAGAACGTTCGAACGCTTCCTCAAACAGCAGATCGTAGTTGGTAGTGAAGATTTCAACGGCGTGAGCGCGCATGGTACCGCTCACCCAAGAAACCAGTTCTGTGTACGCATTCCTCTCTTTGGGAAGCTGTGCGCCAACCACCTCACCGATCTTCTTGCACACCTCTGCGCCTAGAACCTTATATCCTTCGGAATCAAGCCCATAAACCTGAGCAGGACCCAGTGCTTGCTGCAGAAGGCGAATACGAGTGAGGATTGTCTCGATGTTCGCGCCGACACCCAACTCTTTGCGAATAGCATCAGCAGCTGACTTCTGTGTACCCGTCAGCGCTTCGATAGCTTTGTTGGTCAGAGCCTCCACACCAGGCATTAGCGAATGACCACCGTGCGTGACAAGACTCCCAGAGTCGTCAATTCGAATCGACATTGGCGCTCCAGCACCAACGAGTAACCCGATGCGTTTGCGCCCCTGTGACAGCACCTGCCTCAAATCCGACATGAATCTGTCAGGGTTGTGAAAGGTCTTCAAGCGATCCCCCTAGTCTTCTGTTCTGGTCATAACATTCTGCACGGAGTTGATCTATTCACCCAGCGTCAGAAGGGCCCCGATCTTTGAGCTCTGAGAACTTCTCAGCCATCGTCGGGTTGCCGCGCGTGAGCTTCTTGATCGTCACATCCTGGGCCTTGTCATTGGCCAGGCGCAGGTTGCGATCTGCGCCCAGCAAGGCCTCCTTGGTCTTTTGAAGGTGGTCGATCGACTTGTCGATTTCGGTGATGGCCGTCTCGAACCGCCTGGAGGCCAGGTCGTAGTTCTTGGCAAACGCCGTCTTGAACGAATCGAGTTCGTTCTCGAAGTTCGTGATGTCGATGTTCTGGGCCTTCACCAACGCCAGCTCGGTTTTGTACTGGAGTGAATTCATCGCCGCATTGCGAAGCAAGGTGATGATGGGGATGAAGAACTGAGGCCGCACCACGTACATCTTGGGATGGCGATGGGACACATCGACGATCCCTGAGTTGTAGAGCTCGCTGTCGGGCTCCAGCAAGGACACCAGCACGGCGTACTCGCAGCCTTTTTCTGTCCGGTCCTTGTCGAGCTCCTTGAGGAAGTCCTCGTTGCGGCCCTTCGTGGCGGTGCGGTCGCTCTCGTTCTTCATCTCGAACATGACCGAGACGATCTCCGTGCCCGCCTCGTCCTTGTCCCTGAAGATGTAGTCGCCCTTGCTGCCCGTGCGCGCGTCGTTATCTTTCTCGAAATAGGCGCGAGGAAAGGCCGTGGCCCTGATGCGGTTGAACTCGGTCTCGCAGTGCTGCTCCAGCGTTTCACCCACCATCTTGGTCGACAGGCGGGCCTTCATGTCGCGCAGGCGCTCGATCGCGTCGTCGCGATCCTTGATCTGTGTCTCGTACTTGTCCTTGAGCGATTTTTCGGCGAGCTGCTTCTCGAGCTCTGAGCGCTCGAGGCTGCCCTTGAGCTCATCGCGCTCTTTCTCGACCGCGTTCACGGCTTGCGTGATGGCCAGCTTCTGAGCCGTGGCGATGGCATCGAGCTGCGCCTTCAGGCCTTGGATCTCGGCGTCTTTGCTTGCAGCCGTTTTCTGCAACTCAGCCAACAGCTTGGCTTCGGCCAACCTGGTTGCGGCCTCTTTGTCCTGCCTGGCCTGAGCCAGTTCGTTGGCCAGTGCATCGCGCTGTTTTTCGACCGAGCTCAAAGCCTCGTTCACGGCCAACTTCTGCGCGACCTCACCGGCCTGCAGCCTGGCCTTCAATTGCTGGATCTCGACCTCTTTGGCCGAGGCCTGCATCTGCAGCTCATGGGTGACCTTGCTGGTCGCCAGCTCGACGGCGTTTTGCTTTTCCTGCTCGGCCAACGCCAAGCGTTCATGCAGTTGCTGATCGAAGTCCTTGTCACGCACCTGCTTGAGGATGTCCGCGTACCCGGCCTCGTCGATCTTGAACGCCTTGTGGCAGTGCGGGCAAATGATCTCGTGCATGTCAAAGCTCCTCCTTGAATCACTCTAAACCAATGCCCGTTCGGGCAAGTCACTGGTGCCGATCAGAAGCAAAAACGCCCGGATGGTCCGGGCGTTTGCGTGTTCCAACGAGGTCGGAATTTTTCACTATCTGTGTCAGCACTTTTTCACTTACCTGGCACAGATTTCACTTTCCGTGTCATCCGACAACATCAAGCATCGATGTTCGTCGCCCGCAAGGCATTGCTTTCGATGAAGTCCCGACGCGGTTCCACCTCGTCGCCCATCAGCATCATGAACACCTTGTCGGCCTCGATGGCGTCCTCGATCTGCACGCGCAGCAGGCGGCGCACGTTCGGGTCCATCGTGGTCTCCCACAGCTGCTCGGGGTTCATCTCGCCCAGGCCCTTGTAGCGCTGACGGCCCACGCTGTTCTCGGCCTGGCCAATGAGCCACGCCATGGCAGCGCGGAAGTCCACCACCTTGGCTTCTTTGGCCTTCTCGCCTTCGCCACGTCGCACAAAGGCTTCGGGCGTGAGCAGGCCGTTGAACTGCAGACCCGCTTGCGTCAGGGCTTCGTAGTCGGCGCCATGCACGAAATCGGCCGTGATGATCGAGTACTTGGTGTTGCCGTGGAAGATGCGGCTGATGCGCAGGATGTGCTTGTCGCTGCGCGCGTCGAACTCGGCGGTGACCTCGGCGTTGTGCAGCGCACCCTTCAGGGCCACAGCGCTCTTCTCGGCTTCTTCCAGGCTGTCGAGGTTCAAGGTCAGGCCGTTGGCGATCGCGCGCAGGGCCTCGACGTCCATCCAGTTGCCCAAGCGTTCGACCACGTTGTTGGCCTTGACGTAAGCGGTGGCCAGGGCTTGCAGCGCTTCACCCGAGATGGCCGGCTTGCCCTGGCCGGGCTCGACCACGGCACCGTCGAGCGCCACCTTCATGAGGTAGTCGTCCAGCGCGTGCGCGTCCTTGAGGTACTGCTCCTGCTTGCCGTGCTTGACCTTGTACAGCGGCGGCTGCGCGATGTAGATGTGGCCGCGCTCGACCAGCTCCGGCATCTGGCGGAAGAAGAAGGTCAGCAGCAGGGTGCGGATGTGGGCGCCGTCCACGTCCGCGTCGGTCATGATGATGATGCGGTGGTAGCGCAGCTTGTCGGGGTTGAAGTCGTCGGTGCCTGCACCGCGTCCGATGCCCGTGCCCAGGGCCGTGATCAGCGTGAGGATTTCGTTGCTGGTCAGCAGCTTTTCGTAGCGCGCTTTTTCGACGTTCAGGATCTTGCCGCGCAGCGGCAGGATGGCCTGGAACTTCCGGTCGCGACCCTGCTTGGCGGAGCCACCTGCGGAGTCACCCTCCACGATGTAGATCTCGCAGAGTGCCGGGTCTTTTTCCTGGCAGTCGGCGAGCTTGCCGGGCAGGCCCAGGCCGTCGAGCACGCCCTTGCGGCGCGTCATCTCTCTGGCCTTGCGGGCAGCCTCGCGGGCACGCGCAGCTTCGACGATCTTGTTGCAGATGATCTTGGCGTCGATGGGGTTCTCGAGCAGCCAGTCGGTCAGCAGGCGGCTGACGATGTCTTCGACCGGCGCGCGCACTTCGCTGGAGACCAGCTTGTCCTTGGTCTGGCTGGAGAACTTGGGCTCGGGTACCTTCACAGACACCACGCAGGCCAGGCCTTCGCGCATGTCGTCACCACCGACATCGACCTTGGCTTTCTTGGCCAGCTCGTTGTCTTCGATGTACTTGTTGATGACGCGGGTCATCGCGGCGCGCAGGCCCGTGAGGTGGGTGCCACCATCGCGCTGCGGGATGTTGTTGGTGAAACAGAGCACGTTCTCGTTGTAGCTCTCGTTCCACTGCATGGCCACTTCCACGCCGACGTTGGTGCCGTTCTCGGACAGCTTGTCGCCCTGAGCATGGAAGATGCTCGGGTTCAGGATGTTCTTGCCTTTGTTGATGAACTCGACGAAGCCCTTGACGCCACCGGCGTAGGCGAAGTTGTCTTCCTTGTTGTGGCGCTCGTCGATCAGGCGGATCTTGACGCCGTTGTTCAGGAAGGAGAGTTCACGCAGGCGCTTGGCCAGGATCTCGTAGTGGTACTCGTTGTTCTCTTTGAAGATCTCGACGTCGGGCAGGAAGTGAACCTCGGTGCCGCGCTTGTCGGTCTCGCCGATGACCTTCATGGGGCTGACTTCAACACCGTCGCGCATTTCAAGCACGCGGTCTTGCGGCACGCCTTGCTTGAACTCGATGTAGTGCACCAGGCCGTCGCGGCGTACCGTCAGGCGCAGCCACTTGGACAGGCCGTTGACGCAGGACACGCCCACGCCGTGCAGGCCACCTGAGACCTTGTAGCTGTTCTGGTTGAACTTGCCGCCGGCGTGCAGCTCGGTCAGGGCGATTTCAGCGGCCGAGCGCTTGGGCTCGTGCTTGTCGTCCATCTTCACGCCGGTCGGGATGCCGCGGCCGTTGTCCGTCACCGAGATCGAGTTGTCGGTGTGGATGGTCACGACGATGTCGTCGCAGTGACCGGCCAGGGCCTCGTCGATGGAGTTGTCGACCACCTCGAAGACCAGGTGGTGCAGGCCCGTGCCGTCCGACGTGTCGCCGATGTACATGCCAGGGCGCTTGCGCACCGCCTCCAGGCCTTCCAGGATCTGGATGCTGCCTTCGCCGTAGCCGGTGTCGGCCGGTGCTGCGGGCTGCTGATCGGGGGTCTGGTCAGGGGAGGTGGCGTCGGTCATGGGCGCTGGGGTGCTCGGATTGGAAGCCAGAAAAGGACAAGGGCCCGCCAGTGACACTGGGGGCCCATGATTCTAGCTGCTTGCGGCCCTTCGGCCGGGAGGGTTTCAGGCGGCTTGGCGGCGGCGGGCAAACAGGCCGGTCAGGCCAAGACCAGCGAGCAGCATTGCCGTGCCGTCGGGCTCGGGCACGGGCGAACTCACGAGCTTGAGCATGGGTTGCTGAACAAAAAAGTTGAAGTCGCCGATTTGGCCTGTGGCAGACAACTCAACGCTGAAGCGCACCTTCAGAGAATCGCCAGTGGCCAGGTCGCCAAGCTGAACGTTCACAGGCAGCGACAACACACCCAGGCTTTCTTCGCTCAGGCCCAGGTCTGCCCCTGAGAACGTCACATGCAATCCGTCGTAGCTCAAACCTGTGGTCCACGCCGGTGAAGTCTGCCCCTCGACCCAGATCGAAGCCTTCATGTCAGCTTGAAAGAGATTGGAGTTGTTGAGGAAGGTCGACAATCCAAAGCTCAGAGCGGCAGAGCCCTTGTTGGCCCCACTGTTCGTGATGGTGTCAGACCACTCGAGGCTCACCGCAGTCGAGGGGGCGGAATAGATGTAATCAGGTCCGCTGGGGTAGTAGGCGAGGTACAGGGTGCTGACGCTCACGCCCCAACCGGAAGCACCACTCGCAGCAGTGGCGTTGAAGCTCATGTAGGGGTCGTAGATGGGGTCATCACCACCCGAGCCATAACTGTCGACCTTCACGCTGAACGCTTCGGACTGAGGGTCGATCTCGAACCCACTGGTCGATTCGCCGTAGGCATCGACGCCTCGGATGCTTCCTTTGGCTGAGACGAGCGGAGCAGCCTGAGCACCCAGGGGAGCCAAGACCGCACCAAGGCACAAGGCCGCTGCCACCTGCTTGGGCAGCTTGCGGGCCCGTTGACGGCGACGGAGCCCACCCACGCCCAACAGACCCATGGCCACCAGTGCCCACGATTGAGGCTCTGGCACCGCGCTCACGCTGCCATGGTCACCGGAAAAATCGACGCTGGCACCCAGCGCAAATGAGACCGACTTGGCTTGCGTTCCGTTGTTGCGGATCACGTAGGTGAACGAGTTGCTTTCATGCAGCTCAGCGGCGCCCGCCACGATCTGACCACTGGACTTCTGCTGGGAGACAACACCACCCGTGAATGCCTGAGGTCCGTCTGGTCGAATCAAGACCTGCAGCGCATCGTCACCCATCAGGCTTTCGAGACGGAAATAGGCTTCGCCACTCACCGAACCGAACACATCGGGCGTGTCGGGCATGCCCAGGCGATCGGAGTTCAAGAGGTTCAAGGCCGCATCCAGGCTTGTCTGCCCCGTCAGCCGCACTTCGGTGCCGGGTTGCAGCAGCAAACCATACAAAACGCCTGTGAAGCTGGCGCTGACCGACAAGGTGCTTGCGGGATACATGTGGCCCGCCGGGTAGATGCCTCCAATGTGGTCCGCGTCAACAGACAAGGTCGCCCGCACACCGTCAGCTGTTCCGCGAGCTGAGGCCACACCTCCTGGCAGGCTCACGCCATTCAATGCGGTGTTCGTGACCTTGCCATGCTGGAATGTGACCACTCGCCACGCGGCGTAAGCGAAGTCTTCGTCTCCATCGCAGCAAGATGCACTGGCTTCACCGATGCCGGTGGCCAGCCAGGTCGCACCAGCTGCGATGCCATCGTCTGAGCGGAAATCGCTCACTTGAAGCTGAAGGTTGCTGAGGCTGGCCGTGGCACTGGCCACGATGGGGCCTGCAGCGAAGGCCGACTGACCGATCGTGAATGTGGCGAGGGCCATGCCCGCGGCCAACAAGCCATTGGTGCTGTTCAAAAAAGGTGCTCGCATGTTCTCTCCTGATCCTTTTTTGGTCAAAGCACGGCGCAGATGGCCATGTGCTCAAGATAAAGCGACTGTTCGACGACGGACTCGCCAGCCCATGAATCCCAAGCCGGCAAGCACCAAAGCCACGCTGCTGGGCTCGGGGATGGGCGTGGCCACCAGGTATTGGGCTTTCAAGTCCAGGCTGGAGTTCAGCACCACATCGGTGGTGCCCAGGTTGCGGGCAACCAAGACAAAGCTTTCCGACAGGCTCTCGTCGATTTGCTGTGACAGCTCCAGCACACCGGTGTTGAATTCGGCGTGGGCAGAGGAGGCCCCCACGAACACATCGACCGCGTTCCCCCCCACAACCGTGAAACCCAAGGACGCGTCGACCTTGGCGTACTGGTATGGAAAGAACCAAAGTGAGCCATCAAAAAAGTACGGCGGCAGCTGCGTGAGGTCGTTGCGCATTGACAGGTCAATCACGCCCGAGATGTGCACCTCCGTTCCCGCCTTGAGCACCCAGGACTGGGTCTTGATGGACATGCCGGCATCGAAGCCCATGCCTGGCTGCGGGTTGGTGATGAGGTCGGGGCCCAGTACTTCAGCCAGCGGTGCGACCACGTTGACCGTGTAGTCGCCAACGGTGCGGCCGAAGCCTGTCTGCGAATCAGGCACCCGGAACTGGAAGTCTGGGCCACCGATCAACTGCTTGATGCCTTGTTGAGTGCTGGTGCCCGCCAAGGGATACCCGGCGTCGACCACGCCATACGAAGGGGCAAGGAATGGCTCCAGCGTCGTGCTGGTCGAACCCGTCAGGGTGTGCTTTCCCGAAACAAAGGCAGCCGCCACGCCATCATCGGGACGCAGGTCAATGACTTCAATGCTCAATTCAGAGATCGAGGCTTGGCCTTCGAACAGGTTGGGCGCAGCCTGCGCAGACGCCACGACCACCGACAAGGTTGCGACCAAAACGGCTTGGGGTGCAAAACGAATCATGGAGCTCTTCCTCGGTGTTCAGGCGGGTTGACGACGGCGAGCGAACGGCACGAAGGCGACGCCTGCCAGCAACAAGGCCCAGGCAGAGGGCTCGGGCACCGGGGTGACACGGGCCAAGGCATTCATCTGCCAACCACCGTCGAGGTAGACGGCATGGTTGCTGCGGTTGCGCACCAGACCCGTGATCGTGAAGGTCTGGCTCCGGACGTTTTCTTCGCCGCTTGCTATCACACCATCAGGGCCCACGTCCTGGAAGACGGTGAAGGACTGCTGCAGCGAACCCAATTCGAAATCGATGTCAGCGGTCGATTGCCAGTGATCAGGCTTGAAGCCCATGGTCAGGTCCGCCTGGCTGCGCACCCGCAAGGTTTCACCTTGCGTCAAGCCGATCAGGGATGAGGCATCGACCGAAACGCTCAAGGTGAACGTGGCAGTGAAGGACAGCTCGGTGCCAGCCCCCAGGCGATGCGTCGCGGTTTCGGCACTCACGCGGGACGAGAGCACCGCCCCCCCCTCGCGGTGCCCTTGGAAATCGAAGTAATCAAAGCCCTCTGCGAAGCGGCTGTTGTCAAGGTTGACAGATGCCTGGGCACCGCTGCCACCACGGGTCGCACTGGCTTCGCCCGAAAGCAAGGAAGCGTTCAAGGAGGGCTGGGTGAAGAAGCTGCCCTCATGGGTGTAGGTGCCAGCGCTGTCGATGGCCTGGACTTCCACGCCAGAACCCGACGACGTCAGGCGTTGAACACCGAAGCTCACGCCTGCGATCGAATCCTTCCCAGACCAACGCAGGTAGCTTTCGAAGGAGGTGCCCAGGCCATCACTTGGCGTGAGGTCCGTGAGCTGATAGCTCAGGCTGTTGAGTTGAACCTTTGCACTGGCGACCTGTTCAGCCGCCTGAGCCGCCCCAATGGTCCCCACAGACAAGATAGCCGCGGCCATGGATGCAGTGATCCGCATGGTTTGTTTCCTTGAAGAACTTTTGTCCGAGGTCATTTGCCGACGATTCGACGGCGCCAGGCAGAAGCGGCACCCATCGAGCTCAAACCAACCAGCAACAGGGCCCAAGAGCTCGGCTCCGGGATCGGAGCTGCGTTAGCCCGCGCCATCACCGACAAACCGAAGTAAAGGTTCTGGTTCACGGTGCTGTGGTTGCGGATGATGTAGGAGAAAGACTGCTCCATCGATGCCTGCGCATGGTCCCGACCCAAAGAGCCCACGCCATCCCTGGCCAGCTCCTGAACTTTCAGGACGGAATATGCGTAGTCCGGCAGGTTCTTGATGATCTCAAGGCAGCAAATGGACATCCCGTTGTCGGTGGATCCAGCCCGGAAGTTCACGAAAGCAGTCGCCATGGCAGCAGCTCGCGCAGTATCGCCAGGGATCAGATCGGTGACAGCGGCGGCATTCACCAAAGCATCCAGCTTGATGGTGCCCGAGACAGTCACCTCAGAGCCAGGCGACAGGGACCAGCGCTCATAGACCGTGCTCGCATTTGCCTTGATCTCAGGCCCACCCACGAAAACGGGGCTGGTTTTGTAGTCGTCCACCCATGTGCCGTATGGGTACAAGCTGTAGTTCGCGCCGATGAAGCCGTCGGAGTTGAGCGTGACGGCGGCCGACACACCGCCAGGCTTGACCTCGGCGCGGGCATCACCACCGGGCAGGCTGCTGGAAAGGGGAATCGGATTGAACAAGTCAACCGACGGGCTGCGCAGGCCTCGGTCAGAGCTGAATCCTGATTCCAGGATGTCAAGATTCTTCCCGTCTTTGTACTTGAGCGTCGACACCTGGGCCGAGTCATCCCACCAGTACCTGGCAGTGAACGTGGGCGTCACGCCATCGTCAGGTTTGAGATCCCTGAGCGAAAAGCCGAAGTTCGAAACGGAAGCCGTTGCCTGCCCGACCACTTCGGCCTGCGCGAGCATTGGCAAGATGCTCAAGGTCAAGGCCAGAGCCAGAACTCGGCCCGATTGCTGACATGGCATGGCACGCATGCTTTTCTCCCTGGTGTTGTGATGCGAGGAGCGCATCGAGAACTCGTCAAAAGGTTCCACCGAGCCAACCTCGGCAGGAGCCTTGCGCGGCGCGTCAGGTGCGCAACTTCAAACCGCTTGGCGACGACGCACGAACAGGCCCGCCAGGCCCAGTCCGGCCAAACTCAGCACCACGCTCGAAGGCTCTGGCACAGGCGAGGTGACCAGCCTGAAGGAGGGCGCCGAGCTGTAGAAAGACATGCTGGCACCGTTGCCCGATGCAGCCATTTCAATGCTGAAATGAACCTTGAAGGACCCCAGGGCGGGCAGGCTACCCAGGTAGACCTGCTGGCTCAATGCCAGGTTGGCCAGATAGGCGTCACCTCGCAGGCCAATGTCGCGCCCGGAAAACACGTTGACGGCGTGCCCGAGCGAAGCATCGTGCTGACGGGTCAAGCCCGTGGACCACAGCGGAGCCGATGGATCGTCGATCCAGATCGATGCCTTGAAAGAGACATCGTCAGACAAGGCCCAGGTGAGCCTGGGCAGCGCAAAGTCGATGAACACACCGCTGGCCTGCGCATGGGTGTTGACGACGGTGTCTGACCAATCGATCTTGGCTGACGAAGACACCACAGGCGCTGTCAGCTCTTCGGACAACCAGTCTTTTTCCCAACGGTAGGTGCTGATGTTCACACCGAAGCCGCCGCCGCTGTTGCTCACACCCGCCGCCAAAAAACCATCAAGGTAAGGTGGCGGAAACCATCCACCGCCTGAGGACAGCGTCGGAGGCTGTGCGGCGCTGGCGTAGGAGAAAGGTTCAGTTTCTTTGTCGAATCCAAAACCCCCGTGGGTTTCGCCCAACGCGTCGTTGCTGTGGATGGCGCCTTCGGCACTCACCGTGGGCGCAGCTTGCGCACCCACGGGCAGCAGGGCTGCACCCAGGCACAAGGCGGCGGCCTGTTTATTCAGCTTGCTGCGTTGCTGTCGACGGCGCGCCCATGCCAGGCTCACCAAGCCAACAGCCATCAAGGCCATGGACTCCGGCTCAGGCACAGACACCGCATCGGCATAGTCGCCGAAGAAATGAACGCTGGTGTAGAGACTCAGGCCCAGAGATTGGTCCACCAGGCCATTGTTGCGAATCACATAGGTGAACGACTTGCTCTGGTGAATCTCGGAAGTGCCTTCGGTGATCTTGCCCGCAGACTTGACCTGACCAACGCTGCCATCGGCGTAAGCATCAGGCCCCTGCGGTTTGACCAGGAACTCGAGGGAGTCGTTGCCCGACAAGGCATAGGCTTGCAGCCTGGACTCACCTCGGACCGAAGCAGCCAGGTCACGAAAGCCGGGCATGCCGTATGCGGTGGTGTTGAGCAAATTGATGCTGGCATCGAAGGTCGTGTCGCCAGTGAGCCGCAGTTCGGTGCCCGGCTTGAGCACGAGCTCAAAACCATATTCGGTGACATAGCCCTGTGCAGACAGGCTGCTGCCCGGATCGAACTTGCCGCCGTCGTAGATGGCTCCGATGTGATCCGAGTCGATCGAGATGGCAACCTGCGCACCATCCGCCGTTCGGTAGGCAGAGGCCACATTGCCCGGCAAGCTCACACCGTTGGAGACGCGGTTGTTGAACTTGTCGCCGTAAATGTCGAGCTGGCGAGACGTGCCACCGGTGTCGCAGCAATCAACGGCCAACCAACCCACGCCCGCAGCGGCCCAGTTCATCCCGGCGGCAATGCCGTCATCCGGGCGAAAATCATTGAGCGTGAACTGCACGTTGCTGAGGCTGGCCGAACCGCTGGCAACCAAGGGTGCAGCAGCGATGGCCGATGGAGAGGCGAGAACGGCTGCAAGCGCCAAACCCACGCCGTTGAGCAAGGAATTTTTCAAGGTCTACTCCCTTAGTGTTTGGAGACAGAGCCTAGCCAAACCATGAAAAAGTTCCACCGGGCAAACCTCGAAAGTGTTGCCATGAGAAACCAAACGGCCCCGCGTTCAAGGGTGAACGGGGGCCGTTTCGGCCATTCAGGCCATCCGTCATCGGCCATCCGGCCGAGACGGGATGCTTGCGCGACGCCTCAGATGCGCATCGGCATCACCACGTACTTGAAGCCTTCGTACTCGGGGTTGGTGATCAGCGCCGAGCTGTTGGCGTCCTGCAGGGACACCGTCACCATGTCCTGGCTCATGTTGGCCAGCACGTCCATCAGGTAACCCACGTTGAAACCGATCTCGAAGGTATCGCCACCGTAGTCGATCTCGAGCTCTTCCTTGGCTTCTTCCTGTTCGGCGTTGCTCGAGGCGATGCCCAGCAGGCCGGGCGCGAAGTTCATGCGCACGCCCTTGAACTTTTCGGACGTGAGGATGGCGGCGCGCTGCAGCGAGGCCAGCAGGGTGGTGCGGCCCAGCGTGATGTGGTGCTTGTGGTTCTTGGGGATGACGCGGTTGTAGTCGGGGAACTTGCCCTCGACCAGCTTGGTCACGAATTCCAGGCCACCGAAAGTGAACTTGGCCTGGTTGCTGGCAAAGCGCATCTCGATGAGCTGCTCTGCCTCGCCTTCCTTGCCCTTGCCATCGTCCTTCAAAAGCCGCTGGAGCTCCAAAACGGTCTTGCGGGGCAGGATGACCTCCTGCTTGGGCATTTCGACGTCCAGCGTGGCCTGAGACAGCGCCAGGCGGTGTCCGTCGGTGGCCACCAGGGTCAGGGTCTTGCCTTCGGCCACAAACAGGATGCCGTTCAGGTAGTAACGGATGTCGTGCACCGCCATGGCGAAGTGCACCTGGCTGATCAGCAGCTTGAGCGTCTTCTGCGGGATGCTGAAGGCGGGGCCGAAGTCGGCGGCCTCTTGCACCAGCGGGAAGTCTTCGGCCGGCAGGGTTTGCAACACGAAGCGGCTCTTGCCGCCTTGCAGGGTCAGCTTGTTCTGGTTGGCCGTGAGCGAAACGGTTTGGTCGCTCGGCAGGCTTTTGAGGATGTCGCCCAGCTTCTTGGCGCCGACGGTGGTGGCGTAGCTGCCGGCGTCGCCGTCGAGCTGCGCGGTGGTGCGGATCTGGATTTCCAGGTCGCTGGTGATGAGCTCGAGTTCGGGGCCGTTCTTGCGGATCAGGACGTTGGCCAGGATGGGCAGGGTGTGTCGGCGTTCAACGATGCCGCCGACGGACTGCAGGGCGGCGAGGATTTTTTCCTGAGCTGCTTTCAACACAATCATCTTGATCTTTCAAATTAGTCGTCGTAGTAGAGGGCGACTTTTTCTGTGAACAACGCTATTTTGTCCTGATCCATCAAGGATTTACGCCCCGGACAACTCTGTGGATCGTACCCGGCTTCGCGATGGGGACAACAGACAACAACTTTGGAAAAACGCGGCGGGCTGTGGACAAGGGGGTGCTTGTTCTTTTCTTGTCCACAGCTTTGTGCCTTGACAGCTGGGCCAACCCTGGGGCGCCTTGGCATGAAAAAAGAGGCCCGTGGGCCTCTTGGTGGGGTGGCGGGGGCCCCGAGGGGCCGCCTGAATGCCGTCGACAGGGATTGTTTGACGTCAACCTTTGAGCGTTTGTTCCAGAACGTGCAGCTGCTGGTTCAGTTCGGTGTCCTTGGCCCGGTCGCCGCCGATCTTGCGCACGGCGTGCAGCACGGTGGTGTGGTCGCGGCCCCCGAAGAGCTCGCCGATCTCGGGCAGGCTCTTTTGGGTCAGCTCCTTGGCCAGGTACATGGCGATCTGGCGGGGCTTGGCGATCGAGGCTGGGCGCTTCTTGGAGTACATGTCCGCGACCTTGATCTTGTAGAAGTCGGCCACGGTTTTCTGGATGTTCTCCACCGAGATCTGGCGGTTCTGGATCGACAGGAGGTCTTTGAGGGCCTCGCGCGCCAGGTTGATGGTGATCTCTTTGTGGCTGAACTTGGCAAAAGCCAGCACCTTGCGCAGGGCGCCTTCGAGCTCGCGCACGTTGGCGCGCACGTTCTTGGCCACGAAGAACGCGACGTCTTCGGGCATGTCGATGGCTTCCTGGCGGGCTTTCTTGATCAGGATGGCCACGCGCATTTCCAGCTCGGGCGGCTCGATGGCCACCGTGAGACCGGAGTCGAAGCGCGAGGTCAGGCGTTCATCGATGTTGGCGAGACCCTTGGGGTAGGTGTCGCTGGTCATGATGATGTGCGCCTTCTTGGCCAGCAGGGCCTCGAAGGCGTTGAAGAACTCTTCCTGGGTGCGGTCCTTGCCGGCGAAGAACTGCACGTCGTCGATCAGCAGCAGGTCGAGGTTGTGGTACTTGGCCTTGAGCTCATCAAACGTCTTGCGCTGGTAGTTCTTGACCACGTCGGAGATGAACTGCTCGGCGTGCAGGTACAGGATGCGCGCATCGGGCTTGTCGGCCAGCAGCGCGTTGCCCACAGCGTTCATCAAGTGCGTTTTACCCAGGCCGACGCCGCCGTAGATGAACAGCGGGTTGTACATGTGGCCAGGGCTGCCAGCCACGTGCAGGGCCGCGGTGCGGGCCATCTGGTTGGCGCGGCCAGGCACCAGGTTGTCAAACGTCAGCGCCGGGTTCAGGCCCATGACGCGCGGCGAGCCGTGGCCCATCGCCGGGCCGTTGCGGCTGGCCTGTCGCTCGGGGGCGCTGAGGTGTTCGGGTTCGCTGGCGAACTGTTGAGGCGGCATGGCCTGTTGTGCGCCGGCTTGGTTCAGCGCGGCGTTGGGCGGCAGGGCCCGACCCGGCATCACCAGCCCAGGTCGGGCGGTCGGCACCGGGGCGGCGGCACGTGGCGCCAGGCCAAACTCCAGCTTGACCTCGCCGCTTTGTTCTTCGCCCAGCAGGGCTTCGATGCGGGCGCTGTATTGGGTGCGCACCCAGTCGAGCATGAAGCGGTTGGGCACGCGCACGCTGACTTGGGTGGTCGGGCCATCGCGGCGCACCTCAGCGGGGGGCAGCGGCCGGATCCAGGTGTTGAACTGCTGCTCCGGCATCTCCATGGCGAGGCGGGCACAGCAGCGTTGCCAGAGCGTGTCCGGGTCGTCGAGCCGGTGGTCGGCGGATGCGGGGGGCCGCGGCAGTTCGGCAGCGCTCATGTTGTGGACAAGTCCTTCCTTGGGAGGCGAATTCTAGGCACGGCGGGCGTGTTAGCAAGTCAGTTATCCACAGAAATTTCCCGTTCGCCAAGCCCCATGGTTCGTGGTAGGGCCCCTTGCATCGGGGCCCTGATCCGGGGCGTTCATCCACGCTGGTGTGCGGTGGGCATTGACCATTTGGGGAAAACCTGCTGTAATCGCTGGTTCTGCCGTCTGTCAGGCTGCCCGCTCAGGCTGTGAGGGCGCAGACTTTGAGACATCCTCCCTGGCCAGCCATGTCGTGCATGGCCTTGAAAGACCATCATGAAGCGTACTTACCAACCCTCCAAGACCCGTCGCGCCCGCACCCACGGCTTCCTGGTGCGCATGAAGACCAAGGGTGGCCGCAAGGTCATCAATGCTCGTCGCGCCAAGGGCCGCAAGCGCCTGGGTCTGTGATCCACTGAGTGGCCCAGCCGACGCACCGTCGGCATGGGCTGGTGTGGGTTGTCCACCTTGGGTGAACAACCCTCGCTGGCGACAACGAGGCCGGGTTCAGCCCGGCCTTGTCGCGACTGAACCCCTCTTGCGAGCATCCGCGCCGTGCGTGCACCCAGCCTGAAATCTGCCGATTTCCAACGGTCTCTGGGCACGCGTCCCGTGGCCCGCACCGCGCATTTTTCTTTGCACGTGTTGCTGCGGCCAGAACCCGCTCAGGCCGATGCCGTCGTGCGCGAGCCTGTGCAGGCTCCGGTGCCGGGAGGCGAGTTGTCAACAGGCTCAGCCGAAGAGGTGAGCATGCTTGTGGATGACTCGGTCATGGCCGAAAGCCCGCTTTGGCGGCTTGGCCTGGTTCTGCCCAAAAAACAGGCACGTCGTTCGGTCACCCGCTCCCTGATGCGCCACCAGGCCCGCGAGGCCTTTCGCCGCCACGCGCCCAAGGTGCTGGCGGCTGGTCGCCATGGGCCGGAGGTCGATGGCTGGGTGGTGCGCTTGCGTGCGCCCTTTGACCGCAAGCTGTTTCCGTCCGCCGCTTCCGAAGCCTTGAGCGCCGCCGTGCGCCAGGAATTGGACGAGCTGTGGGCGCGCCTGGGGGGTCCTCGGGCATGATGCAGGGTTTGCGCAAACTGCTGGGCGGGTTGTCCGGGGTGGTCAATGCCATGCTCATGGGCGTGGTCCGCGCCTACCGGTTTTTCCTGAGTCCCTGGCTGGGTTCGGCCTGCCGCTTCACGCCCACTTGCTCTCAGTACGCGCTCGAATCTTTGCAACGCCATGGCCCGGCCGCTGGCAGCTACCTGGCAGCGCGTCGATTGTTGCGTTGCCACCCCGGTTGCCCGGGCGGTCATGACCCCGTTCCCGAACGGGCACCCAAGCTGTTTTCTCGTTTTTCCAACCCTTCGTCGGATTCCTCTCACCCATGAATGATCTGCGTCGCACCCTGCTGTGGTCGGTGTTCGCCGTCTCGCTGCTGATGTTGTGGGATGGCTGGCTGCGTCACACCGGTCAGCCTTCCCTGTTCGCGCCGGCACCGGCGGCCAGCGTGGCCTCCGGCCCAGAAGGTGCATCCGCAGCTTCTGGCGCTTCGGCGGCCGATGTGCCGCAATCGGCCCAGGGTCTGGGTGGTGGCGGGTCTGCTGCCGCCGCAGCCCAGGCTGCAGCGGGCGCCAGTGCGCCAGCCGCTTCAACCGGCGAGCAGCTCGTGTTCACCACCGACGTGGTCAAGGTCACGGTCGACACCCTGGGCGCCAGCCTGGTTCGTGTGGAGCTGCTCAAGCACCAGGATCAGGACGACCGCAGCCGCAACGTGGTGGTGCTGGACAACTCGAAGGTGCACACCTACCTGGCTCAATCAGGTCTGGTGGGCACGGCTTCTCTTCAGCTGCCCACGCACAAGACCCCGTTCAAGCTGGTGAGCACCGAGCGCGAGCTGGCCGAGGGCGCCAAGGCACTGGTCGTCAAGCTGGAGTCCGAAGCCGTCAACGGCGTCAAGCTGGTCAAGACCTACACCTTCCCGCGCGGTGGTTACGCCATCGACGTCAAGCAGGAGGTGGTCAACGGCTCGCCCGCTGCCGTGAGCCCGCAGCTGTACGTGCAGCTCCAGCGTGACGGCACGCCGCCCAAGGGGCCGTCCGGCCCGGCCTTCCTGCAAGGCCCGGTGGCTTACACCGGCATGGCGGTCTTCAACGACAAGGGCAAGTACCAGAAGCTGGAGTTCACCAAGATCGAAGAGGGCAGCACCGAGTTCGTCAAGACCGACGACAACGGCTGGGTCGCCATGGTGCAGCACCACTTTGCATCGGCCTGGCTGTACAACCCCAAGCTGCCGCGCGAGTTCTACGTGCAGAAGGTCTCGACCAACCTGTATGCCAGCGGCATGCTGCTGCCCATGGGCGAGATCGCAGCCGGCCAGAGCAAGGCGCTGGACACGGTGCTCTTTGTTGGCCCTCAGGAAGAAGACAAGCTCAACGAGCTGGCCCCGGGCCTGGACTTGGTCAAGGACTATGGCTGGACCCACCTGCTGGCCGCGCCCCTGTACCTGCTGCTGAACTTCCTGCACGACCTGATCGGCAACTGGGGCTGGGCGATCGTGGCCCTGGTGGTGCTGCTCAAGGCTGCCTTCTACTGGCTCAACGCCAAGGCCTACGCATCGATGGCCAAGATGAAGGCGCTGAACCCGCGCATCCAGGAGCTGCGTGAGCGCCTCAAGGACAAGCCGCAAGAGATGCAGCAGGAGATGCTCAAGATCTACCGCGAAGAGAAGGTCAACCCGATCGGTGGCTGCCTGCCCATCCTGATCCAGATCCCGGTGTTCATCGCCTTGTATTCCGTGCTGTCGTCTTCGGTCGAGATCCGCAACGCACCGTGGATCGGCTGGATCACCGACCTGTCGGTGATGGACCCGTACTACGTGCTGCCGGCGCTGATGACGCTGTCGACGCTGCTGCAGACCTGGCTGAACCCGACGCCGCCGGACCCGGTCCAGGCCAAGATGATGTGGATCATGCCGCTGCTGTTCTCGGTGATGTTCTTCTTCTTCCCGGCTGGCCTGGTGCTGTACTGGCTGACGAACAACATCCTGTCGATCGCCCAGCAGTGGTTCATCAACAAGCGCCTGGGTGTGCTGAACTGAGCACCAGCCGCTGACACGGCCTGAAATCAAAACCGCCTGCTCCCTTTCGGGGCAGGCGGTTTTTTTTGGGGGGGCTGAGCAGGTGGCTGCGCGAACCGGGCCTCAGTCTCGGCCGATGCGATTGAGCAGGGCCGCCGCCGCCAGGGCACCGGCCAGCAGGAAGGGCCACAGCGTTCCGTCGGTTTGCGTGGGTGAGCCGATCATCAGCAGGCTTTTCAGGGTGTCCAGCATGGCGGCCTCGCGTTGTCGTGATTTATTTCCATTTGACGCACAGAGTCAATTTGTGCGCTGCAGCAATGATGCCATTGTTGGCTCGGGTCGGTGACGCCAAGGTGAAACCAGTTGTCAGCCGTGCGGCGTTGCTGCGGTGACAATCCAGGCTGTCGTCAACACAAGTTTGGAATCGGAGACAGGGTGTCGCAATCGTGGCTGGACCGTCAGTCGCCCATCGTGGCCGTTGCCACCGCGCCAGGGCGTGGCGCCGTGGGCATCGTGCGGGTGTCGGGCCGTGGCTTGATGCCCTTGGCTCGGGCCTTGTGCGCCCGCACCTTGCAACCCCGCGTGGCGCATTACGGGCCTTTCCTGGATGCACGGGGTGAGGCCATCGACCATGGCCTGGCGCTGTTCTTCCCAGGGCCCCACAGCTACACGGGGGAAGATGTGCTGGAGCTGCAGGGTCACGGTGGGCCGGTGGTGATGCAGCTGCTGCTGGCGCGATGCCTGGAAGCGGCCGCCGAGCTTGACGTCGCGCTGGAGCCTGACAGCGTGGACGCCGCCGGCGTGGCGGATGCGGCGACGCCTCGCGCGCTTCGGCGTGCGCGCCTGCCCGGCCTGCGCCTGGCCGAGCCGGGTGAGTTCACCCAGCGCGCCTTCCTCAACGACAAGATCGACCTGGCGCAGGCCGAGGCCATCGCCGACCTGATCGACGCCAGCACGGAGGCGGCGGCGCGTTCGGCCAGCCGTTCGCTGGGTGGCGCCTTCAGCCGCGAGATCGAGGCCCTGCGCGATCAGATGGTCAACCTGCGCATGCTGGTCGAGGCCACGCTGGACTTCCCGGAAGAAGAGATCGACTTCCTGGAAAAGGCCGATGCGCGCGGCCGCCTGAGCCGCTTGGCCGCCGCGCTGGACGCCGTGCTCCGCCAGGCCCGCCAGGGCGCGCTGCTGCGCGAAGGCCTGCAGGTGGTGCTGGCTGGCCAGCCCAACGCGGGCAAGAGCTCGCTGCTCAACGCGCTGGCCGGGGCCGAGCTGGCCATCGTCACGCCGATCGCTGGCACCACGCGCGACAAGGTCAGCGAGACCATCCAGATCGAAGGCGTGCCGCTGCACGTGATCGACACGGCAGGCCTGCGCGCGGACCACGAGGCCTCTGACGAGGTCGAGCGCATCGGCATGGCGCGCAGCTGGGAGGCCATCGGCCAGGCCGATGCGGTGCTGTTCCTGCATGACCTCACGCGCTGGGCCGATCCGGTCTATGCCCAGGCCGACGCCGACATCGCGCAGCGGCTGCCGCAGGGCGTGACGGTGCTGCACGTGTTCAACAAGGCGGACGCCGTGGGGGCCTCAGCGCTGGACGAAGCCACGCTGGCGGGACAAGCGGCGCACGCGGGCTTGCCGCAGATGCACCCACCGGGCGCGGTATTGCAGCTGTCGGCGCGCACTGGCGAGGGCTTGCAGGCCCTGCGCAAACTGCTGCTGGAGCAGGCCGGGTGGCAGGCCGCGCCCGAAGGGGTGTTCATCGCCCGGCAGCGCCATGTGCAGGCCCTGCACGAGGCGCGTGATCACCTGGCCTTGGCCGCTGAGCACGCGGCACAGCGCGACGGTGCCCTGGACTTGCTGGCCGAAGAGCTGCGACTGGCGCACAACGCCTTGGGTCGCATCACAGGCGCGTTCTCTGCCGACGATTTGCTCGGCGAGATCTTCACGCGTTTTTGCATTGGCAAATGAAGCGCCTTTGAGGCACGAAGCTGTGGTTTGCGTGCATGGGTCACGCGGGGTTGGGTTCACAAATCCCTGACAGCCAGGCCATGCTTGCATTAAATTGTTCACTTCCGGTCACAGTTGCCGTCGCCCCCCGCCGGCCCGCACGAGATGGACGCCACCGCACTGATCCAGGCCATTCAGACGCTCAACACGGAAGACGCGTTCCGCCCCCGTCTGGACGCGCAGCAGTGGCGCACCTTCGCGCAGTACCTCACCCGACATGAGTTGCGCTCCGGCGACCTGCTGGTGCGCCAGGGTGACCACGATCGCACGCTGTATTTCCTGGGGCAGGGCACTTTGCAGGTGTTCGTCACCGGTGCGCCCCCAGGGGCGTCGCGCATCGGTTTGTTGCGCCCAGGCTCGATCGTGGGCGAGCCCGGCCTGTTTGGCGACGTGCCCCGCATGGCCAACGTCGAGGCCATGGGCAGCGTGGTGGTGTTTGCCTTGCGGCTGCAGCGCTTCGAGGAGCTGGCCCAGCGGGTGCCCACCGTGGCGCTGGAGGTGCTCAGGGGGGCGGGCACCGTGATGGCGTGGCGCATGCGCGCCAACCTGACCCAGCAATTGCCCTCGGCTTGAGGGCAGGGCAAACGGTACAAAATCACCCCATACAAACAGACGAGGGCCAGGTCAGGATGTCTTCCACCTTGGGGCTGCGCCGGCCGACCGTGCTGGTCGCCGACGATTCACCGCAGAACATCGAGTTGCTGTCTCGGGTGCTGGGGCAGGACTTCCGCGTCAAGGTCGCCACGTCAGGCGACAAGGCACTCAAGATCGTCTACTCCGACGAGCCCCCTGACCTGATCCTGCTCGACATCATGATGCCGGACCTCAGCGGTCACGAGGTCTGCCGCCGCATCAAGGCCAACCCCGACCGCCGTCGCATCCCCATCATCTTCGTGACGGCGATGAGCACCATCGAAGACGAGGCCCTGGGCCTGAGCCTGGGCGCGGTCGACTACATCACCAAGCCGATCAGCCCGCCGCTGGTGCAGGCCCGCGTGCGCACGCACCTGGCGCTGTACGACCAGTCGCGCGAGCTCGAGCGCATGGTGGCGCAGCGCACGGCCGAGCTGGTGGCCACGCGCCAGCAGATCATCCGCCGCCTGGGGCGCGCCGCCGAGTTCAAGGACAACGAGACCGGCAACCACATCATCCGCATCAGCCACATCTCGCGGCTGATCGCGCAACAGGTGGGCATGGGCCCCGAGGCGGTGCAGCTGCTGTTCCAGACGGCGGCGCTGCACGACGTGGGCAAGATCGGCGTGCCCGATCACATCCTGCTCAAAGCCGGCCCGCTCGATGACGACGAGCGCGCGCTGGTGCGGCGTCACCCGCAGATCGGCGCCGACATCATCGGCAAGCACGACAACGAGGTGCTGGCGGCGGCGCGCACCATCGCGCTGACCCACCACGAGCGCTGGGACGGCATGGGCTACCCGCAAGGCCTGCAGGGCGAGCAGATCCCGGTTTTCGGGCGCATCGTGGCCATCGCCGATGTGTTCGACGCGCTGATGAACAAGCGGCCCTACAAGCCGGCTTGCAGCGCTTCCCAGTCGCTGGCGACAATGGCCGAAGAGCGCGGCAAGGCGTTCGACCCGGCGCTGCTCGATGCCTTCTTCCAGGCGCAGTTCGAGATCCTGCGGGTGATGGACCTGTACGCCGACGAGCGGGGCACGGCCAGCGAGCTCTGAGCTCAGGCTAGCAGCTCGGCCAGCAAGGCTGCAGCCTGGTCGAAGTCGTAGCGCTCCAGGGCGCGTCGCAGTTCGGTGGTGCGCGGGTGTTGACGCAGCGTGGGCCAGCGCGCCATCAGCTCGTCAAGGCTGTCGCGGGCGTGCGCGTCCTGGTCTGAGACCAGGCGGGTGAGTTCTGCCCAGTCGATCTCGCGCGGCACGCCATGGATGCCGTTTTCCTCGTTGCCTTGGGCCTGCTGCCGGCCCAGTCGGTCGATTTCGGCGATGACGGCGCTCAGGGTTTCGAGGGTCTCGCTCAGGGCCTGGTGCACGGATGGTGCTTCAACGCCATCCGAGAGCAGGCAAGCCTCCAGCGCCGATGTGCGCGAGAGCAAGCCACGCGCGCCGATGTTGCCAGCCAGGCCCTTGAAGGTGTGCACCAGGCCGTGCAGTTCGTGGGTCTGCTGGCGCAAGGCTTCGAATTGCTCGCCGAAGTCGCGCTGGGTGCGCGCGAAGCCTTTGAGCAGGCGGCGGTAGAGGTCGAGGTTGCCCATGCAGCGTGCTAGGCCGTCGGCGGTGTCGAGGGTGCTCAGGGTCAGGCCTGGCACGGGTGGCTGCAGGCTGTGGCCTTCGGCCAGCGCGGGTTGGGCAGGGATGATCCAGCGCGCCATGATGGTGAACATGCTGGAGAGGTCGAGCGGCTTGGTGATGTGGTCGTTCATGCCGCAGCGCAGGACGCGCTCTCGGTCGGCGGCCATGGCGCTGGCGGTCATGGCGATGACGGGCAGCTCTTTCCAGCCGTCCCGGGCGCGGATGCGTTCGGTGGCGGTGTAGCCGTCCATCACGGGCATCTGGCAGTCCATCAGCACGCCGTCGAAAGGACCTTCTTGTTCGAGCTTGTCCAGGCACTCCTGGCCGTTGGCGGCGGTGACCACGTGCAGGCCGGCGCGCTCGAGCAGGTCGCAGGCGAGTTCCTGGTTGAGCGGCTGGTCCTCGACGAGCAGCACGCGCGCGCCGGCGAGGCGGCGCTGGGCTTGCTTGAGCAAGGCCTGGCCCTTGGGCTCGTCAGCGGTGGCGGGTGCGGTTTCCGAGAGCACCTTGCCCAGGGTGTCGAGCAGGGTCGATGGGGTGACGGGCTTGTTGATGACGCCTGCCAGGCCGATGCCCTCTGCTGCCTTGAGGGCCTCTTCACGCGCGAAGGCGGTGACCAGCAGCACGAAGGGGCGGTGCTCGGGTGGCACCGACAAGGCGTGGCGCGCAAAGGCGATGCCGTCCATGCCGGGCATCTTCCAGTCGGCCAGCAGGATCTGGTGCGGGCGGCCTTCGGCCAGGGCGGCGCGCATGCATTGCAGGGCGTGTTCGCCGCTGTCGCTGACTTCGACGTCCAGGCCCATGCGGCGGGTCATGTCGCCGAGCACCTCGCGCGCGGCGGGGTTGTCGTCGACCAGCAGCACGCGCTTGCCTTGCATCTCGCTGGCCAACAAGGCGCGGCGGCCGCTGGGCTGTGCCTGCACGCCAAAGCGCGCGGTGAAGTGGAAGGTCGAGCCCTGGCCGGGCTTGCTCTCGGCCCAGATGCGTCCACCCATCATCTCGACGAGCTGACGTGAGATCGCCAGGCCCAGGCCGGTGCCGCCGTACTGGCGCGTGGTCGAGCTGTCGCCTTGCGCGAAGGGCGTGAACAGGCGCTGCATTTGCTCCTCGTTCATGCCGATGCCCTTGTCCTGCACCCAGAAGTGCAGGCTGACGTGGCTGCTCTCGCGCGATTGCACCTCGCAGCCGATGAGCACCTCGCCATGGTCGGTGAACTTGATGGCGTTGGTGCCCAGGTTGATGAGGACCTGGCCCAGGCGGATGGGGTCGCCGATCAAGGCGGTGGGGATCTCGGATGGGGCCGTGAAGAGCAGCTCCATGCCCTTTTCTTCGGCGCGCACACCGAGCACGTCCGCCATGTGGCTGATGACGTTCTCGAGCTGGAAGTCGGCCTCTTCGAGCTCGAGCTTGCCCGACTCGATCTTGGAGATGTCGAGCACGTCGTTGAGGATCTGCAGCAGGTTGCCTGCCGAGCCGTGCACCTTCTGGATGTAGTTGCGCGCCCGTGGGGGCAGCTCGTCGAGCAGCGCCAGGTGGCTCATGCCCATGATGGCGTTCATGGGCGTGCGGATCTCGTGGCTCATGTTGGCCAGGAAGTGCGTCTTGGCCAGCGTGGACGCCTCGGCGGCTTGCTGTGCCGCGCGCAGGGCCACCTCGGTGCGCTTGCGCACGGTGATGTCCTGCACGATGCCGCAGAACTGCATGCGCCCGTCCTGCTCGAAGGGGATGAGCACCACCTCGGCATCGAAGGGCTCGCCATCGAGGCGGGTGTGGCGCCACTCGACGGTCTCGGCCTGGCGGCTCTGGCGGACGCGCGCGATGGTGGCTTTCATCTCGTCCGTCATGGCCTGCGCGGGTGACAACGGCGGCAGCGAGGGCATCAGCCCGATCAGGTCGCGGTCGGTTTGTGCGCCGAAGAGCTGCACCGCGCGCGGGTTCACGCGGGTGATGCCCTGCTCCGGGTTGTAGAAGATGAAGGCCACCGGCGCGTGCTGGAAAACGGCCTGGGTGCGCGTTTCAACCAGTTTGCGATCGGTGATGTCGGCCCAGTAGCCGTTGCAGACCTGGCTGCCATCTGGCTGGGTGGTGCATTGGCTCTCGCACATCAGCCAGACGTGGCGGCCATCGAGCACGATGGAGAACTCCACCTTCTGCTCGGGTGGCGCCAGCTGCCCTGGGCCGATGAGCTGCCAGGCCCGCAGCGGCTGGGCCATCAGCGTTTGGGCATCGATGCCGAGCGTGCGCCTGACGCCATCGCCGATGAAGGTGAAGCGGCCTTCGCCATCGGCGCTGCGTCGCCACCTGAAAATGGTCAGTGGCAGCGCGTGGGCCATGTCGGTGAGGTTCTGGCGGGCCTTCTGTGCCGCCTCGAGCCGGCGGGCCCGTTGGGCCCACAACGCCATGGCGCCATGGCCGAGCAGCATCACGCCCAGGCCTGCGGCCAGGCCACCTGCGATCAACGGGCCTTCGCCTCGCAAGGGCACGAGGGTCCAGGCTGTCAGGCGCCCGTGGTCCAGCGTTTGCGAGACGGCGAGGTGGCGCAGGCCATCGATGTTCATGGCCTGCACGAGCTGGCCGTTGATGCGCAAGGTCTCCGGCAGCCAGGGCAGGGTCTCGGGGGCGCGTTGGTAGAGCTGCCGGTCCGATTCCTTGTCGATGCCCACATGCGGCACCCCGGGCAGGCGCTGCAGCACGTCGCCGGGGCGGTTGCTCATCAGCACCACGCCCTGGTCATCGGAGACGAAGAGGCGACGCTCGCCGTCGTCGAGCAGGCGGCCCAGGGCCTGTGCGTCCTGCATCACCACGATCACGCCCAGCGGTTGGCTGAGCTCGCCCACGCGTGCCGAGAAATAAAAGCCAGGCACCTTGCGCGTGCGGCTCACCGCGAACTGCGAAGCCCGGCCGCTGGGATCGCTCAGGGCCCGATGGTGATAGTGGCGCCCCTGGAAGTTCATGCCGATGGCGCTGCTGGGCCGGTCCTGGTCGCTGTCGGCGATGTTGTTGCCGCCCGGGTCGTTCAGGAAGATGCGGCTGATGTGGAAATCGCGCGTGGCGGTTTGCAGGTGTTCACCCAGCACTTGCTGGGCCGGCAGCTTGGCCAGGCGGGCGACCAGGTCGCGGCGATCGGCCTCGCTCAAGGGGCGGGGGATGTCCGGGCGATGCAGCCTCAGGTGCTCGGTGACCAGGGGGTGACGGGCCAGGGCCTGGGGCAGGGACGTGAGCTGCCGAAAGGACAGGTCGAGGGTTTCGTGCAGGCTGTCGAGCCGCTGCTGGGCCAGGCCCAGCTGTTCACGCCGCTGGTCTTCGAGCTGATCGGCGATGCCCCATGCCGTGAGGCCACCCACCGAGACCGTCCACACCGCCGCGACCACCCAGATGCGACGCAGCGTCAACCGCAGGGCGGTCAGTGGGGGCAATGCGGTGGCAGAGCCATCGGGCTGTGGGCTGGGGGGCGCGTCGGGCGCAGGCGGGGGCGCGAGGCTCATCGGGCTCTCCATGGCGCCGACAGCAGGCCGCAGTGACCCTGGCGCATTGTTGTTGGTGCGAGTTTGCCCGTGTGGCCGCCTGCGTGGCTAGGGAGATCCACGGGCCCCGCGGGCCATTCAACCTTTGAGCAACAAGGTCTCGGCCCGCGCCAGGGCCTGTGGGCGCCCGGAGATCACCAGGGTGTCGCCGCTGTCGAGCTTCTGGCCCATCGAAGGCGTCTCGACGCGGCCATGGGCGCGCCGCACCGACACCACGGTCACGTCGAGCAGGACCTCGTGCAAGGCGCCTTCCAGCGTTTGGCCGATGGCGGCGGCGTCGGGCGTGAGCGTGACCGAGCGCAGGCGCTGCAACTCCAGCTCGTCGACGCTGTCGTCGTCGGCGCCATGGAAGTAGCCGCGCAGCAGGCCATAGCGCGCGATCCGCTGGTCCTGCACCAGCCGGATCACGCGGCGAATCGGCACGCCCACCAGCGCCAGGGTCTGCGAGGCCAGCATCAGCGAGCCCTCCAGCGCTTCGGGCACCACGGCGGTGGCGCCGGCCTGCTGCAGCTCGTCGAGCGGTGCGTCGTCGATGGTGCGCACGGCCACGGGCACCTGCGGGGCGTGTTCGCGCACCAGCCGCAAGATTTTGCGCGCCGAGGCCGTGTGCGGGTAGGTCACCACCAGCGCACTGGCGCGCGACAGCCCTGCGGCCTGCAGGCTCTGCAGCCGGGTCGCATCACCGAAGGACACGTGCTGACCCGCCGCCTGCGCCTGCTGCACGCGGTCGGGGTCGAGGTCCAGCGCCATGTAGGGGATGCCTTCCTGCTCCAGCAGGCGCGCCAGGTTCTGGCCGCTGCGTCCGTAGCCGCAGATGATGACGTGGCGGTCGGCGTTGATCGAACGCGAGGCGATCTTGGTCATCGCCAGCGATTGCATCAGCCAGTCTGTCGACGACACGCGCATGACGATGCGGTTGCTGTACTGGATGATCAGCGGCGTGGCCAGCATCGACAGCACCATGGCCGCCAGCAGCGGGCTCTCCACCCTGGCCGGGATCAGGTGGCGGTCGGCGGCCAGCGTCACCAGCACGAAGCCGAACTCGCCGGCCTGCGCCAGGTACAGGCCGGTGCGCAGCGCCACGCCAGTGGGCGCACCAAAGGCCTTGGCCAGGGCCGTGACCAAGCCCAGCTTGAAGACCACCGGCAGCGTCGCCAGCACCAGCACCAGGGCCCAGCTGTCGACCAGGCTGTGCCAGTCCAGCTTCATGCCGATGGTGATGAAGAACAGGCCCAGCAGCAGGTCGTGGAAGGGGCGGATGTCGGTCTCGACCTGGTGCTTGTAGTCGGTCTCGGCGATCAGCATGCCTGCGATGAAAGCGCCCAACGCCAGCGACAGGCCGAAGTGCTCGGTCAACCAGGCCAGGCCCAGCGTGACCAGCAGCACGTTCATCATGAACAGCTCTTCGCTCTTGCGGCGTGCCACCAGCTTGAGCCACAGGTGCATGAGCTTTTGCCCGCCGGCCAGCAGCAGGGCCAGCAGCACCGCGGCTTTGGCGAAGGCCCAGGCCAGCACCTCGGTCATCTCGGCGGCGCTGTCACCCAGTGCCGGGATCAGCACCAGCAGCGGCACCACGGCCAGGTCCTGAAAGAGCAGCACGCCGATGACCCGGCGGCCGTGCTCGGTGTCCAGCTCGATGCGATCGGCCATCATCTTGACCACGATGGCGGTCGAGCTCATGGCCAGCGCACCACCCAGCGCCACGGCGCTTTGCCAGTTCAACCCCCAGCCCAGCAGCCCGCCCTGCACCCCCAGCCAGGCCAGGCCTGCACCCAGCGCCAGGTGCCCGATCAAGGTGGCCGCCATCGTCAGCGTGACCTGGCTCAGACCCAGCCCGAACACCAGCGAGCGCATGCTGCGCAGCTTGGGCAGGTTGAACTCCAGCCCGATGACGAACATCAGGAAGACCACGCCGAACTCGGCCAGGTACTCGATGCCGGCCGAGTCCTTGGCCAGGGCCAGCGCGTTGGGCCCGATCACGATGCCCACCGCCAGGTAGCCCAGCATGGGCGGCAGCTTGGCGAGGCGGCACAGCACCACACCGATCACAGCGGCGAAGAGGTAAAGCAGCGTGAGCTCGAGCGTGGATGCCATGTTGTCCCTAGAATCTCCCGATCGTAACTGCCATGGTGGCGGTGTCCGCCTGGGCGCCGCGTTGTCGCCGTGGTGCCACCGTGACGTCCTGCCCGTGAGCCTCCACCTTCCTGCCCTCAGCCCCGCCGAACTGGTCGACCTGGCCCGACAGGCGCTTGACATCGAGGCCCGCGCCCTGACCGAGTTGCGCACCCGCTTGGGTGGCGAAGCCGGCACGGCCTTCGTGCGCGCCGTGCAGACCGTGCTGGCCTGCCGCGGCCGGGTCGTCATCATGGGCATGGGCAAGAGCGGTCATGTTGGACGCAAGATCGCGGCCACCCTGGCCTCCACCGGCACACCGGCCATGTTCGTGCACCCGGCCGAGGCCCACCACGGTGACCTGGGCATGGTCCAGCCCGGCGACGTCGTGCTGGCGATTTCCAACTCCGGCGAAAGCGAAGAGCTCACCGCCTTGCTGCCCGTGCTCAAGCGCCAGGGCGTGCCGCTGATCGCCATGACGGGCAAGCCGCAGTCATCGCTGGCCCGCCACGCCGACACCGTGCTCGACAGCGCCGTGGCCGTGGAAGCCTGCCCGCTCAACCTCGCGCCCACCGCCTCCACCACCGCGCAGATGGCGCTGGGTGACGCGCTGGCCGTGGTGTTGCTCGATGCCCGTGGCTTCAAGGCCGAAGACTTCGCACGCTCGCACCCCGGTGGCTCACTGGGGCGCAAGCTGCTGACCCACCTGCGCGATGTGATGCGCAGCGGCGAGGCCGTGCCCCGCGTCGCGCCCGATGTGGGCTTTGGCGAGGTGATGTCCGAGATGAGCCGCAAGGGCCTGGGCGCCACCGCCATCGTCGACGCGCAAGGCCACCTGTTGGGCATCTTCACCGACGGCGACCTGCGCCGCAAGATCGAAGGCGGCGTCGACCTGCGCACGCTGTCCGCCCGCGAGCTGATGAGCCCCTCGCCGCGCACCATCCGCGACGACGTGCTCGCCGCCGAGGCCGTCTCCCTGATGGAAGACCATCGCATCAACACCCTGCTGGTGACCGATGCCAGCGGCCAGTTGGTCGGTGCCGTCAACACCAACGACCTGATGCGCGCCAAGGTGATCTGACCCATGCGAACCCTGACCCCCACGCTGCAATTCCCCGCCGCCCTGCGCCAGCAGGCCCAAGGCATCCGCGCCGCCATCTTCGACGTCGATGGCGTGCTCACCGACGGCACCATCTACATCAGCGAGGCCGGTGAATCGCTCAAGGCTTTCCACGCGCTCGACGGCCATGGCCTCAAGCTCTTGAGTCAGGGTGGCATCACGCCCATCGTCATCACCGGTCGTGATTCCCCTTCTGTGCGCCGCCGCCTGAAAGACCTGGGCCTGGTCAACGCCGTCTTCGGCGTGCACGACAAGCTGGCCGCGGCCGAGCCGCTGCTGGCCCAACTCGGCGTGAGTTGGGAACAAACCGCCGCCATGGGCGACGACTGGCCCGACCTGCCCTTGCTCACGCGTTGTGGCTTCGCCGTGGCGCCCGCGAACGCCCACCCCGAGGTCAAGGCCGTGGCCGACCACGTCAGCCCGCTGGTGGGCGGCCATGGCGCGGCCCGCGAGTGCTGCGACCTGCTCCTGTGGGCCACTGGCCGGTATGAAGCGCTGCTGCGCGGCCACCTGCAGACGCTGGACACCAACAGCGACGGGCCCAAGGCATGAGCGGGGCTTCGCCGCAGATGGATTGGCTTGCGCGGGCGCAGTCGGCCGCACCGTTGGTGCTGGCCGGGCTGCTCGCGGGCTTCACCTGGTGGCTGGTTGTTTCTTCGCCTGACGTGGGCTCTGGCGCCCGGCCGCCCGAGCCCGATCGCGGCACGCCCGATTACGTGCTGGACCATGCCCGCTTGGCGCGTTTCGACGCGAGGGGGCGGCTCGAGGCCGTGATCGATGGCGAGCGCATGCGCCATTACCCGGCCACGCAGACCGTGCAGATCGATGCCATGCAGCTGGCGCTTCGGCACCCCGACGGCCGGCGGGTGCTCGCGCAGGCGCGCGAAGGCGAGTGGAGCGAAGGCAAGGGCCTGGCCAGCCTGGTGGGCCAAGCCGATGTGCGGTTGGCGGACGCCGCCGCAGCGCTGTCAGCGCAACAGGCGACCGACGTGAGCGAGGGAGCCAACGCGAGCGCGGGTCAGGAACGCCTGGGCCCTGGCGTCACGCAGATCCTGGGTGAAAGGCTCGACCTGGACACGCGAGCTCGCGTGCTCACCTCGCAGCAACCCGTGACGGTGCTGCGCGAGGGCAGCGCGGTGCGGGCCCAGACCCTGCGCCATGACGAGCCAACTGGTCTGACGGACCTGGGCGGGCGCGTTCACGGCAGCCTGGCGCCTTCGCCTCGTTGAAGGCGATCGCCTGGCCTCTCGCCCAACGGGCAGGCCCGGTCGCCAGGCGGGCCTTGAGTTCAGTCGTGGCCGTGACCCCGACCCTTGCCATGGCCCTTGCCGTGACCCCGGTCGTCATGGCGGTGTTCGTCATGGCGGTGGTCCGGGCGACCCTGGCTGGGGTAGCGCCGGTCGTCGTCACGCACGAAGTAAACCGGTTGGTTGCAGGCGCTGTAGCGCGAGCAATAACGCCTCCAGTCCTTGGCATGCCCTGGAGGCACGCGCATGTAGATGGGGCGCTGGCGCACGCCGTACGCAGGCGGGGCGATGATCACCGGCTGCGGGTACACCAGCACGGGCTGGGTGTTGCCGATGTCGATGCGGCCGTAAAAGCCGGGCTGGTTGATGCCGATGCTCACGCCGACGTCCTGTGCCTGGGCAGGGACGAAAGAAGCCGAAGCCGCGAAGGCGACGCTGGCGAGCAGGTGGCGGATGGTTGTGGTCTTCATGGTGGTTCAACGCGGTCGCCGGGGCTGACGATGACAGCGGGCTGTTTCGAGGCGTGACGCGCTTTTCAGCCGCCAAAATGAAACAGGGCCCCAGAGGGCCCCGTTCAGGGTGCAGGGCGTGAAAGCCGCCCTGCCTGGGTGAGGTTCACCCGGCGATCAGTAGCCGCCGCGGCCGTAGCCACCGCCGCCGTCGCCACGGCCACCGCCGTAGCCACCACCGCCGCCTTCGCGACGGCCACCACCACCGTAGCCACCGCCGCCGCCTTCGCGACGACCGCCGCCGAAGCCGCCGCCACCACCACCACCGCCGTTACCGCCGCCGTAGGGGCTGCGGAAACCAGCGGGACGTTCTTCACGGGGGCGAGCTTCGTTGACGACCACAGCGCGGCCGGCCACGGGCTGACCGTTCAGGCCGTTGATCGCGGCTTGTGCTTCGGCGTCAGAGCCCATTTCCACGAAACCGAAGCCCTTGGAGCGACCGGTTTCACGGTCCATCATGACCTTGGCGGAGCTGACGGAGCCATATTGGGAGAAAGCGTCACTCAGATCCTGATCACGCACGGAGTAGGCCAGATTGCCCACGTAAAGTTTGTTGCCCACGAGTGAGCCCCTTTCAAAGTAACCATGTGGAGCTTCAACCCATCAGGACCCATTCCAAAGACGGTGCCGCTTCCAGACACAGACCGAATCATTATGGGTGAAGGTTTTGGGTTGCACCAGGGTTTTCCGCCCGTATTTTTCGGCAGACGACCACATTGCGCGGGATTTGTGGTACGGGGCCCTCAGGTTTTCCTAGGGGCCAGCCCTATGATCGGAGCCCATTTGTTCCTCACCCGAGTCCGAAAACACGATGCTCATTCCTCCTGACGCCCCCATCCGGCCAGCCAGCCGGCAGCGCCGTTTCGACTGGTGGCAGGCCTTGGTGCGGGTGCTCTCGAGCATCGAGGCGGTGCGCGATGGGCGTGCCATGTACGTGCTGCTCGCCGCGTACGCCGGTGCGGGCACGTCGATGGCGTCGGCGATCAGGGCCTATGGGCAGGGCAGCTTGCCCCTGGCCATCGGACTTGGCACCGCAGCGCTGTTCATCGCGTTCTACGGCAGCAACGCCGCCGGCTTGATGCTGATGGACAGGGCGCTGGGCCAGCCGGTTCGCGACCCGCGTGACGCGGTGTTTGACGCCCTGGGCATTGGTCACCGCGTGCTGCTTGCCCTGCTGGTGATGTTGGCGGCGGCGGCGGGGCTGTCTGCGGCGGTGCTGGGCCTGTACTGGCTCAGCGGCCTGGGTGGCCTGGGCGTTTGGTTGTTCGCGCTGGCGGTGCCGGTGACGGTGTTGTTGATCGGTCTGGCGATGCTCGCCGGGGTGGCGGTGGTGGCGCCGCTGACAGGGCCCACGGTCTGGTCGGGTGCATCGAGCTGGCAGGCGGTGCGCACCTTGTGGCGCCTGATCCGCGAGCGCCTGCTCCAGGCGGCTGTGCTGACCGGTGGCGTGAGCCTGGCCACGGGCCTGGTGGGGGCGGCCACCAGTGCGATGGTGCTGGTGGGCGGCCGCGTGATGGCCGAGGCCTCGGTGTACGTGCTGGGTGTCAACGTGCCGCCGCAAGTCCTGATGGCGGGCCTTTTCGGCCGCACCGTGATGATCGCCGACGTGTCCACCGTGGCAGCGCGCGACCTGACCTACATCTCGGCGGCGTCGCTGGGCGGCGGGGTCATCTTCGCGCTGGCGCTGGTGTTGCCCACCCTGGTCTACCTGCGCGGGGTGTGCGAGGTCTACCTGGCGCTTCAGGCGGCCGACGAGGCCGAGGCACATGGGGACACCGATGACTGACCTGGCCCCTGCGGCGCCCTGTCCGTGTGGATCCGGGGCGGCTTACCTGGCTTGCTGCGGCCGCTACCACGCAGGGCCTTTGCACCTGCAGGCGCCCGACCCGCAGGCGCTCATGCGCTCGCGCTACAGCGCCTTCGTGCTGGACCTGCGCGGCTACCTGCTCGCGACCTGGCACCCCGATCACCGCCCCACCGACATCGAAGCGCCGGAGCCTGGGCTGCGCTGGCTGGGCCTGCAGGTCAAGCACGCGGCGATGCACGGCCCGGACCGAGGTGAGGTCGGTTTCGTGGCGCGCAGCAAGCTCGGGGGGCGTGCCCACCGCTTGGCCGAGCGCAGTGAGTTCGTGCGCGAGGGTGGGCGTTGGTTCTACACCTGTGCGCTGGACGCTGATTGAGGCGCGACAGCAGTTGGGCGCAGGCGCCATTGCGCGACAGAGCCTCGGCGATCTGACACAGCGCAAGCGCGCGGCCCCCTTACTCGAGGGGTTTAACGCATGCCGAAAGGGCTTCCCCGGGCGACAAGGCGCGGGCATGTCTCTATGGTTCAGGCGTTGACGAACGAGTCAGCGACGAGCAACCGAACACCGAGCCCGACATGATCGAGAAGTTGAATGTCATCCAGGCCATGATGGCCATCCTGGGCCTGTCCGCCGTGGCCATCACCGCGCTGGAAGGCGTGATGATCGGCCGCCGCGCAGCGCAGGGCCGCGAGCCTTATGACTGGCGTGCCTTCTGGACGACCGTGCGCATCAACCTGTGGCGCGTGGTGGTTGAATCGATCCCGATGGGCGTGGTGCTGGGCGCCTCGCTGCCGTTTGGCGCCTGGATGTACGAGCAGCGCCTGTGGACGGTGCCCATGGACACGTGGTGGGGCTGGGTGGCGATGTTCCTGTGCACCGAGTTCTTCTATTACTGGATGCACCGTGCCGGCCACCGCATCCGCTGGTACTGGGCTTCGCACCAGGTGCACCACTCGGGCAACCAGTACAACCTGGCGGCGGCTTTTCGGCAGTCGATCACCGGCAAGGTGACGGGCGGCTTCGTGTTCTTCGCGCCGCAGTGCCTGCTGGGTTTTTCGCCCGATGCAGTGCTGATCTCCTACGGCCTGAACCTGGTCTACCAGTTCTGGATCCACACCGACATGGTGCCCAAGCTGGGCTGGATGGAGGGCGTCTTCAACACGCCTTCGGCGCACCGCGTGCACCACGCTGCCAACGTCGAGTACCTGGACTGCAACTACGGCGGCACCATCATGCTGTTCGACCGGCTGTTTGGCACCTATGTGGAAGAGAAGGACGGCGTGCCGATCCGTTACGGGCTGGTGAAGTCGCAAACATCGAACGTCGCGCTGTGGGTGCTGCTGGCCGAGTGGGTGGCCATTGGCCGTGACCTGCTGAAGGTGCGCAACCCGCTGCATGCCGTGGGTTACCTGTTCGGCCCGCCCGGCTGGGCGCCGAACGGCCAGGGCCTGACGACCGAAGGCCTGCGCGCGAAGATGACGCAGCTCACGGGCCAGGCCGCCGGGGCGCCGCCGGAGTGGTTGCTCGATGGCCAGGACGAGCCGCCTGCCGGCGCGGGCGCCAATGGCCCGGCGGCAGCGAAGCGGGCGGATGCTTTGTCGGGCGCTTGATGGGGCGGCACCAGCCCGGGCCGCGCGAGGGGCGTGGCGGGCGTGAGGTGACGGACGAAGGGCCCTTCTCGGGGCCCTTTTTCTTTTGCTGGTGGTGCGTTTGTTTTGTGCCCGGCCAGCGTCACGCGGGGGGGCGCACCCGGGTGGCTTCTTCCAGGTGGCCGAGCCATCGCAGCGCTTGCTCGCGGCTGTCGCCGCACATCTCCGCCGACGGCTGCAGCGAGCCGCAGACCGCTGGGCGCTCGGGCCGCCCGAACAGGCGGCAGCGCAGCGCCTCGTCGAGGTGAGGGCAGGGCACGCCCGCTGGCTTGCCATGGGGCAGGCCGGGCATGGGGGTGCTGATCGAGGGCGCGATGCAGCAGGCGGCGCAAGCTGGGCGGCAATCCATGGGCGCGATTGTGCGCCCTGGCCTGTGGGCGTGGTGCCCGCGGTGTTGCGCCGGGCGTGACACCTTGCGCGCACCCGTCGTGTGTGTCACCTGTGTGGGCGGTGGATGCCCGCGACGAAGCCACGGAATCCCCCACCGAGGGGAAGCCCTGGGTAAAATGGAAGGTTGCTCAAAAATGAGGCAAAACGCCCATGCTCTATCCCCAAGAATTTGACGTCATCGTGGTCGGCGGCGGCCACGCTGGCACCGAAGCCGCCCTGGCCGCGGCCCGCATGGGCTGCGCCACGCTGCTGCTGACCCACAACATCGAGACGCTGGGCCAGATGAGCTGCAACCCGTCGATCGGCGGCATTGGCAAAGGCCACCTGGTCAAGGAGGTGGACGCGCTGGGCGGGGCCATGGGCCTGGCCACCGACGAAGGCGGCATCCAGTTCCGCATCCTCAATTCGAGCAAGGGCCCGGCCGTGCGCGCCACCCGCGCCCAGGCCGACCGCATCCTCTACAAGGCGGCCATCCGCAAGCGACTGGAAAACCAGCCCAATCTGTGGATCTTCCAGCAGGCGGTGGACGACCTGATGGTCGAGGGCGATGGGGACGGGGCCCGCGTGGTGGGCGCGGTCACGCAGGTGGGCATCCGCTTTCGCGCCCGCGCGGTGGTGCTGACGGCGGGCACCTTCCTGGACGGCAAGATCCACGTCGGGCTGCAGAACCACAGCGCCGGCCGCGCCGGTGACCCGCCCGCGATCTCGCTGTCGGCCCGCCTGAAAGAGCTCAAGCTGCCGCAAGGGCGCCTGAAGACCGGTACGCCGCCGCGCATCGACGGCCGCAGCATCGACTTCTCCAAGTTGACCGAGCAGCCTGGCGATGGGGTGGGGCTGGTGGGGGGCTGGGGCGAGCCAGGTGCGCCGCTTTCCGCGCCCACGGGTGCAGACGTGCCCGTGTTCAGCTTCCTGGGCACGCCCGAGATGCACCCGCGCCAGCTGCCATGCTGGATCACGCACACCAACCAGCAGACGCACGACATCATCCGCTCGGGCTTCGATCGCAGCCCGATGTTCACCGGCGTGATCGAAGGGGTGGGGCCGCGCTACTGCCCGTCCATCGAGGACAAGATCAACCGCTTTGCCGACAAGGACTCGCACCAGATCTTCCTGGAGCCCGAAGGCCTGACGACCAACGAGTTTTACCCCAACGGCATCAGCACCTCGCTGCCATTTGACGTTCAGCTGGCGGCCCTGCGCACCATGCCGGGTCTGGAGGACGCCTACATCCTGCGGCCGGGCTACGCCATCGAGTACGACTACTTCGACCCGCGCGAACTGAAGTCCACCTTCGAGACCAAGGCCATCGGCGGACTGTTCTTCGCCGGCCAGATCAACGGCACCACGGGCTACGAAGAGGCCGCGGCCCAGGGTCTGCACGCCGGGGTCAACGCCGCGCTGCAAGCGCAGGGCAAGGATGCCTTCACGCTGCGTCGCGACCAGGCCTACCTGGGCGTGCTGGTCGACGACCTGATCACCAAGGGTGTGACCGAGCCGTACCGCATGTTCACCAGCCGCGCCGAGTTCCGCCTGCAGCTGCGCGAGGACAACGCCGACATGCGCCTGACCGAGTTGGGTCGCGAGATCGGCCTGGTGGACGACGTGCGCTGGGTTGCTTTCAACCGCAAGCGCGATGCTGTTTCACGTGAAACAGAACGGCTGCGCAACACCTGGGTCCGCCCGGCGACGCTGCCGTTGGCCGACGCCGAGCGCTTGGTGGGCAAGGCCCTGGAGCGCGAGTACAGCTTGGCCGACCTGCTGCGTCGGCCGGGCGTTGGTTACGACCAGGTGGCCGAGGCGGCAGGTTTGGCTGCAGGCAACCAGGCGCGGTTGCGCGCAGAGGCCGGCAAGGCGCCCACGGCCTCCGCCGATGTTTCACGTGAAACCATCGATCGCGCGACCCTGTCGGCTGACCTGGGCCCCAAGCTGGCAGAGGCTGTGATCGAGCAAGTCGAAATCAGCATCAAGTACGCAGGCTACATCGACAAGCAAAACGAAGAGGTGGAGCGCGCCGCGTACTACGAGAACCTGCGTCTGCCTGATGAGTTGGACTACATGGCCGTGAGCGCCCTCAGCCATGAGGCTCGGCAGAAGCTGAGCAAGCACCGCCCTGAGACATTGGGGCAAGCCTCTCGCCTGTCGGGCATCACTCCGGCTGCCATTTCCTTGTTGCTGATTCACCTGAAGAAGGGGCGGTTCAAGGGCTTCGCCGGCCAGCCGGGTGAGCAGTCGGCACCACAAGGACAGGCACAGGGGCAGGCACAAGCGACAGGGGAGACAGCGTGATCAAAGGTTTCAAGCGCCCTCTGGGGCACAGCAACTACACCGGCAATGGCGCCCCCAAGGGGCCCAGGCCACAACCCCGACAGGGTCCCAAGCCCGGTGCCTCCCGCGTGGTGAGTTGGTCGGAGGCCCAGTGGCTGGAGGCAATGGCGCCGGTGCTGGATGCCCTGAAGGTGGCCCTTGACGATGCCCAGCGGCAGCGGTGCGCGGCTTACATGGGCATGCTCTCGCACTGGAACGCCACCTATAACTTGACGGCTTTGCGCGACGCGCCTGACATGTTCACCCACCACCTCAGCGATTGCCTGGCGGTGCTGCCTCACCTCGCGAAGCACTTGGCGACGGCGCCGGGTGAGGCGGCTGCAGGCGTCGTCGGGCAGCAGGGTGGGGCGCTTCGGGCTGCGCCTGCTGTGCGCTTGCTCGATGTCGGCAGCGGTGGTGGCCTGCCCGGCGTGCTGCTGGCCATTGCCCGCCCCGATGTGCAGGTTTGCTGTGTCGACACCGTCGGTAAAAAGGCCGCTTTCATCCGCCAGGTGGCGGCCGAGTTGCGCCTGCCCAACCTGCGTGCCGAACACGCCAGGGTCGAAGACCTCAACTCCCGGCACGACATCGTCACGTCCCGTGCTTTCGCATCCTTGGCCGATTTCGTTGCGCTCACGCGCGAGCGCCTGGCGCCAGGCGGTGTGTGGATGGCCATGAAAGGCAAGTCACCAGACGAAGAGCAGGCCGTGCTGCCCGACGACGTGGAGGTGTTTCACGTGGAACCATTGCAGGTGCCAGGGCTGGATGCCGAGCGTTGCCTGGTTTGGATGAGGGTGCGCGGGTGAGCGCCACGCGCCAGCTCCAGGCATGGTGGGTGGCCTGCCTGATGGCGGGCTTGTTGGCCCCACCGTTGTCGGCCGCAGGGACGATCGCCGAATCGGGTGCCGTCAGCCGTGCGGTGGAGGTGGCGCCGCCCAAGGGGTGGACACCTGACACGCCCCTGTTCCAGGAAGAGCTCAGCCCCCGCAGCAGAGAGGCAGCGCCGCAGGAGCCCAAGGGGGAGGGGCCTCATGCGGCAGCTCACCGAGGCAAGTCTGCTGCCGGTCGCGACAGCGCTCAGCCCGCACCGACGCAGGTCAAAGGCAAGGCTGGCGCCACCACCGTCAGGGCCGCAAAGAGGGTGCGAACCCAAGGCAAGGCCGAGGTCAAGCCGCTGGTCAACGCGAGCAGGAAGGCGAGTGGGCGGGCAGTTTCAAGGGCGAGTTCAAAGGCGAGTTCAAAAACGCGAGTGGCCGCTGGCGCGGCACGGTCTGCCCAGGCAGCCAAGAAGCCCATTGCCGAGGCCCCTCGGGCGATGTCGAAACTTCGCGCCGATCGTCAGGCCGCGAAGCGACCCGATCGGGTGGCGGCCAACAAGCGCTCGGCCTCTGCCACCCAGCCCCTGTCAAAGCCTGCAACCAGGTCAGCAGGAGCTGCCGCAGTGCGCGCGGCCAAAACCCACCAGGCCCAAGGCAAGGCCCGCCAGGGCACACGCGAGCAGTCCCTGGCTCGGCGTGCGCCCAAGCGGGGAACACCTGAGGTTCAGCGAGGCGGTCGCTCGGGTGTCACCAAGGGGTGAACTGGGCGGTCGCATGCGGTGTGCGGCAACTGCCCGCCCCGCGCCTGGGTGCGATCGGCGTGCCGACCCAGCGGTGATAATGTGCGCATGCCGCACATCTTCTGCATCGCGAACCAAAAGGGCGGGGTGGGCAAAACGACCACCACGGTGAACCTGGCAGCAGGCCTGGCCAAAGTCGGCCAGCGCGTGCTCATCGTCGACCTCGACCCCCAAGGCAATGCCACCATGGGTTCGGGCGTGGACAAGCGCACCCTCGCACATTCGGTCTACGACGTGCTGCTCGAAGACGTCACCATCGCCGAAGCCCGCGTGCGCAGCGAGAAGGTCGGCTACGACGTGCTGGGTGCCAACCGCGAACTCGCTGGCGCCGAGGTCGAACTCGTCAACCTCGAGCGGCGCGACCGGCGCCTCAAAACCGCCATCGAAGCCGCCGCGGCCGACTACGACTTCGTGCTCATCGACTGCCCGCCGTCCTTGAGCCTGCTCACGCTCAACGGCCTGACCTGCGCGCACGGCGTCATCGTGCCGATGCAGTGCGAGTACTTCGCGCTCGAAGGCCTCACCGACCTGGTCAATACCGTCAAGCAGGTGCACGCCAACCTCAACCGCGAGCTGCAGCTCATCGGCCTGCTGCGCGTCATGTTCGACCCGCGCATCACGCTGCAGCAGCAGGTCAGCGACCAGCTCAAGTCGCATTTCGGCGACAAGGTGTTCGACACCGTGATCCCGCGGAATGTGCGCCTGGCCGAGGCACCCAGCTACGGCTTGCCCGGTGTGGTGTTCGATCCGTCGTCCAAAGGCGCACAGGCCTTCGTGGCTTTCGCCCAGGAGCTGGTGCAACGTGTGGCCAGCGAGCGCAAGGCGCCGCGCCCAGCGGCGGCGTCCGCCTGAACCATGGGCTGACGCACCGCCTGGGCGCCGTCCCCGGTCGCTCGCGTCACCTGCCAGGGGCCCTGCTTGCCTCACCCGCCGTGAAACACGTCGGAAACGTCGGACAATCACGCCCATGGCGACCAAGAAATCCAAAGGCCTGGGCATGGGCCTGGAGGCCCTGCTGGGCCCCAAAGTCAGCGACACCCCCCCGAGCGCCGCATCGGGCGAAGGCACCCCCTCGACCCTGAGGCTCGACCTCATGCAGCCCGGCAAGTACCAGCCGCGCACGCGCATGGACGAGGGCTCGCTCTACGAGCTGGCCGAGAGCATCAAGGCCCAGGGCATCATGCAGCCCATCCTGGTGCGCCCGGTGGGCAGTGGTCGCTACGAGATCATCGCCGGTGAACGCCGTTCGCGCGCAGCCAAGCTGGCTGGCCTGACCGAGGTGCCGGTGCTCGTCAAGGACGTGCCCGACGAGGCCGCCGCGGCCATGGCGCTGATCGAAAACATCCAGCGCGAGGACCTCAACCCGCTGGAAGAGGCCCAGGGCCTGCAACGCCTGACCGCCGAGTTCGGCCTCACCCACGAGCAGGCCGCGCAGGCCGTGGGCCGTTCGCGCAGCGCCGCCAGCAACCTGCTGCGCCTGCTCAACCTGGCCGAGCCCGTGCAGTCCATGCTGATGGCCGGTGACCTGGACATGGGCCACGCTCGCGCGCTGTTGCCGCTGGACAAGGCCGTGCAGATCACCACCGCCACCGAGGTGATCGCCAAAAAGCTCAACGTGCGTGAGACCGAAAAGCTCGTCGCCAAGGCCCAGGGCCAGGGGCGTCAGACCCCGCTGTTGCGCGTCAAGAGCGAGAAGACGCGCGACGTGCTGCGCCTGGAAGAGGAGCTCTCTGACTTGCTCACAGCGCAAGTGGGCATTCACATCCGCCGCAAGACGCTGCGCGGCGAGCAGGGCGAACTCACCATCCAGTTCGGCAGCCTCGATGAGCTCGATGGCCTGCTTGCCAAACTGCGCCGTGCGGGCGGTGGCGAGGCCGCCTGACTCGGCGCCATGCGGGCGCCTGCGCTGGCTGGTGCGCAGCGCAAGCCTGTGCACCACGGCATGACATCACCTGAGCGAGCATGAGCGCGATTCGGCCGCTGTTCACCCAAGCCCTTGGTTGGCCCGTGCCGGCCGTGCTGACCTGGTTGGCGGCCTGGGCCCTGGCCTGGTCGCTGCGGGCCGCTGGCGCCCCGTTGTGGGCCGCCCTGGTGCTGCCCACGGCCCTGGGGGCTTGCGCTGCCTTGTTGCCCTGGGTGGCCACCACCGCCTGGCGGCGCGTGTTCGTGGCGGCAGGTTTCCCTCTGAGCGTGCTGGCGCTGGGCCTGACCAGTGGCTCAGGTGGGCAAGCGGTGGCTGCGGGGCAGGGTGGTGCCAGCGTGGCCTGGTGGTGGCTCGCGCCGCTGGCCTTGCTGCTGCTGGCCTACCCGCGCCGCGCCTGGCGTGACGCACCCGTCTTCCCGACCCCGCGCGGTGCTTTGATCGAACTGACGCAGCACGTGAAGCTGCCCCCGGGCGCGCGCGTGCTGGACGCCGGCTGCGGCATGGGCGATGGGCTGATCGAGCTGCACCGAGCGCTGCCCCAAGCGCGCCTCGAAGGCGTCGAATGGAGCGCCTTGTGGCGGGCCGTGAGCGCCTGGCGCTGCCCGTGGGCCACCGTGCGCCGAGGTGACATGTGGGCCGACGACTGGTCGGCCTTCGAGCTGGTGTACCTCTTCCAGCGCCCAGAGACCATGCCGCGGGCCATGGACAAGGCCCGCCGCGAAATGCGCCCGGGCTCCTGGCTGGTCAGCCTGGAGTTCGAGGCGCGAGGTGCCGACGGCCAGGCCTGGACGCCGGTGGCGCGCTGGGAGCTGAGCGGCGAGCGGCCCGTGTGGGTGTACCGGATGGGGCGCTCAACTGCTTGAGCTAGGGGCCAGCTTGAAGCGCTCGACCGTGTGATTGAGCTGCTGTGCGCGGTCACCCAGCGAGTCCACCGCCGATGCGGTTTCGCCCACCAGGTCAACGTTGCGGGAAGTGGCTTGGTCCAAGGCGTTGGCCGCGCGCATGACCTCGGCGATGCGTTGCTGTTGGTGCTGGCCCGCCTGATGGATCTCGCCAATGAGGCGCTGAACGCTCTGCACCTCCTGCACCACCTCGTCGATGGTCGTGCCCGCGCGTTGAACGATCCCGTGCCCTTGCTCGACCTTGGCCACGCTGTTGCTGATCAGCTCCTTGATCTCGCGCGCGGCAGAGGCCGAGCGCTGTGCCAGCGAGCGGACCTCTGCTGCCACCACCGCGAAGCCACGGCCCTGCTCACCGGCGCGGGCCGCCTCCACGGCGGCGTTGAGCGCCAGGATGTTGGTCTGAAAGGCGATGCCATCGATGACACCGATGATGTCGCTGATGCGCTGGCTGGCGGCCTGGATGTCGTTCATGGTGCTGACCACCTCGTTGACGGCGGCCCCGCCCCGTGTGGCCACATCGGATGCGCGCGAGACCCGCTCGTGCGCCTCGTCTGCGGTGCGGCTGGCTTGCTCCAGCGTCGAGGCCATCGAGGTGACGGCTTCGAGCGTGGCGCTCACGCCCTGCGCCGCGTGGCTGGTGCGGTCATGCAGGTCTTGGTTGCCGTGCTTGATCTGCTCGGCGGACGAGGCGATGCCGGCGGCCTGCCCACGGATCTGCCCCACCATGTCGGCGAGGTTGCCGGTCATGCGATCGAGGTCGCCCATGAGCTGCCCCAACTCGTCGCCGGAGCTCGTGTGCGTGCGCCGCTGCAGTTGGCCGTCGGCCACCGCGCGCGCCAGGAGGGCGCCTTCACTCGCTTGTTGCAGCACGCGCCGAGACACGCGGAAATACAGCACCCCCGCGATCGTCAGCAGCACCAGCGTGCTGCCGAACAGGATGGCCTTGACCCGGGGGGCGAGGCTTTCGATGTCGGCCATCGTGGTCGAGGCGAAGGCGTTGCCCGAGGCCACGGTGCGGTCCACGCCTTCGCGGTGGCGCATGTACAAGGCGTGGGCGGCGGACAGGTTTTCTCGCGCGGCGGCGGCATCGTCACGCATCAGCGCGCCGACCACCCCCTGTTCGGCAGAGGCCATGAAAGCCTGGGCGGCTTCGTGCTGGGTCCCCAGCAGGTCCTTTTCAAGGCCGTGCGGGGGGTGGCTTTGCCAGTGCTGCACACGCGCTTCGTACTCGCCCTTGAGGCGCTGGAACTGTTGCTGCACCTCGTTGGGCGGCAAGGACTGCTCCACCCCTTGTGACAGGATCAGGCGCATCTCGATGAGGTACATCGGGGGAGGCAGGATGTCGGCCACGACGTCCTTGGCCACGAAGACCTTGTGTGCGGCGTCATCGAGCTTGCCCAACTGGTGCACCCCCAGGGCCGTGACCACCAGGGTGGACACGAGCGATGGCAAAGCGATGGCGAACAACTTCCAGCGCAGGGAAACTTGCATGGGGGCTCCGGAAACGAGGGAGCACCGGGGGCACGTGGGCCCGGCGGTGCTGGGACAGTCAGTGTCTGCTCGGGGTGCCGAGTTCGTGGCGTGAAAAGTGCCGAAAGCACATGGCTTTTCAGCGCCCGACTAAACTGAGCGCTTTTGTACGCTCAGCCCATGTCGTCGATGCCCGATCCCCAGCCCGGTTCGCCCGCGCCCTTCACGCCGGAGGAGTACCGCGCCGCGCTGGGCCAGTTCGCCACCGGTGTCACCATCGTCACGGCGAGGGGGGCGGACGGCCGCTTGCTGGGCCTGACGGCCAACTCCTTCAACTCGGTGTCGCTGGCGCCGCCGTTGGTGCTGTGGAGCCTGTCAAGGCAGTCGAGCTCGATGCCGGGCTTCCTGGGCGCTGCGCACTACGCCATCAACGTGCTGGCCGCTGACCAGCGCCTGCTGGCCGAGCGCTTCTCGCGCAAGGGCATCGACCGCTACGAGGGCGTGGCCTGGCGGGCGGGCCTCACAGGCGCGCCGGTCATCGATGGCGCTGTGGCGGTGTTCGAGTGCCGCCACCGCAGCCAGCACGACGAGGGCGATCACGTGATCTTCGTGGGCGAGGTCGAGCACTGCCGACGCCGCCTGGGCGCTGCGCCGCTGGTGTTCCACGGCGGGCGCTTCGTCACCGACTTCGCGGGCTGATCAGGGCACCTCGCCCCGCGCACAAGCGTCGAGCAGGTTCAGCAGCCGCGAGACGTCCAGCGGCTTGGTCAGGTACTCGACGAAGCCGCGCTGGCGCGCCTCGGCGATCTGGTCGGGCATGACGTCCGCTGACAGCGCCACACGCGGGATCAGGGCCGTGTGCGTGTCCATCATCAAGGCGTCCGAGACATCGAGGCCGCTCATGTCGCCCAGGTGCATGTCCAGCAGCAGCAGGTCGGGTGGCTCTGCCCGAGCCATGGCGATGGCGGTGTGGCCGTCGCGGGCGATTTCAAGGTGCCACTGCGGGCGCATGCGCATGACCTGGCGCAGCAACTCGACGTTGATGGCGTTGTCTTCGGCGTAGAGCAGGGTGAGCGTGGCATCGACCCCGGTGTCCAGGCTGCCGAAGTTGGTGCGCACGCGTTGACCGAAGTCGCTGTCTTCGGCCTCGGTCTGGCGCTCGGCGCGTGGCAGCCAGATGCGAAAGCGCGTGCCCGCGTCGGGCTGGCTGCTGACCTCGATGCGGCCTTGCATCAGCTCGACCAGCCGCTTGACGATGACCAGGCCGATGCCCGTGCCTTCGATGGGCGTGCGCTCGGCGCCCAGTCGGTTGAAGGGCTCGAAGAGGTGGGCGAGCTGCTGCGCGTCCATGCCCCGGCCGGTGTCGCTGACGCTGATGACGACCTCGTCACCCACGCCCATGGCCTCGACCAGCACCTGGCCCGAGCGGCGGTTGTACTTGATGGCGTTGCTCAGCAGGTTGACCAGCACCTGGCGCAGCCGCAATTGGTCGGCGCGCACGCGCAGGCCGGTCTCTGGCGGGGTGGCCAGCAGCTGCACGCTGGCATCGGTGGCCTGGTTGCTGGTCATGGCCAGCGCGGCCTCGATGACATCGCCCACGGCCAGCGGCTCGATCGACATCGGCAGGCTGCCGGCCTCGATGCGAGACAGGTCGAGCACGTCGGTGAGCATGGCCAGCAGGTGGGCTCCCGCGCGCTCGATGTGGGCGACCTTGGTGCGCTGGTCGTCGTGCAGCGGGTGGCGGGGGTCGACGCGCAGCAGTTGGGCAAAGCCCAGCATCGCGTTGAGCGGCGTGCGCAGCTCGTGGCTCATGCGAGAGAGGAACTCGGTCTTGGCCTTGCTGGCGCGTTCGGCCGCGCGTGCCGAGCTCATGGCTTCCTGCATGCGCTGGCGCTCGGTGATGTCTTCGATGACGACCACCAGCTCGCGAGGCTGGCCGTGCTCGTCGCGCAGCAGCACCACGTTGACGGCGGCCCACACGGCCTGGCCGTCAGGGCGCACGTAGCGCTTTTCGGTCTGGAAGCCTTCCTCGGCGCCGCCCAGCACGTTCTCGAGGTGCGCGCGGGAGGGCACGGTGTCCTGCGGGTGCGTGATGTCTTCGGGATGCAGGCCGATGAGGTCGCGCGGCTGCCTGCCGACGATGTCGGCGAAACGCTGGTTGACCTCGAGGATGGTGCCCGACAGGCTCAGGCGCACCATGCCGATGCCCGCGCGATGGAAGATCAGGCGGTAGGGCGCATCACGGCGATCGGCGAGGGCCTGTTGCGGGTCGACCAGCAGGTCGTCGATCGAGGCAGGTGGCGTGCCGGGTGGCTGGCTGGGCATGGGCGGCAGGAAGCGTCACCACCCACGGCCCTCGCCTGTCAGGCCCTTTTCGGGGCATTCGATCAGGCGGCGGCCGCCTCCACTGCATCACGTCGGGGGTGGTGTGCCCGGCGCGACCGTCATGTTGTCGTTGCTTGCAACGTTCGGGCAGGATAACCGTTATGGCACGCAGGCAACAAGCGCCCATGCGGGCGAGGCCTCAATGCCCCAGTGGGCCGCCGTCGTCTTCGTTGTCTTGGCCCAGCAGGGCGGCCGCCACCAGGCTGGCGCCGTCGGCGCTGCCATCCGGCAGGGGCGCTGCGGCGTGGGACGCTTCGGGCTTGCGGCTGGGCGGCCCGTGGTGGATGACCGTGCGGTTGCGTCCGTTGGCTTTGGCCTCGTACAGCGCCCGGTCAGCCCGCTCGATGCACACGTCCAGCGGCTCGCCCGAGTCGTAGGCCGTCAGTCCTGCAGAGAAGGTGGCCCGCAGCTCGGGCACCTCGTTGGACAGGCGCGCATCGGTCAGCAACTCGCGCACGCGGTCCAGCCCGATCTGGGCTTGTTCGGCCGTCGTGTCGTTGAGCAGCAGCAGGAACTCTTCGCCACCCCAGCGGGCCAGCACGTCGGTGTCGCGCAGGCCTTGTTGGGCCACGGCAGCGAATCGGCGCAGCACCTCGTCGCCCACGCCGTGCCCGTGCGTGTCATTGACGCGCTTGAAGTGATCGAGGTCGATGATGGCCAGGCAAAAGCGATGAAAGCCCGAGCGCTGCAGGCGTTTGCGGTGTTGCTGCAGCACGTCCATCATGTGGCGGCGGTTGACCAGCCCGGTGAGCTCGTCACGCGTGGCCAGGATCTGGATGCGCGTGAGCGCCTGGGCGAGCTCGTCCTTCTGGCTTTGCAGGCGTTGGCGCATGCTGCTGAGTTGCGCGGCCAGGCGCGAGATGGTCGGCACGATGGCCGCCGTCAGCAGGAAGTGCACGATCTCCAGCTTGAAGGGGTAGTTGACCGGGTCGGTCTGCATCTTGATGAGCTGGGCGCAACCCATCAGTCCGACGGTGTAGGTGGCGGCGATGCGCGCGCCCTTGGGGCTGAGGTTGAAGACGCCGAAGACCAGCACCAGCACCAGCAGCATCATGGTCGAGCCATGCACGGGGCCGGTGACGGAGTAGGCGCCGACGATGATGGTCAGCGCCGCGATGATCTGGGGCAGCGTCATCGCCGGGTCGGCGAAACGCTTGTTCAGGCCCGAGCGCAGCACCGCGTACCAAAGGCCGCAGTTGGCGGCGATGGCGGCGCAAAGCAGGCGCACGTCGTGGGGCTCCATGAAGCCCATCCAGGCGGCGTAGATGGCCATGACCGCGCAGGCGCCGAACACATTGGCCGCCAGCAGCGAGCGCTTGATGCGCAGTCGCTGCCGGGGGTCGCTGCTGAACAGCCAGGTGGACCACTTTGAATGGGCGGCGGATTCCATGGGGTTGTTGACCACTGTTGGAAACGACTTCGACGCAGCACGGGGGGCCTGTATCAGGGTCAACCCTTGGGTTGGCTCGCCTTGGTGCCGTGAATTCAGAAAATTTGAACCAAGGAGACAAACCCGCTCAACCCAACTGAAGCAAGGGGCCGTACGCTTCACATTGTGATCCACGAGCCCCGAAGGTGGTCTGCCATGAAACCCGCGTCCTCACCTGCCAGTTCTGCCCTTGCACGCTACAGCCTCACGGCCATCGCCTTGCACTGGGTGCTGGCCGTCGCCATCTTGTCGGCCTTCATGGTTGGGCTGTACCTCGAAGACCTGCCGTTTTCGCCGGCCAAGCTCAAGCTCATCAACTGGCACAAGTGGGCCGGGGTGACGATCCTGGCGTTGTCGGTGCTGCGTTTGCTGTGGCGCCTGACGCACCGCCCGCCGGCCCTGCCCGCGAAGATCGAATCGGCCATGCCTGGCTGGCAGCGCGCGGCGCACCACGGCACCCACCACCTGATGTACCTGTTGTTCTTCGCCGTGCCGCTGCTGGGCTGGGCTTACAGCTCCGCCAAGGGCTTCCCCATCGTGTGGTTCGGTGTGCTGCCGCTGCCTGACCTGGTGGCGCCGAACCCGGAGCTGGCCGAGGTCATCAAACCGTTGCACGGCCTGGCCGCCTGGGGGCTGATCGGCTTGGTGGCGCTGCACGTGGGCGCTGCGCTCAAGCACCAGTTCATCGACCGCGACGGCTTGCTCGAGCGCATGCGCCCAGGGCGCGGTGCCTGATGGGCGGGTCTGCGCGTCCAGCGTGAGTTCCCCTCTCGCCGCTTTGTTCACCTTCTCCTGCAGGAGCCAGACATGACTTTTTCTTCTCACCTGCGCGCCATGGGCTTTGGCGCTGCTGGCTTGGTGCTCGCTGCGCTGAGCCCGATCGCTGGTGCGGCCAGCCCTGTCATCACCCTGGTGGCCCCGCAAAGCGAGGTGGGCTTCACCATCAAGCAGATGGGTGTGCCGGTCAGCGGGCGCTTCAAGCGCTTTGCCGTTCAGACCAACTTCGACCCGAAGTCACCGCAGACCAGCCAGGTTGCCCTGCGCTTCGAGCTGGCCAGCGCCACCATCAGCGCCGACGCCGACCCCGAGTTGGGCAAGCCAGACTGGTTCGCCACCGCCAAGTTTCCGCAAGCCACTTTTCAGTCCACGGGCATCAAGGCCCTGGGTGGCGGCAAGTTCGAGGTCGCAGGCAAGCTGAGCATCAAGGGCAACAGCCGTGACGTGGTCGTGCCGATGCAGCTGGCGCAAGCCGGTGGCGTCAGCACCGTCACCGGTGGCTTGCCGATCAAGCGCCTGGACTTCAAGGTGGGCGAGGGCGACTGGGCCGACACCTCCTTCGTCGCCAACGACGTCCAGGTCAAGTTCAAGCTCGTGCTGCAGGGCGTGCCTGCGCAGTGAGCGAGGCCCCCGCCGCTCGGTCCCGTCTCCGTCCAATGCCGTCATCGTTTTCCACCCGGTCGATCTCTTGCGATCTTGTTTGATCTGTTCGACCTTCTTCTTGCCTTCCCCCTTCACACAAGGAGCCGCTCCATGATCCGCACCACCCAAGTGACCCGCCTGTTCGCCGCCACCGCCCTGGCCTCGGCTTTTGCCACCTCGGCCTTTGCCGCACCCGAGAGCTATGGTGTCGAGCCCAACCACACCTACGCGAACTTCTCGTACAACCACATGGGCCTGTCGACCCAGATCAGCAAGTTCAACAAGACCAGCGGCACCATCGTGTACGACAAGGCTGCCAAGACCGGCTCGGTGGACATCACCATCGACATGACCTCGGTCGACACCGGCTCGAACCTGTTCAACAGCCACATCCAGGGCGCCGACTTCCTGGACACGGGCAAGTTCCCGACCGCGACCTTCAAGTCGACCAAGGTGGTGTTCGAGGGTGACGCCCCGGCGACCATCGAAGGCAACCTGACCATCAAGGGCGTGACCAAGCCGGTGGTGTTGAAGGTGAGCCACTTTGCCAACATGGCCCACCCGATGGCCAAGAAGGACGCCATCGGCGCCAACGCCAGCACCCTGATCAAGCGCAGCGACTTCGGTGCGGGCAAGTACGCCCCGATGGTGGGCGACGACGTCACCATCACCATCTCGCTGGAAGCCATCCAGCAGTGACGAGCTGAAGCTCAGGCCGCCACGGCCGATGCCGTTGGCGGCAGGTGCCTTTGCAGCACCGCCAGCAACTCTTCCACGCGGAAGGGCTTTGGCAGGTGGTCGTCCATGCCGGCCGACAGGCAACGGGCGCGGTCGGTGCTCAGCGCGTTGGCCGTCAGGGCCACGACCGGGATCGGCTCGAGCCGTTGGTCGTTTTCCCAGCAACGCAGGCGACGCGTGGCTTCCATGCCGTCGAGTTCCGGCATCTGCAGGTCCATCAGCACCAGGTCAAAAGGCCGCTCCAGGTGCTGCAACAAGGACAGCGCCTGCGCACCGTCTTCGGCGCGCGTGACGTCCAGGCCCAGGCGGGCCAGGTTGGCTTCGGCCACGAGGGCGTTGACCGGGTTGTCTTCGACCAGCAGGATGCGACCGCTCAAGCGCGGCACCGCTGTGGTTCCGGGCTCGTTGCCTGCCGATGCGGCCTGGGCCATGGCGAAGGCGGGCATCGGTGTGGCCGAGAAGACCGCCGCAGCGGGCACCTGGGCCGGCGTGGCCACGGGGTGCAGGGGCACCGACAGGGTGAACACAGAGCCCTTGCCGACTTCGCTGTCGCAGGTCACGTCACCCCCCATGGCGCGGGCGATCTCGCGGGTGATGGTCAGGCCCAGGCCGGTGCCCTTGTGGCGGCGCACGAAGCTGCCGTCGACCTGGTGGAAGGCGTCGAAGATGAGCCCGAGCTGGTCCGCCGGGATGCCCACGCCCGTGTCCTGGATGTGGAAGGTGACCGTGCTGCCACCGCCTTGGGGTTCGGTGGCCACGCGCACGCGGATCTCGCCGAGGTCGGTGAACTTGATGGCGTTGCCCAGCAGGTTGTGCAGCATCTGGCGCAGGCGCGAGGCGTCGCCGCTGGCCCAGCAGGGCTGAGGCAGGCGCACGTCGGCGAGCAGGCGCAGGCCCTTTTCCTGGGCGGTGACGCGCTGGAGTTCGATGATCTCGTCGATCAGGGTGCGCAGGTCGAACGTGGCGTGCTGGATTTGCAGCTTGCCCGCTTCGATGCGCGAGAAGTCGAGCACGTCGTTGATGATGTGCAGCAGGTGCTCGCCAGCGCGCTCGATGAGCTCGACCTGGTGACGCGACTCGTGCAGCACGCCAGGGCGCTCGGGCAGGCGGTCGCGCAGCAGGCGTGCCAAGCCCAGGATGCCGTGCAGCGGCGTGCGCATCTCGTGGCTCATGGTGGCCAGGAACTGGTCTTTGACGGCGCTGTGGCGCTGGGCCAGCACCAGGGCGTGCGTGCGCTCGCGGGCGATGCGGTCGGTGGTGAAGCGCAGCCACAGCAGCTCGGTGATGCGGCGCTCGGCGCGGCGGCTCTCGAACAGCATCAGCGCCATCAGCGAGAGCAGGCCCAGGCCGCCGAAGAAGCCGTAGGTGTCCTGCCGCGACAGCAGCATCAGGCTGGCGGGCACCAGGGTGGGCAGGTTGGTGGCGAGGTTGGGCCTCAGGTGGGCCTGCAGCGTGAAGGTGCCGACCGCGCAGGCGCCCACCAGGGTGGAGGCGAGCACCGAACTGGTGACCATGTCCTCGATGGGCATCATCATGCCGATCAGGCCCCAGCAGCCACCGTGCAAGGCGCACATCAGGGTCAGGCTCTGCAGCCACATGGGGTGGTCGCGCTGGCTGCTGCGGCGGTAGGCGCGCAGGTGCAGCAGGCGCACCATGGACGCCAGCACGCACAGCGCCGCCCAGGCGATGGCCCAGCTGCGGCCGGTCTGGTCGGAGATGGCCACGGCCAGCGCCACGCAGACCAGGGCGCTGACGACGGACACCGGCACCGTGGGCGCGAACAGCATGCGGATGCGCTCACCCCGGATCTGGCGGTTGAGCTCAGGGTCTTCGGGCTCGGTGTGGGGCTCGCCCCCGAGCAGGGGGAGCATGAAGGCGGGGAAACCGAAAGGCATGCTGGCTGGCCTGCCCTGCAAGCGCTCCGCAGTGCGTTGCCCAGGCTGCCCTGATGTTTGTCAATTAGGACACCGATCCTGCGACGGCTGGCAGGTCATGTCAACGGGACAAACGTCGTGACACGCCGTTTTGCCACCCCGTGAAACCGGGGTGCACGCGCGGCGCAGGCGCTCAGACCTCGCTGGAGCCGAGGTTCAGGCGCTCGCAGACCCGCATGGTGGCCAATTGGAAGGCCTGGAAGTGCAGGCCAACCTGGTGCGAAATCGGCTCGAGTTCGGCCCAGACGCTGGCCGGGTCGCTGGAGCGCACCGGGTTGAGCAGCAGGGCGTCCACCGCGGCGCTGATGGTCAGCAGCTTTTGCACGGGGGGGCGCTCCTGGGCCCATTGCGTGGGGCTGTTCGGGCGGGCGCGCACGCAGTCGCTGACCTCGCGCGACAGGCCCCAGGACTGGCACAGCGCGCCGCCCAGGGCGGAGTGGCTCACGCCGAAGGCTTCGATCTCGGCCGCGCAAAGCATCGATTCGTCGGCCGGATCGACCTCGAGCGCGGCATAGCGCTGGCGGTCGTAGGCGTAGAGCACGGCGCGGCCGCTTTCGGCGAACAGGCCGGTGGTGTGGGCCAGCCAGGGGTCGACGTCGAGCTGGCGGGCGATGCGGCCCATGGCCAGGCCGCGAACACCTGCGCGGTCCCAGATGCTCTGCAGCAGCGGGCTGGGCGGGAAGGCGCCACGCAGGCCGATTTCGTAGGTCAGGCCAGCGACCTGCGCCATGCCCAGGTAGCGGATGCCCTCGTGCACGGTTTCGACGCGCTTGAGCAGGCCGAACAGCGCCGAGTTCACCGTGCGCACCACGGCCGAGGACAGGGCCATGTCGGTCTCGATCAGGGCGGCGAGCTGGTCCGTCGAGCTGTTCTCGTCGGACATCAGCAAGGACAGCTTGACCAGCGTGCTCGGACAAGCCGGCAGGTCGATGTTCAGGTTGCGCAGTTGGGGAGAGATGCTCATGGCGGGAAACCTCGGTCGCTTGCCCGCAGTCTAGGCGCGTGACGGCGCCGCGAACCGTGAAACAGTTCGCGTCCAAGCTGCCTTTATGGGCTTTCAGCGTGGGATGAAGCGCCGCCTGACCACCGGCCCGCCTGGGCGCAGCAGGCCCTGGGCTTTGCGGAACTCGCTGGGCGGCACGCCCTTCCAGCGGCGGAAGGCTTCGATGAAGGTGGTGACGTCGGCGTAGCCCAGGCGCTCGGCCATTTCCGAGAGCGTCAGGGACGCGGTGCTCATCAGCTCTTCGGCCAGGGTGGAGCGCACCTCTTCAAGCAAGGCGCGAAAGGACGCGCCCTCGGTGGTGAGGTGGCGGCGCAGCGTGCGCGAGGTGATGTTCATCTCGGCGGCGATGGCTTCCATGTCCGGGATGCGGCCGGGCGTGCGCATCAGGCGGTCGCGCACCTGGGCGGCAACGCCGGTGCGGCTGCTGCGTGCGTCGACCAGCTTCTTGCACATCTGCTCGCACAGGGCGGCGGTGTGCGGGTCGGCCTGGGGCAGTGGCTCGTGCATCAGCGAGGCGGCGAAGACGCTGCGGTCGTGCGCCTGGCCGAACTGCGGGCGCACGCCGAAGAGCTCGGTGTAGGCCTGGGCGAGCTCGGCCGAGGGCTCGGTGCGGCGCATGTGCACGGCCTGGTAGGGCATGGGCTGGCCCAGGATCTCGCGCTGCAAGGTGAGCACGGCGGCGCGGTCGCGGTCGACGATGAACTGGCGAAAGATCGGA
>CAYJXE010000005.1:0-171200 GCA_964373965.1 uncultured Aquabacterium sp. | reverse complement strand
ACGTGTACGCGTAGGTCGTCAGCCCTAGGTTACCCCAGTTCGCCTCACTGGTGCCCCGGCCAACTTTGTCAACCTGGCCAATGAAGGGGAAGTCTTGGCGGTAATACGTGCGGCTCACAAGACCCGTGCTCTCGTCTTTGACCTGGCTCCATTCAAAGCCAAGACTCCCTCGCCCTTGGCGGCTGCCTTCCACCAAATAATTGGCGTACGCATGCAGCGACTGACGCTCCGGGATGCCTGCGGCCTTGCGCGAAATTTTGCGCACCACCTGTGCAGTGCTGCCTTGGTTGATCAGTGGGTACTTGACATCTTTGGTGCGAGAGAACTTCCCGTGGACATTCTCCATCTCTGCGAGGGAGGCGTATTCAATTTGAATTTCTTCACCGCCGGACACGCTGACCGACTTCAGTATGTCAGGCGGATCGAAGTTCGGTGTGGTGATGTAGTGATTGAAGCCGGTGTGAGTCCAGTATGACTTGGTGCCAGTGCCATAAAAATCAGCAATCCTCCAGCCATCACTGCCAAGGGTGTGCCCCCCCCAGCGATAGCTTTTGCTTGTCCCATCTGAAAAGAAACGCGTGACATGGTGGTTGCCGTCAGACCCCCAAGTCCAGTACATCATTCGTCCGTCGCCAAACCAGTCAACAAAATCCCAGCCATGGCTGGCTTGGAAATGACCGTCGAACCTGAAATTGTCAGTCGTCCCATTAGGATTAAAGCGCGAAACATAGTGATAAGAGCCACTCCGAGTCCAGTAAACTTTGCGACCATCATCGAAAATACTCACCAAACGGCTGCCGCCGTCACCGATACCTTGCCCACCCCATGAGTAATTCTGAACGGTTCCATCACGATTGAACCTGGTTGCGTAATGATTGACACCCAGCCGAGTCCAATAAACATCACGGCCTTCTCCAAAAAGGTCGCCAAAATCGTTTGCATCATTGGTGCCATGGCCGTGCACCTGCCAACTCTGGGATGTGCCATCTGAATTGAGTTGGGTCAGGTAGTGCGTGTTGTCAGTGCGTGTCCAGTAAATCGCTCGACCGTCCCCAAAGGCATTGATAAAGCGATGACCTGCAGTGCCTCCGCCGTGCCCTGACCACGTCCAATTCTGATGTGTTCCGTCGGGATTGAACCGCGTAGCATGATGAAATAGCCCATTTCTCGTCCAGTAAACAGGCCTACCATCACCAAACAAGTCTACAAGATCCCAGCCGCCGTCACCTGCTTGATTGTCAGCGTAATATATCCAGCTTTTTGCGCTACCATCTTTGTCGAGTTGTGTAATATAATGGGTTCCGCCCTCGCGAGACCAATACACTTTGCGATTGCCTCCAAAGAGATTGGCGAGACGCCAGCCGCCAGATCCCTTGCCGTGCTGGCCGTACCATACCCAGTTATTGACAGTCCCATCACGCAGGAATCTGGTGGCGTAGTGATTGCCATCCGTGTTTGCAACCCAATAGACCTCGGTTCCATCCCCAAAAATATCCGCAATATCCCACCCAATGCTGCCGACATTGTGGCCAGTCAACTGCCGATTGACAGCAGACCACGCATTGGGTTTGCTGTAGTCAAAGTTGATGTCTGGCGCGCAAGAGGTCGTGCAGTGTGAAAGCGTCGAAAGAATGGACTTACCAGTTTCACCAATCGTGTACTTGAGTTCGTATTTTGAAACCACCACCCCGCTTTGGGATTGGACGCTCACTTTTGACAAGCGTTCATTTGACTGAATCGGATTGCCGTGGAGGTAGACCGTCGCCTTGTCTGGCCTGGATTCATATTCCAAGAGCACGGACATGTTGGGGGCGTACTCGACCTTACTCAGAAGGAGCCCCCCTGGCACCTGCGTGTAGGTGGATTTGACTGATTGGTTATTCGGGGTTTTTTGTTCCGAGAGGCCCCGCATGAGAACAACGGAGCCAGAAGAGGTCGACATGTTGACGACGGAATCGGTCGTGCTGCCATAGCTCGACACAGAGCCATCCTTGCTCGTGACAGTGAAGTAAGGAGATGGCCCGGAAGCGGCTGCAAGCGCTTTGATTCGAACATAGGGGTCGTTGGCCAGCCGGTACTCGCTGCTCGCTTTGCCATAGTCACCCGAGATCAGGATCAGCCGTTCTCCGTCAAGACACAGCTTGTCAGCATCTGTCAGCGTGAGCCCCTCGACAACTTGGTCGTGCTCAAAAGTGCGGCCGCAGCGCGCGAGAACGGACACGCCAGACAAGGACCATCCGGCGCCAGCCAGCCCTTCGCTGGCACTGCTTGAGTATGTCAACGCGAGCCGCGGCGAGATGCCTGCGACGCCTGCGGGCGCTTGAATCGCGATCGTGTAGGACGAACTGCCGCCCGGTGTGACGGACAACGCGCCAGTGGCAGCGTCGGCATTGACCACGAACAAGCAACCGATTGCGAACCCTGGCGCCCAGGTGAATGCCAGCCGTCGAACAGCATTGAGCATGCTCTCTCCCTGCGAATGTCTTTGGAAAAATTTACAGAGAGTTTATTCCGGGAACGATGACTTTTTTACGTGCCCCCTTGGTTTGATGACGCGCACAACTTGCCCCTTCAGTGAAAATCCCGACTCCGCGTGCTCAGGCGCCCCAGCAGGGGCGTGAGGTCCTTGAGAAATTGCGCCACCAGGTGGCAGACCTCGCCCTCGCGCTGCCACACGCCGTAAACGGCAAGAAGCCGGGAATGGACGAGTTCGGTGCGTTGCCGCGCTTTCAGCTCGGGCTTGACGACGACGTTGACCGACCCGGTTTCGTCCTCCAGCGTCACAAAGACCACCCCCGAAGCCGTGCCCGGCTGCTGGCGCCCGACGACGATGCCGCAAGCCCGGGCCAGCCGGCCTTTGGGCAAGGTGTGCAGTTCGGCGGATGTCTGCAGGCGCTGCGCTTGAAGCCGGGGCCGCAGCAAAGCCAGGGGATGACGCCGCAGCGAAAGCCCCAGTGAAACGTGGTCGAAGAGGATGTCTTCGCTTTCGGGTGGGGCCGGCAGGGTCAGCGTGGCCTCGGCCACCGGGGCTTCGCGCAGCAACACCGGCGCGCGGTGCAGGGCTGCGGCATCCCAAACCTGCTGGCGCCTGTGTCCGGCCAGGCGCTGCAAGGCGTCGCCCGAAGCCAGGGCACGCACCTCGGTTTGCTCCAGTCCAGCGCGGCGGGCCAGGTCATCCACATTGAGCAAGGGCGCGCAAAGGCGCACCTGCTCGATGCGCGACGCCGCTTCGCGACCCAGGCCGCTGACCAGCCGCAGCCCGAGCCTCACGGCGGGCTGGTCCGGGCGGTGCGCGACCCGGTCATGCGCCTGAGGCCAGACCGCGGGGTCGCTGGCATCGAAGCCGTCTGGCACATCCACCAGCGTGCAATCCCAGTTGCTGTGCACCACGTCAGGTGGCAGCACCACCACGCCATGGCGACGCGCGTCTTGCACCAGCTGGCTGGGCGAGTAAAAGCCCAATGGCTGCGCGTTGAGCAAGCCCGCCAGGAAGGCCGCCGGCTCATGGCACTTGAGCCAGGCGCTGAGGTACACCAGCTTGGCGAAGCTGGCAGCATGGGACTCCGGAAAGCCGTACTCGCCAAAGCCCTCGATCTGGCTGAAGATCTGCTCGGCAAAGGTCTGCGAATGCCCGTTGCGCATCAGGCCCGTGATGACCTTGTCGCGAAAGCGGTGCACCCCACCTTTGCGCCGCCAGGCCGCCATCGAGCGCCGCAGTTCATCGGCCTCGCCGGGCGTGAAGTCCGCCGCCATCACGACGATCTGCATCACCTGCTCCTGGAAGATGGGCACGCCCAGGGTGCGCTTCAGCGCTGCCTCAAGCCCATGCGGGTAGGTGACCGATGCCGGGTCCTGCCTGAAGCGCTCGCGCGCCTGCAGGTAAGGGTGCACCATGCCGCCCTGGATGGGCCCGGGTCGCACCAGCGCCACCTCGACCACCAGGTCGTAGAAGGTGCGAGGACGCAGCCTGGGCAGCATGCTCATTTGCGCGCGGCTCTCGATCTGGAAGACGCCGATGGTGTCGGCGCGGCAGACCATGTCGTAGGTCGGCACATCTTCGTCAGGGACGTCCTGCATGCCGAACGGCGCGCCTCGGCGCTGAGACACGAAGTCGAAGGTTTTGCGCAGCGCAGTCAGCATGCCTAGTGCCAGCACGTCGACCTTGAGCAGGCCCAGGGCATCGAGGTCGTCCTTGTCCCATTGGATGATGCTGCGCTCGGGCATGGCGGCGTTCTCGATCGGCACCATGCGGCACAACGCACCCTTGGCGATGACGAAGCCGCCGGTGTGCTGGCTCAGGTGACGCGGAAAGCCCATCAGCACGCCGCTGAGCTCTTGCCACAGGCGCATGCGGCGCTCACCGGGGTCCAGGCCCAGCTCCTGCATCCGCTCGGTCTGCAGGCCTTTGCCGACCCACCATTGGTGGTTGGCCGCGACCTTTTCGATAACGTCAGGCGCAAAACCCAGGGCCTTGCCCACGTCGCGCAGCGCGCTGCGGGTGCGGTAGCGGATGACGGTGGCGGTCAGCGCCGCGCGGTCACGTCCGTACTTGTTGTAGAGGTACTGGATGACTTCTTCGCGACGCTCGTGCTCGAAGTCGACATCGATGTCGGGCGGCTCGTTGCGCTCTCGCGAGATGAATCGCTCGAACAGCACGGTGCTTTGCGCCGGGTTGACCTCGGTGATGCCCAGGCAGTAGCAAACGGCCGAGTTGGCGGCGCTGCCACGTCCTTGGCAGAGGATGTGTTGCGAGCGCGCGAAACACACGATGTCGTGCACCGTCAGGAAATACTTTTCGTAGCCCAGTTCGGTGATGAGCTCGAGCTCCTTGTCGACTTGCTGCCGCACCTGCGGGGGCACGCCTTGCGGGTAACGCCAGGCAGCGCCTTCGAGGCTGATGCGGCGCAGGTAGGACGCCGGGGTCTCCCCAAGCGGCACGACCTCTTCGGGGTATTCGTATTTCAGCTCGGACAAGCTGAATTCGCACCGGGCCATGACCTTGAGCGTTTCGGCCAGCAGCTCAGGCGGGTATCGCTGGGCCAGGCGCAAGCGACTGCGCAAATGCCGCTCCGCGTTGCGTGCCAGGCTCAAGCCGCATTCTTGCAGCGGTTTGCCCAGGCGGATGGCCGCGAGAACGTCTTGCAGCGGCTGGCGCGATCGCACGTGCATGTGCACATCGCCAGCGGCGACCAGCGGCAAGTGGGCGGCTTCGGCCACGGCTCGCAGGGTGCGCAGCCAGGCCGCATCGTCCAGCGAGTGATGCAGCTCGACCACCAGCCAGCAGCGCCCGCGAAAGAGCCGCCTCAGCCAGCTGGCCTGGTCCAGCAGTTCATCGGGGCTGGCGCCTCGGCGAGGGCGCAGCAGGAGCACGCAGTCGCCAAGCTCGTCCGCGCGGATGTCGCGCCGCCACAGCGTGGCCTGGCCTTTGCCTGTTGCCCCGCGCCTCAGGCGGGTGATGAACTCGCACAGCAAGCCGTGGCCGATGCGGTGACAAGCCAGCGCGATCAGCGTGAAAGCCGGGGCTGCTTCACCCAGCGTTTCTTCGTGCACATCGAAGGAGCTGCCGATCATCAGCCGAAAGCCCTCGGCACCTGGCACGCCGGCACGGATGGCGTCCTGCCAGCCCTGGTGAGCTCGCACCACCCCGGCCATGCTGCAGTCGTCGGTGATGGCCAGGCCGCGGTAGCCCAGCGCCAGCGCGCGTTCCACCATCTCCTCTGGGTGCGAAGCGCCGCGCAGGAAGCTGAAGTTGGTGACGGTGTGAAGCTCGGCGTAATCTGGCAGAGCTGTGAGCGGGCTGGCTGGCAAGCCAGGGCGTCCATCGACGGGGTTCATGGTCGCACCTCAGGCGAAAAAACCGTGCAGGTGCCAGGGGCTGCTGCCGTCCTGTGGCACATGCCGATCGCAAAAGACCCAAAGCAGGCCGGCCTGAGGGCTGCTGGCGAGGTGATGATCTCGCACCTCACGCTCACGTCCTGCTCCTGCTGCGGCACCATCCCACCAACCGGCTTCGATGCGGTGCGGCCCTGCCAACAAGCGCAGCGGCCCCTGGTGGATGGGTGTCTCGCGCAGCCCGTAGGCGTCGCCACCCGTGCCGCGCAAGCTCAGGTGCAAGGGCGTGGGCAGCACCCAGGTGGGCTGCGGGACGTCGTTGGCGTACAGGGCTGGATGAACCTTCGTTCGCGTCAAGGGCTGCGTCAGCAAGGGGATCGCCGCATGCCAGGTCTGGCTGTGCGCCAGCCGGTGATCGGCCTGCAGTTGCCCTGCCTGCACGCGCTCGGGCCCCAGCCGGATGCTCAGTCGGTCCAGCAGGTTCAACAAGGCACTGCGCTGCGCCCGTTGCCCCGCTGCCGTCAAGGCTTCACTGGGCATGCCTTCCGCACTGCGGGCCTGTTCCGCGAACAAGGACGCACTCTCGGGCTCGCGTGACTCGATGGTGTTCACGCTCAGGCTGATGTCGGTGACGGGCGAGCTCAACTCGATGCGACGCAAGTGCTCGCCCACCATGCGCGACAGGCGTGCCAGATCTGAAGTGGGCTCAGCCAGTGACACGGTGTGCGCTTGCCAGCGCGAGGTGCTGTGGCGCGCCCAGTCGTGGCACCAGCCCAGTTGCAACACCTGGGTGGCGGCTTGCTGGCCTGACAGCCAGGCGCACAGCTCACTCAGCAGTTGCTCGAAGGCCTGGTGAAGGGCCTCGGCGTTGTCGAGCCGCCAGGGCAGCTCCAGCCGGCGCTCGAACACGGGTGGCAGCAGCAACCAGTCGAAGGCTTCTGGGCGCAAGCCGTGTGCGGCATCGAGGGCGTGCAGCAAGTCGGCACCAAAGCGCCGGCTGAGGCCACCACGGGGCAAGGCCTGTACCTGCCCTAGGGTGCGACAACCCAGGCGATGCAGGGTCTCGGCGTGCTGGCCGACCGCGCTCAGGCTGTGCAAGGGCAGTGGGGCGAGTTGGGCGGCCAGCGAGGTGTCCAGAGGCGTGTTCAGGGGCGTGTTCAGCCCTCGCCAGGTGCGAGCCAGGGCAAGCGCCGCATGCGCCGTGCCTGAGCGCGCTGCGGCCAGGGCCCCCAGCTTGATGGCTTCTTGCCACACCCTCTGCCACAGCTGTGCCGCACCACCGAACAGGCGCTCGCTGGCCTGCACCTCCAGCACCACGGCTTCTTCGAGCAAGGCCACCCGAGGGGTGAACTGCAAGGCCCACCAGCCCAGGTGCAAGGCGTTCAGCTCACCGCGTTCAGGCGTGGGTGCGGGCAGCAGGGCGATCCAGCTCGGCATGGTCGGGCAAAGGGGGGCTCGCCACCCAGGGCACAGCGGGCGCCAGAGGAGGGCGCTTGGCCGGAGCGCGAGACCAGTCAGGCGAAAGGGGTGACACAGGGCCCTGCTCACCAGGCGGCAGCAACTCGATCAGCCCTGGAGGCCAGCAGCCCAGTTGCAGGGGCGTTTCACGCAAGGGCCCGCGTCGTTTGACGAGGCGCACCACCAGGGGATGGGGGCAAGCCCCCAGTGAAAGGTGCAGGCGCAAGGGGGCGGCCGAAGCCTCGCTCGACACCCGCTCCGGCCGGAACAGGAAAACCGGCCCGGCTTGCCGACTCGCACAAACCTGAAGCCTGCGCACCTGCGCAGCCTGGGCCTGCGGCAGCCAGCTCAGCACCGCCCACAGCCCATCGGCCAACAAAGCTTGCTCGGTGGCCCACAGGCGCTCGGCCATGGTGGTCACATCGATGCGGATCACCCGATCTGGCGGCAGGCCTTGCTGCGCCAGCCCGGGCAGGTGCGGCACATGCGGTGGGCCGATCAGCAAAACGTGTCCGCCGGCTTGGACCACTTGGCGCAAGGTCGGCAGCAACAGGCGCCACTCGGCCAGGCCGGGCTGGGGCTGCAGGACCTCGCTGAGGCACTGGGCAGGCCAGCCGCCCCCCGGCAATTCGGCATCCAGCAGTGGGTGCCCGCTGGACCAGACCAGCTGTGCCCCCGTGCTCAGCACGTGCCCAGGCCAGACAGCCTGGGCCAGGTGCGGCGGCAGGCGATCGACCGCATCCCGCGCGGATGCGCTGGAGGAAATCGGATGAGCGGGCACGGTGCTTTCGAGCATAGCGATACTGTACATGCATACAGTGTTTGGTGGGTCGAAAAACCACCTTGCGCATCCCATGACGCCACTTTCCGGGCACTCCTGAACGGACTTTGCGGACGCCTTCGGGTGATCCCCATGGGTTTTGGCACAATGACACCCCCTGAGGAAAACGAATGTCCAGCCCAGACTCCGCCCCAACCAGCTCGGGTGCCAGCACCCCGCCGGGCCCCAAAGAACCTTTGACCCCGGTCACCGCCGCCCTGGTGGAGTTCCTCGCCGAAGCACGCGTGCCGACCGAACACGGCAGCTTCACCATGAAGCTGTTCCGCGAAAAGGCCACCGGCCTGGAGCACGTGGCCATGGTCATGGGCGAGGTGCAGGGCAGCGCCCTGGTCCGCGTTCATTCCGAGTGCATGACAGGCGATGTCTTCGGCTCCTTGCGCTGTGACTGTGGCCCCCAACTGCAATTTGCCCTGAGTGAAATCGGCAAACGCGGCAGTGGCGTGGTGGTGTACCTGCGCCAAGAAGGCCGTGGCATCGGCCTGGCCAACAAGCTGCGTGCCTACCAACTGCAGGACCAGGGCCTGGACACCGTCGAGGCCAACCAGCACCTGGGTTTCGCAGCCGACCTGCGCAAGTTCGACGCCGCTGCCGAGATCCTCGCCACCCTGGGGGTGAAGTCGGTCAAGCTGATGACCAACAACCCGCGCAAGGTCCAGACCTTGAAAGAGCAGGGTGTGCAGATCGAAGAGCGCGTGCCTGTTCGCAGTGACGTCCAGCCTGAAAACGAGCGTTACCTGGGCACCAAAGCCCGCAAACTCGGCCACCACATCGACTGGCTGGGTTGAGAGCCGACATGGCCGCCGACCTGCCCCCCCTCGACGACTCGGAATCGGTCGACCCTGCTTTGCGCCAGCAAGTGGCGCGACGCAGCACGATGGTCAGCGTCGTGGTCAACATCGTGCTGACGGTGCTGCAACTCGCCGCCGGCATCTGGGCGCATTCGCAAGCCCTGGTGGCCGACGCCATCCACTCGCTGTCCGACCTGCTGTCTGATTTCCTGGTGCTGCTGGTCAACCGCCACAGCCACAAGGCAGCCGACGATGACCACCACTACGGTCACCAGCGCTACGAGACGGCAGCTTCGCTTGCCTTGGGGCTCCTGCTGTTTGCCGTGGGGGGCGGCATGCTGTGGGGCGCCATCGACCGCCTGACCCATGCCGAAGACATCCCCCAGGTGCAAGCCCTGGCGCTGTACGTGGCGGTCGGCACCTTGCTGGCCAAGGAGGCGCTGTTTCGCTACATGCTGGCGGGGGCCGAAAAAGTGCGCTCGAGCATGCTGGTGGCCAATGCCTGGCACGCCCGCTCCGACGCGGCCTCATCGCTCGTGGTGGCGCTGGGCATCCTGGGCAACCTGCTGGGCTACCCTTTGCTGGACCCCGTTGCCGCTCTCATCGTCGGTCTGATGGTGCTGCGCATGGGCTGGCGCTTTGGCTGGGACGCCCTGCACGACCTCATGGACCGCGCCGCCTCGCAAGAGCAGATCGACCACATCCGCGAAACGCTTTTGAAGACGCCTGGCGTGCAAGGCGTGCACGAATTGCGCACCCGCAAGATGGGCGACCTGATCCTGGTCGATGCCCACCTGGAGGTCGACGGCCAGCTCAGCGTTCGCGAGGGCCACGACATCGCCTTGCAGGCACGCCAGCGCGTGATGGCAAGCCTGCCCGTTCTCAACGTGCAGACGCACCTCGATCCAGTCTGACCGGGCATTCAGGCAGCGCGACCGCAGACCCGATTGCGGCCTTCGGACTTTGCCTGCTGCAAGGCCTGCTCGACCCGTTGCATCAGCGTGTCAACCAGCAGGTCAGGGTGCGCCTGACAGGTGACCACGCCCACGCTGACGGTCATGTGGCGAGCCGTGGTCGAGCTTTCATGGCGGACCTGCAGCGACTCCACGGCCTGACGCAAGCGCTCGGCCACGCCGTTGGCAAAAGAGGCGTCTGTGTTCGGCAGCACCACCAGGAACTCCTCGCCCCCCAGGCGGGCCACCACGTCAGCAGGCCTGCGCAGCCCGTCCTGCAGCACCCGGGCGACCTTTTGCAGGCATTCGTCGCCTGCCGTGTGACCGTAGCGATCGTTGAACTTCTTGAAGTGGTCGATGTCGATGAGCAGCAGGCTCAGGGCGCTGCGGTCACGCCAGGCGCGCTCCCAGACCAGGTTCAGGTGCTGCTGGATGTGCTTTTGGTTGTGCAGGCCGGTGAGGGTGTCGATGCGCGAGATGTCTTTGAGCCGCGCATGCGCCTGCGTCAGGTCTCGCACCAGGCTGCGCTCGCGAAGGGTGCGCAGGAAACGCCGACGCTCATCGCGCTCCATGAAGTAGTTGGCGCACAAGGTGAACAGGGCCACCGAGATCACCATGGACGAGATGGGCCACAGCAGCCGAGGCGGAAACGTCTCTTGTGACATCACGCTGGCCACGAAGATGCCCAGCATGATGGAGGTGAAGGTCAGCGCGTACCAGAAGCGCATGCGCGAAACGACGTTGCCATACGTGATGACCACCATGTAGCCCACCGGAAAGAAGTGAACCATCGGGCTCTCGGAAAGCGGCATGACGATGGCCAGGCTGGCTGCAGCCCCCACGCCACCGAGCAGCATCAGCACGTCCACCAAGGCCAGCGGCATCAGGCGATGGAACGGGTGAAAGCCTCGCCAGAACAAGAACAGCGAGAGCAGCGCAATCGGCGTGAAGACCAGCAGCCGCAACTGCGCAGCCAGCCACAGCATGTCCGGGATCATCAACTGATCGGCCAGCAGATACCCGTTGTAGATCAGCAGGGAAATGAGGCTGCTGATGAGAAAGTGGCGTTCGCGAGCGGGCAGGGCGTCGCGCTGAAAAGCCTCTTCCAGGTCCGTTGGGAAGGACATCAGCGGGAAGCCGTTTTCCAGCAGGTCCTGGATGCGCACCATGGTGGCGTGGTGCGAGCCCTGCACCGGGCGATCAAAATCGGTGGCTGGCGTGACCGGACGGGGCGAGAAGATGGCGCTCATGTCAGTCCTGTGTGCCAAATGCGATGACGCGGTTGCGACCGCGCTGGCGAGCCAGGTGCAAGGCCTCATCGGCCACGGCGATCAACTGCGTCGGGCTGGCATGCGGCGAGTCTGGGCGCATGCACGACACCCCCAGGCTGACGGTGATGAGGTCGCGCTGATCTGGCCCATGGGGTTGGCGCAGGTTTTCCACCGCCTTGCGGATGCGCTCGGCCGCGCCCACGGCGGTCTGCAAGGTGGTGCCCACCATCAGCACCGCAAACTCTTCGCCGGCAAAGCGTGCAAGCAGGTCATCCGGGCGCTGGAAATCAGCCCGGACCACGCCTGCGATGGCGCGCAGGCATTCATCGGCTGCGCCCTGTCCGCGACTGGCCTGACAAGCCTTGAAGTGGTCCACCGCCAGCAGGATCAGTGAGACTTCCTGGCCTGCTTGGGCGGCTTGGCGCCAGCGGTGTTCGAGCTCGGCATCGAAGTGCCGGCGGCTGGCCAACTCGGTCAGCTGGTCATTGCGAGAGGCTTCTTCGAGGCTGGCGTTGGCCTGCAACAGCTCGTGCTGCAGCAGCCGTTCACGCATCAGCAAAAGCCAGTTCTGGCGCACATCGCGCTCTTGCATGTACGCACCGTAGAGCGTGAAGACAGCGAGCGAGAGCACCGTCAGCGCAGCTGGCGCCATGATGGCGAAGGGGGCCTGTGGCAGACGGGACCAGCCGTACAGGAACATGGCCATGACGAAAAAATCAAGGCACATGGCAGGCCTCAGGCGCATGCGTGCAACGGTGTTGCAGTACACCAGCACCACGCTCACGCTGATGAGATAAGGCCCGGCCATGGGATCGGTGCTGCCAACGCAGAGGTGGACGTTGATGATCGTCGAGACCATGCCGGCCAGCACCAAAGAGCCCTCTCGCAAGGCCGGTGATTTGAGCTTAGTGAGCACGACCAAGCCCAGCAGGATGCATGGCGTGAACCACATCAACCGCATGCGCAATGCATCATCAAAGCGGTCGGGGATCATCATCCAGTCCGACAGCAACAGCCAATTGAAGAGCACGCTGACCAAGGCGCCAGCGCCCAGCAAGGTCTGCAGGCGCTCTCGGGCTGTGTCGGTCTGGAAGCGAGACTCAAGGGGCGGCGGAAACCTCAGCATCCGCATGCCGCCATGCAGCAAGGCGTCGATGGCCCGGGCATCGGCTGCGGTGAGCCCGTCTCGCGCATCGGCTTGCGGCATGGGCTCGGACATGAGGGTGGTCACGGACGACACGTCGTCGAAATTCCTGCTGCTGACGTGGGGCGCCACGGCCTGTGGGCATGACGCGCGGGGTTCAACGTCCTGTGGATGGACGATTGATCGTATCGGAAAGGTGTCTTGGACCGTGAGACGGCGAACGCTGGTTTTCCCTTGCGGGGCGCCGATTGTGCCTCTGGGTGAAGCCTCCGGCGTTTCGTTGCATTCGGCGTGCGCGCACGTTGGTTGACATAATATACATCGTAACAAGTTTGTTGGGTGTGGATGATCGACCGTCTTTTGCGGTGGATGAACGCTCAAATGGGCTCAGGCGCCCGAAAGCGCCTGACGATGTCGATAGAACGACCATGGTGAGTCCAACGCTCACCCTGCTCGTTTGGGTGAAAGCAAATCCCAGAACCACGCAAACGAATCCTTGGCCCAGTTGTCACACTCGGGGCCAGCGCGAAGGATGGACTTGCCCGCCCACCAGGTCACGCAACTCAGGAGCACACCACCGAACAGCATGGTGGCTACTCCCAGCACCGCGACGTCAACCGAAGGCGCCGTCAACGCATGGTGTGTGCTGACCCTGCCGTAAATCACCCATGGCTGCCTGCCGACCTCGGCAACCATCCAACCTGCGAGGATCGCCACCCAGGGCAACGGCAGCGACCACTTCATCAGGTGCAACACCCACCGCCGGTGGCCAAGGCGAATCGCTTTGATGGACGCCGCCGCCAGGAAACATGCTGCGGCGAGCAACAAACCAATCATCGCCATCACCCGGAAGCCAGCGAACAAGGGCGTGACGGGCGGCACGGCTTCTTGAGCCATCCACTGCGCCTGCTGCTGATCTGAGGCGTGGGCCCAGGCATCCGAGTCGCGTTGCTGAATACGCTTGGCCAGCATGCTCCAGCCTTGCGAGAACTCCAATTCATCGGCCAGGTTCACGTTGAGCAAGGCCTTTCGGTCTCGCTCTATCAGGTCTCTGACGCCCAAGGGGCCATCTGGCATCTCGCTCAGCAACAAGCTCATCAGATACGGCACCTTGACCTCAAACTTGTTGAGACCCCGGTCAGGGTCAGGCACGCCGAAGAGCACCAGTCCGGCAGGACCTGGTTCACGGGTCCACAAGCCCTCCATCGCCGCGAACTTCATGGGCTGGTGCTGGGCCACCCCATGGGCGCTTTCATGGCCACTCCACGCTGTTGAAAGCACCCCCACCACCCCAATCCAACTGGCCGCAGCAAAGCTCGACAGCGCCACATCCATGTGCTGACGGTGGAGGATGAATCCAGCCGAAGTCGCCATGACGAACACGGCACCACACACGAAAGCAGCAGAGAGCGTGTGCCAAAGCTTGTGAAGCGTGGTGTCACTGAAGAGGACCGCCGAGAGGGATTCGAGGCGCCAGCTACCAGGCCCGAACTGCACCCCAACGGGGTTCTGCATCCACGCGTTCACCGACAAGATCGTCCATGCTTGCATGCACAGCAAGCCCAGGAGGATCCAGCCTGAGGCCATGTGCAGGTGACGCCCAACCAAACGACGCCCCAGCAGCAACACCAGAACCGACGCGAGCATGAAAGGCGCGATCGCACCCTCGATGGCAAAGATGCGTTCCAGGACCGGCATGGCCGACTCGGTGTAGTTGCCCCAGTTGTCCTGCAGCTGGAACCGAAGCGGGTACCCCGTGCACACCCCGATCACCCACGACAGGGCAAAGAAGCGCCGCCAGAAGCGGGAGGCGCGATCCAGGTGTGCTCCGCCGCGAAGAATGGCCTGCGTCTGCAGGACATTCACGCACAGCAGCAGCCCCAGCGACAGAGGGACGAACAGAAAGTGAAAGCTGGCGCTGACGCCAAACTGCAGACGCAGCAGGGCCAACAGGAAATCAGGGGTGGACATGGTTGGCTCCTGTGCATCAATGGGGTGTCACGCCGACAAGATGGAGGCCGCCAGGTAGGTGCGGATGCCCTCGAGGCCACGCACCTGATCCAGGACACTCAGCGCTTGCACGCCTGGCGTCCACGGATAACTGAGCGCTCCTTGCAATGCCCGGATGCCCTCCCCCGCATCGGCAAGAGAGACCATCTCCTGGATGTGAATCTTGAGTTCATCAATGCGCCAGCCCAGGAATGCCTCGTGAACGAAGGTGAAGTCGTACGAGCCAGTGCCGACGCGCAGGTTGCCCGTCTGCCGCTCCTTCATGACGACCAGCCAATGCAGGCCCGTGATGACGCCATCGCTCAACTCACCGAGCTCGTCTGTGATGTAGTAACTGCGCACATCGACAAACTGTTTGTGGAAGTCTTCGAACAACGTCTTCGCGATGAGGTCGCCGCCACGGATTTCACTCGGGAAGTCGATGATCTCGGCGTCAATGGTGAACTTGACCACGCCTTGGTTGGCGAATGCGGTCCTCAGCACCTTGGGCTGGTTGAAGTCCTTGCCGTCAAAGTAGGTTTCAAGAACCGTCGATGCGGCATCCAGGGGAATCGGCCCCTTTTCGATGATTTGAGCGCTCACAGCCAGATCCCTTCGTAAATGCGATTGCGTGCACGGATGATTTCGGACCGCACCCTGATCGCGGGTGGAAACCTCAGCCCAAAGCGGTTCGGGGTGTCGTAATAAGGAAAGTCTCTGACCCTGCCCTCGAGCTGCAAGCTCATGCGCTTGCCCTCCCCTCGATTGGTGGCCCAGACCGCAAAGTCCAGCACACAGCCAGGCGGGATCGGATGGCCAAACTCGGCGTCGATCCGGGTGAAGGAGGTGAACTCGTTCTCAAACGGTCCGCACATGCCGGTGAACAGCAAGGTGCCGATTTGATTGATGTCCTGGGTCAGGTTGGTGCCCGGGTACATCGCGGCGTCATCGAAGTGGCCGTGAAAAGAGCTGTCGGTGATCGAGATGCCACGAACCGCATGCACCCAACCAGCTTCGAAGTCATGGTCCTTGACCCAGTCCACGGCCAGGACAGGTTGGCGGTGGCGCAGCATGCGCTTGCACTCGGTGTGGGAAATCATCCCCCTGCCCTTGCCGCTCAGCTCCCGCGTGACCGTCTCGAACGAGAGTTCTTCATTCATGTTTGACCTCTCGCAGCGATCAGGCTGCGCATGACAGCGCGGCATGCTCGACGACATGCTGACTGAGCGAAGCCAGGTTCCTGCACTTCTCAGCAGGCAGCGCATCGACACCCGTTTCAATGCCGAATTTTTCGGCCAAGAAAAGGCGCAGCTCCGTCAGCCCGAGGCTGTCCAGGTTGAGGTCATCTTGCTCACCCACGAATGCGGCGTGAGACATCATCAGTTCGTCAGACATGAACGCGCGAATGGATTCGGCGACTTGCTGGGTTTCGAGATTCATGATGAACCCCCCTGTGTTTGAAGTTGGTATGGCGCAGAGGGGAGCCCCCCTCTGCGATGCATGCCTGAGCGACGCTCAGCTGTTGCAGCCGTGCGGCTTGTTGCCGAAGTTGGTGGCGGGCTTGGTCAGCACGCGACCCGTGGTGGGCCACACCATCTGGTTGCCAGCGATCACGCCCACAGGAGCGCCATACCAGGTTGCGGCAGGCGAGCCACCGAACACCTGGCCGTCCCAGTGGTAGAACAAAGAGATGTAGCTGGTGCACGAACTGGCGCCCGGCTTGCACTCACGGTTGAGCTGGTAGGGCAGCTTGATTTCCTTGAAGCCGCAGCCCTTGCCATCGGTTTGCACGATGTTGGGCAGGCCACCGAACGGAACGGCGTAGGCCGCTTCCTGATCGGTTTGCGGGTGGTTCACGCCCACGTCCCACAGGGTGTAGACCGCATTCGGGAAACCTTCGCGAACCGTGACACGAACCATGGACGTGCCATCGGGCAGGTTCAGGTAGGTCAGGCGACCCGAGATCTTTTCCCAGTCACCCACGGTCGGGTTGGCGTTGACGCCCTTCATCCGATAGATGACCGGGTCGATGGGTTTGCGGGGATAGGCCGTTGGGGTCACGCGGTCGGTGATCGAGGTCGAACCAAAGAAGGTGGTCCCGATGTCGCCCAGCGGCACATTGATCCAGCTCGGATTGACCTGGCCCGTGGGGTTCATCGCGTTCAGGAAGGAGCGCGTGGTCGCGACAAGTCGCGAACGATCGGTGGCCTCGGTGATTTCGCCGGAATCGGTTTGCCCCTTCTGCAGCACGCCGATCTCATAGATGGGCGGGTTGGCAGAGAACATCATGGTTCGCGGCGCCACAGCAGAGTAGTCGCCGATGGGCTTGCCGTTGTAGACGTTGATGCCGTGGGCGACGTAGCCGGGGACGTTGGCAGCAGCCGACATCTCGAAAACCTGACCGACGCCAGCTTGGGCGAACGTCGACGTCGAACTCATGACCAAAGCGGCCAATGCAAGGGTGCGGATTTTCATGTTCATTCCTGAAAGTTGGTTGAAATCACAGCGCAGGGGACAAGCGCTTCTTCTTCCCCGTCTCCGTCCGTTCAATCCGCTCCACGAAGTTGATGACCTTCGGGATCGTGTTGGGAGGCATGTGCTTGAGCAGCACCTTGCGCACATCGGACAGCGAGATGTGCGCGTCTGACTGGATGTTGGCGACAGCAACCTCGCCTCGTTCCTGGTCAGCGGCGGCCATGACACGGACGTCGTGGACGCCATCGATGCCAGCGATGATTGACTCGATGGCTGCGGGGAAGATCTTTTCACCGGCCTGAACGATGACGTCCTTTTGCCGGCCCATGAAGTGCAAGCGACCGTCCACTCGCTGGAACAAGTCACCTGTGTGTACGACGTCGCCCAGTTGAGGCTGGAATGGCTGCGGGCTGTTCAGGCCATGCAAGTAACCCAACATGTGGGTGTGGGTGCGAACGATCAGTTCACCCACGCTTGCCGCCGCATCGTGAACGGCGATGTCGAACTCGCAGCAGTCGATGGGGGAGCCCAGCGGGACCACCAGCTCAGAATGGAGCGCATCGGCACACACGCGCCAGGTCGCGACCCGGGGACCGGCCTCGGTCAGGCCATACGTGCTGTAGATGCTCAGGTGTGCAAGCCTGTCGTGAAGGGCCGCTGCAACGGGCGCGTGCAGCACATCCCCACCGATGGTGATGGTTCGCAGGCAAGGCGCCACATCTGCGCCCAGGTTCTTGGTGAGGAAGGGGGTGAGCCCGATGACCGATACCTGGTGTTGCGCCAGCCACTCCTGAGGCATAGACGCGATCTGATTCTGGAGCACCACCTTGGCGCCACTGACCAAACCACCGATGAGGTTGGCCACCAGGCCATAACTGAAGAAGATGGGCAAGACACAGCCGATCACATCTCCCGCATGCAGGCCGATTGATTGTGCATGGGCACAAGCGTTTTGTGATATTCGGTCGAAGGTGTTGAGGATCGCTTTGGGCTCGCCCGTCGTTCCAGAGCTGAAGATGGCGACATTGGCGTGCCCCAGGTCTTGCGCGACGGCGAGGAATCGGTGTGCTTGAGTGGGAAAGCGCACGCCCAGTGCTTGACGATCCGCCACCGTCGCATCGAACAGCACGGATGCGCCACCCGACATCGAGTGGATGGCCTTGACTGAAGGCGCGTCCCCGAGCACGTGTGAGATGCCGAACCTGTCGACAGTCCGCGCCACCTCTTCCACGGGTGTGAAGGGATTGCCCACGAACGCCAGGGCATCCAGCGACCAGACGGCCAACAAGCTGATCACGCTGTTGATGTCGTTGGACACCCTGATGAGCACAGGTGTGGTGACGCCAACACCTTGGCGTGCCAACTCGGCCGCGCGAGCGGTCACCTCATGGGCCAGATCGAAGCCGGACAGCTCACCTTGCCTGTCAGCAATCGCCACATCGGCGCGCCTGGCCAAAGTTGAAAAGAACACGTCAAAGTGCATGGCTGCCCCCGGTTGTATGTGCCCGGCGCACCACGCGGTGCAACCAGGCTGTCATGCGTTGATGGGCCACCACTGCGGCGGCCCTCTTTACTGCATCAAAGTGCGGACTCAGCTTCCGCCGTTGCCTCAGCGGACAGCGCTGCGCCGTGGAAGTCGCCGTAGTGCTGTGCTGACAAGCCAAACGCTGCCCGACCCAACTTGCGACCGATGCGACGACCTTCCAGGTCTCCGTCGATGAAGTGGATGCCACCGAAACGACGCGAGACACCCGCCTCGTTCGCAGCTTCTGTGAACGTTGCCCACCTCAGGGTCAGGTCGCGAGCAGGCACCTGCCCAGGCTCGACACGCGAGCTGCCTGCCGGGATGGTTACGGCATGCTCGAATCGATCGCTGCCCGTGAATCGGCGCAGGACTTCGGCCGCTGCGGCGCTGAAGGTGCTGTGGCCGGAGACGTACTCGGCAAACGGCGGCGTCACGACACTGGCCGCCTGATAGGGACGCCAGTTCTGGCCCATGATGGTCGTGGTGCCGGAGCCGAGCTCCCAGGCCGTGATCGGCTTGTTGAAGTAAACGTAGTGAATGGCCGAGACCGGACGCACGTAGTCGAAACGAACTTTTTGCCCCCAGGTCCAGATGCTGGCGTCCAGCAATGCGTTGTTCAGGGCGAAGAACATCTTCACGTCGCGATCGAGGCGATGTGCGTCGCGACGGGAAACCTGCTGCGCGAACAGGTTCCAGTGGCCAGGCGGGAGTTCCGAGCTGGGGCCATCTGCCCAGTATTCGGCGATCACCTTCTGGCGGTCGGTCAAATTCGCGCTGTATGCGATGACCTCGTCGACCTGGCGGCGATAGGCGTCCGTGCCGTAGGCGGCAGGCAGCTTGATCGAGTATTGCGACAGCGATCGAAGGGCGAAAGGTTTGACCTTGCCCCAATGGGGGGTCAGGAATTTCTGTGCGACGCCGTTGACGATCAATGGCTCCCAGCGATTGGGGTCCTGCGGGGCCGTGCCCACGACTTCACCGGGGAGATTCACCGACTTGTATCCGGTGTAATCGCTGTACGGTGACCCACTGCTGCCGGCTTGGTTGCCCAATTGATTGGAGCCATCAGCGTGCCGGTATGCCAGGACGCTGCCGCACGCGATGTTCGCAACCCCAGCGGGGGTTTTGCGATCGGTGCTGGATTGGCTGGGGTCGTAGCCCATGGATGCCAGGACGGCATCAAGGGCGGGCTTTTCACTGGGGAACAAATCGACCGCTGCGCGGTGGGCTGCGTAGCTCACCGCCGCACGCTTGTTCTCTGCGGTGCGCTCGGAAGCCGGGCGGCGAAGGCTGCCGGTGAACGGGTACCGTGTGGACACGGCGTCTGCGTCGTACGCAGCCCATGCATCGAACATGCAGGTGTGCACAACATTCAGGGAACGGGCCACGACGGTGGGGCCTGGGTGCGTCGTGCGGATGGCATCCAGAACTGCCTGGTTCCACCGAACGACGGCATTATCTTCCGCGTGCGCAATACTCGCGGCAGACGCCATGAAAACTGCAGAAAAAACAAGGAAATGGCGCTTCTGTTTCACTTAAACCTCACTGGTTTCGTTGATTGGCAGCGCCACTGTATCCGTCCAATCGTGACAAATCCACATACTCAACCCCCACGTATTAGGGATTACCAGTTGTAATAATTTGAACAGACGAAAGATATTATTTTTGGCAGCAGAAAACATCCCAGTCGAAAATATATTCGACAGGAATATCGATCGATTTGAAAACACGCCGCACAGGGTGCGGCGTGTTTCAGCCATCAATCAAATCAGGAGGATTCGAGTGAATTCAGGGGAGCTTGTAAGCCGCAAAAACATCGTCCAGTTGGGTCTGGAAGAGGTGGTTGGTGTAGTTGCTCAGCGTCTTCACAGACACCGCGAGCACGATGTACAGCAGGTGCTTTTCTTCAAAGCCTGCCGCCCAAAACGCCTTGACCAGGTTCGCACAGGGCTGGCCATGCGTCTTGACGACATCCTGGGTGAGCTGGAACAGCGTCGCCAGGCGGCTGTTTTCGATGGGCAGGCCGTTGCGGATGGAGTTCAGCACGTCGGCCGACACGCCGGACATCTTGTCGGCGACCATGCTGTGCGCGGCTGTGCAGTACTTGCAGCCATTCGCCTGGCTGATGGCCAGGAAAACGACTTCTTGTTCGGCCGGCGCAAAGCCGCTCTCTGAGCGGAACAGGCCATAGCCATGCAGGTAGGTGCTCAGCACGGCCGGCGCATTGACCATGTTGGCGTACATGTTGGGCAGGAAGCCGACTTGCTTGACGGCCTTGTCCAACATGTCGTGTTGGGCTGGCGTGGCCGACGCAAGTGTGACGGGCTTGAGGTTCTGAATCAGTGCGGAATCGCTCATGGGGTGCTCACTCGGTGAATGGGATGAATCTGGGCGCAGGTCACAGCGCGTTGGGGGCCTTGTCGCTGACCTTGGGCCAGGTGGCATCGGCCTCGCGAATCAGGCGTGTTGTGTCTTGCGCCCACTTCTGTTGCACGTCCTTGTTCAGGTTGAGGAACAAGCGACCATCCACCACGCGGAAAGCTTGCGGGTCGATGTCGAACTTCTTACCCATCGCTGCACCCATTGCGCAGAAGCCGCCATACGCTGGGGCGTAGGCGTCGGGCTTCTTCAGGAACGCATCGCGGTGCGCGGCAGAAGTGAAGCGATAGGTCGCACCGCCATGCAGGGCTTCAAACTTCTGAGAGCCTTGCTCGGCGCGACCCGCTTCGACGTAGGAAACAGGATCGTGGCCCTTGAGCGCAAGACCTGAGGCGTCGACGTTGAGCGACTTGGTAGAAGCCTCGTCAAAGGCCCATGCGCTCATCGGCAGAAAGCCGGCAGCAACCGCCAGCACCAAGCTGGAAGCGAGCCATTGGCGTCGGCTCGTTTGACGCGAAGTGGAAGGCATCTGTTTTCTCCTGGCGAGTGAAAGTGTTTCGACCACTTAACTCTAAAAAACGGGGCCTCTGTTGAGGACGCCAGCCGTATCGCAATTGACGCCATTCGTCCCAATCACCACCGCGTCTTGCGAACTCCATCAACAATGGGGACCTCACACAAACACTCACTCAGGAATCACATGCCCATCATCCGAATCGAGTCCGGCCACCAATACAGCCAGGCAGAACAAGCGCAACTGACACAAGCACTCTATGAGGCGGTCTCAGAGGGGTTATCCATCCCCGACCACCCGCGTCATGTCATCCATCACCACGCGCCTGACGGCGGCTTTGCGGGGCCAGCTGGCGCAGCACCCAACTACGCTGTGGTCACCGTGGTGATGTTCGCGGGCCGAACCGCCGAGGTGAAGCAATCGCTCTGCGTGAACATCGCCAAACGGCTCAAGCGCTTTGGCATCCCTGCTGACCAACTCTTCATCTCGCTGGTCGAGCAGCCCAAGGAAAACTGGGGCATGCCAGCAGAGCTTGCAAAGCTGACCGAAGGCTCCTGACCCCCCCTCAATCCAGATCGACTTGATCGCTGGACAGGGCCTTGAGCCACTGTGCGGGCGCCATGCCAGTCTTGCGACTGAAGGCCTTGGAAAAGGCCGTCGTGCCTGCGTAGCCCACCTCGTCCGCCACGGACTTGACTGGGCGCCCTGCCCTGAGCAGCTTCTGAGCCAAGGCCACGCGCCAGGAAACCAAGTAGTCCGCAGGCGTCTGACCGATGACCGCTTTGAAGTGGTCTGCGAACCGCGACCGAGACATGCCCGCGATCGACGCCATGTCGACCAAGTCCCACTTGTGTGTCGGTGCTTGATGGATCGACTGCAGGACCTTCTGCAGTCGCGCGTCGCTGAGGCCAGCCAGGGCGCCGCGGTTGATCGATCCGTTCGCCATGCAGTGGCGCAGAACGTGGATCAACAGCATCTCGCAAAGGCGATCGAGGGCGGCACGGCGACCCATTTGCTCGGAGAAGGCCTCGTCTTGCATCAGCGCCATCAAGGCCTGGGTGCCGGGCAGGTGATCGAGCGGCATGCACACCAGATGTGGCAAGGAGTCGGTGACCGGGTTGCTGCCTTCGGTGCCGAACTTGATGTTGGCGCACACCACCTCGGCACCCAGCTTGTCTTCGACGATGAGCCGGTGCCACTTGGGCTTGGGCATGAAGATGATGGTGGGGACATCGATCAAGACAGGTGGAACACCCGCTTCGACCAAGGTCACAGGCCCCCGTTTGATCAAGTGGAGGTGCCCTTGATGCGGGTCTTCATCGAACTCCTGAATGGAGCAAATCTGCCCCGCATAAAAGGCCCCTGCGTGCAAAGAGAACCAGCGCAGCAACTGGGACAGGCGATCCATGGCTGTCCTTCCTATCGAATGGGTTCACATTGAGCGGAGCGCATGGCACGCCCGCTGTCCGATTTCCCATTGGTCGCCGGCGGCGGCCAGTTCTTACACGCATCTCGGGAGCCGGACGCGCCCTGGCGGCACATTCCCACGCCATGTCCCCAGGGTGGCCCAACTGATTCCCCCATGATCACGGGGGCGCCACCACCGTTCATGCCGCTGCAGCCTTTCACAGGAGCACCTGAAGCCGGGCCCGAGTTGCCTCGCTCATGGCGGCTGGCTGCGTCACCAGCGCCGTTGACAGGGCGGAGTGGGCCGCCGAATCGGGTCGCTCACGACCCAGGATCTGGACCGCGGCGACAGCGATAGCTTGCGCCCGCTGGGCGTTTTTCATGAGGTTTGCCAGGGCCATTTCAGCGCTGACGCAAGCCTCCTCAGGGTTCCAGCAGTCGTAGTCGGTCACCATGGCGAGCGTGGCGTAAGCAATCTGGGCTTCACGGGCCAACTTGGCTTCGGGCATGTTCGTCATGCCGATGACGCTGCCACCCATGGACCTGAACCAGTTCGACTCAGCGAGACTGGAGAATTGCGGCCCTTCGATGCAAACGTAGGTGCCGCCGTTGTGGAGCCGACTTGCTCCATCGACGTCGACTTGCTTCGCCGCCCGCGACAAGGCATCCGACACCTGCGGACAAACCGGCTTCGCCATCGATACGTGGGCCACCGCGCCCTGCCCGAAGAACGTGCCAGCTCGGTGCCTAGTCAGGTCGATGAATTGATCCGGCAGCACCAGGTCCAGCGGCGCGATTTCCTGACGCAGGGAACCCACGGCGGAAAACGACAAGAGGTACCTGACCCCGAGCATCTTCATGGCGTGGATGTTGGCCCGGTAAGGCACTTCAGACGGGATGAGCCTGTGCCCGCGCCCATGCCGGGCCAGGAACGCCACCGTGACGCCATCGAGCTGGCCGGTCATCAGGGCGTCCGAGGGTGGGCCGTATGGCGTCTCGATCAAGTGCTCCTGGACGTTTGTCAACCCGGCCATCTGGTAGAGCCCGCTACCCCCCAGGATGCCAATTTCTGCTTGAACCATGTGCTGCCTCTTTGCTTGGATGCCTCCTGTGTCGTTCGGCGGCGGCATTCATTACACGATTCCCCCGATTGGGTGTAATGGCTGCGCCCATCCCAACGACCAACGACCCATGCGGGCCAGCGAGCCCTTGGCAGAGAGGACACGGTCGGGGATGAATGCCAAAGAAATTGTCTTGATCGGTGGCGGGCACGCCCACGCACTGGCCCTGAAGGCACTCGCCGACCGGGACAGGGAGCGCTTTTCCGTGACCTTGGTCAGCCCATCTCGGTGGCAGCACTACTCAGGCATGGTGCCTGGCTGGATGACGGGCCAGTACGATCTGGAGGCCTGCCAGATGGACCTGCGCCAGATCGCGGATCACGCTGGCGCGCGGTTCGTCGAGGACTGGGCTGTTGGGCTCGACCCGACAAGAGGATGTGTTTTCCTCCGCGATGGCAGCCACCTGCCCTTCGACGTGCTGTCGCTGGACGTGGGCGCCGAGGTCGACACGACGTGGCTGACGGCACTCGACGACAAGCTTTTGCCCGTCAAACCCATGGCGGACTTCGCTCGGTTGTGGCAATGCCTGCTGGCGAGGGCCGATCTGTCCCCTGCATTCAAGCTCGCCATCGTTGGAGGCGGAGCGGCTGGCGTGGAGGTTTCACTCGCGGCTGCAGTCGGCCTTCGCAAGGCTCAGGTCAACCCAACGATGGTGCTGATCACGGGCCGCCGAGGCCTGTTGCCCGATCACCCCCCAGGCGTGCGGCAACAGGTCGGACGCGCGCTGACCAGGGCCAACGTGCAGGTTGTGGCGCAGCAAGCCGTCGGAACCGAAGGCGGTGTCATGTTGGATGACGGGCTGGAGCTGCCCCTGGATGCAGCCATTGCGGCCACGGGCTCTCGGGCACCTGTTTGGTTGTCGCTGACCAAGCTCGACCTGGACGAGCAAGGTTTTGTGTCCGTCAACGCTTATCACCAGAGCACCTCTCACTCCAACGTGTTTGCAGCAGGTGACGTTTGTTCGCGAACAGACCGTGCGATCACGCGGTCGGGCGTGCATGCCGTACGCGCGGGTCCCGTTCTGGCGCAGAACCTCATCGCATGGCTGCAGGGTCGCCCCATGAAGGAGCACGAACCCAGGCGCTGGCCGCTTCAACTCATCAGCATCGGCCCAACGAACGCGGTCGCATCCTGGGGGCCGCTTTCGGCCTCGGGCAACTGGGTGTGGCGCCTCAAAGACCAGATCGATCGTCGCTTCATGCGGAGCCTTCTCGTGCGTGATCGGCTGCCCAACCGCCCCACCGAAGGCCAGACACCATGAAATCAGCGCTTCAACTCGCCAGATCCAGGCGCATCGTTCAGAACGCGATCACGGTCTCGCTGGTGGTCGGAACGGTCCTGAACCTGATCAACCAGAGCGGCCCTGTCCTGCGTGGAGAGCACGTGGCGTGGTGGAACGTGCTCATGAACTACGTCGTCCCCTACTGCGTGTCGACATACAGCGCTGTGCGCAATCAGATGACTCCGCCAGGCGAATGAGCTCGGTGATTCAGCGAAGCAGCATGTGTTGGATGCAGGCACCTAGGGGGTGGGCACGCCCCGTTCTGCCCCGATCTGAGCGTAAAGTGCCGCGCATTCGCGATGTCGCATTTTCGGACACCAGATCGAGTCAGATCAGCGAGCAACAAATGGGTGAGGTAGGTCGTGTCACAAAGTTCCACCGTCAACAACGCTGCGCCAGAGATGATCTGGGCAGACCCGGTCTTCCTGGAAGACCTGCGGCGCCAAATGCTGAAGTTCGCCACCTTGCAGCTGCGCGATGCTCACCTGGCTGAGGACGCCGTGCAGGAGGCCTTGATCGGTGCGATGAAGAATGCATCCTCCTTCAACAAGGCAGCCTCCCTCAAGACCTGGGTCTTCGCCATTTTGAAGAACAAGATCGCAGACACGTTTCGCCAGCGCCAGCGACTGGTGGAGGCCAGCCGCCTGATGACGGCCGAGCAGGAGGAGGAAGACCTCGATGAACTCTTCGACCGCAAAGGCTTCTGGCAACCAGACGAGCGCCCAGGCAGGTGGAATGGTGCGGACAACGCAGTCGAAGACGCGCAGTTCTGGCGGGTGTTCGAGGCATGCCTGGAGAACCTGCCAGGCAAACAGGCCCGGGTGTTCATGATGCGTGAGTTCGTGGAGATGGAGTCACACGAGGTGTGTGAGGCCGTTGGCATCACGGTCAGCAACCTCAACGTCATCCTCTACCGCGCAAGGCTGCGCCTGCGCGAATGCCTGGAAAACCGTTGGTTCACTGGAGAGCAGCCGGCATGAAGAACTGCAAGGACATCACCCGGCTCTTCTCGGAGCGCATGGAGCGCCCCCTGTCCACCTCCGAACGGATTCAGCTGAAGCTGCACTGCATGATGTGCACAGGGTGCAAGAACTTTGGCGACCACATGCTGGACATCAGGCAGATGGCTCGGCAATTCGCCAAAGGCAGTGACCCCATGGAAACGGTCCAGAAGAAAAAGTGATCACCTCCGTGGCTTGGGTGTAAGGATTGGGCGGTTGGTGGCGACGAAGGCGTGATCTCGATTCACGCCAACGTCGACGCCCCCATGCACGCCACGCTCCCGCTCCTGTCGGACACCCGATTCCCGGCGCTTCAGCGCCAACGGTTGACCACCCTTCAAGTCAACCTGGGCTACCGATGCAACCAGTCCTGCCTGCACTGCCACGTCAATGCAGGCCCCAACCGCTCCGAGATGATGGACGCCGCTGTCCTGGACCTGATCCCACAGGTGCTGGCGGCGCGCGGCTTCGAGACACTGGACCTGACCGGCGGGGCACCGGAGCTGCACCCTGGCTTTCGCGAACTGGTCAAACACGCTCGAGCCCTGGGCGTGCGGGTGATCGACCGCTGCAACCTGACGATCCTGTTTGAACCTGGCCAGGATGGGCTGGCCGAGTTCCTGGCGGAGCACGAAGTGGAGGTGGTGGCGTCGCTGCCTTGTTACTCGGCCGACAACGTAGACAAGCAGCGTGGGGTCGGCGTCTTTGACAAAAGCATTGCAGGCTTGCAGCGGCTCAATGCCCTGGGCTACGGTCAACCTAGCTCAAGCCGGGTGCTCAACCTGGTCTACAACCCGCAGGGAGCGGTGCTGCCGCCACCGCAAGCCAAGCTGGAGGAAGACTACAAACGCGAGTTGCATCGGCACTTCGGCATCGCGTTCAACACGCTCTACGCGCTGGCCAACATGCCCATCCAGCGTTTTGGCTCGACGCTCATCTCCAAGGGGCAGTTCCACGCGTACATGAACCTGCTCAAGTCGCAGCACCGCGATGCGAACCTGGCGCATGTGATGTGCCGAAGCCTGGTCAGCGTGGATTGGCAAGGCCACTTGTCGGACTGCGACTTCAACCAGCAGTTGGGCTTGGCCACACCACCACGACGTGGCGCCACGGGGCCACTTCACCTGCGCGACCTGCTGACCGAAGGGCTGGACCATCACCCCATTCGCGTGGCCAACCATTGCTTTGGCTGCACCGCGGGCAGCGGCTCGAGTTGTGGTGGCGCGTTGCGGGAAGGTGCAGCGTGAAGCGCTTCTTCCTGCTGATCATCGTGGCTGGGGCCATCGCGATGTTCTTCATCACGGGCCTGCACGAGCGCCTGACGCTTGAAGGCATGCAAGCCAGCCTCGGCCAGCTTGGCGCCTGGCGGGACGAAACACCCCTTCAAACGACCTTGATGTTCGGAGCTGCGTACGTGGCTGCCACGGCCTTGTCGCTGCCGGGTGCAGTGGTGCTCACCCTGGCGGCGGGTGCGCTGTTCGGCCTGGTGTGGGGCACGCTGATCGTGTCGTTTGCCTCGAGCATCGGGGCGTTGCTGGCCTTTCTGGTGTCGCGGCACCTGCTGCGCGATGTGGTGCAGCAACGCTTTGGGCAACGCTTGCAGGCCCTCAACGACGGCATCGAACGCGAAGGCGCCCTCTACCTGTTCACCCTGCGCCTGGTGCCCATCTTCCCCTTCTTCCTGGTCAACCTGCTGATGGGTTTGACGCCCCTGGGTGCCTGGCGCTTTTACTGGGTCAGCCAGGTCGGCATGCTGGCGGGCACGGCCGTGTACGTGAACGCAGGAACGCAATTGGCCCAGATGGATGGCCTGTCAGGCATCCTGACACCGGGCTTCTTGCTGGCCTCTGCCTTGCTGGGCGTCTTCCCCTGGTTGGCCAAGAAAGCGGTGGGCTGGCACCGGCGCCGCCGTGTGTATGCACGCTGGCAGCGGCCCAAGACTTTTGACCGCAACCTGATCGTCATTGGCGGTGGTGCGGCGGGCTTGGTCACCGCGTACATCGGTGCAGCGGTCAAGGCCAAGGTGACCCTGATCGAGGCGCACAAGATGGGTGGGGACTGCCTGAACTACGGCTGCGTGCCCAGCAAGGCCCTGATCAAGAGCGCCAAGGTGGCCCATCAGATGCGCCATGCCCATCGCTACGGCTTGACTGCGGCAGGTGGCCCCACGTCATCACCCGAGGTCACGCCGCAGTTTTCTTTCAAACAGGTGATGCAACGGGTGAACGATGTGGTGCGCGCCATCGAACCCCACGACAGCATCGAGCGTTACACCCAACTGGGTGTGGACGTGGTGCAGGGCCATGCGCGCCTGGTGGACCCCTGGACGGTCGAGATTCAGCTCAACGGTGGCAGCACGAGGCGCCTGAGCGCTCGCAGCATCGTCATCGCGGCGGGTGCTCGGCCCTTCGTGCCTCCGCTGCCCGGTCTGGACGAGGTGGGCTGCCTGACCAGCGACACCCTGTGGGAGTCGTTCTCGCAACTGGACGACATCCCACGCCGATTGGTGGTTCTGGGCGGCGGGCCCATCGGCTCTGAGCTGGCACAGGCCCTGGCACGCCTGGGTGCACAGGTCAGCCAGGTGGAGATGGGCGATCGCATCCTGGCGCGCGAAGGCACCGAGGTGTCCGAACTCGTGAAGCAGTCGTTGCAGGCCGACGGTGTGCAAGTGTTGACCGGGCACAAGGCCGTGCGCTGTGAGCGAACGCCTCAGGGTGACAAGCAACTCATCGTCGAGCACCAAGGCCGGACCTTGACCCTGCCCTTCGATGCCTTGATTTGTGCCGTGGGCCGCAGCGCCCGACTGACAGGCTATGGCCTGGAGGAGCTTGGCATCCCCACCCAACGTACGGTGCAAACCAACGAATACCTCGAGACGCTCTACCCGAACATCTTTGCGGCAGGCGACGTGGCTGGCCCCTATCAGTTCACCCACACCGCGGCCCATCAGGCTTGGTACGCAGCCGTCAACGCCTTGTTTGGCGATTTCAAGAAGTTCAAGGCGGATTACCGCGTGATCCCTTGGGCGACTTTCACCGACCCCGAGGTGGCGCGTGTGGGCCTCAACGAGCTGGAGGCCCGCGAACAAGGCATCGCGTTCGAGGTGACCCGCTACGGCATCGACGACCTCGACCGCGCCATCGCCGACAGCGCCGCACAGGGCTTCGTCAAGGTGCTGACCGTGCCAGGCAAAGACACCATCCTGGGCGCGACCATCGTGGGCGAACACGCAGGGGATCTCCTGGCCGAGTTCGTGCTGGCCATGCGTTGGGGCCTGGGGCTCAACAAAATCCTATCCACCATCCACACCTACCCGACGCTGGCTGAATCCAACAAGTACGTGGCAGGTGAGTGGAAGCGGTCGCACGCACCGCAAGGCGTGCTGCGCTGGCTGGCCCGTTTCCATGCCTGGCGCCGGGGAGCAGCCGCATGAAGCTCAGCGTGATCGTGCCCATGCTCAATGAGTCAGCCGTTCTGCCCGATCTGTTGGGGCATCTCCTGCCCATGCAGCGCGCAGGCTGCGAGGTGCTGCTGGTGGACGGTGGCAGCACCGATGGCAGTGCGCACATGGCTCGGGTGGCCGGCTTTTCGGTGATCGACTCGGCCGCCGGACGGGCAAGGCAGATGAACGCGGGGGCCAGGCAGGCCCGCGGCGAGGTGCTGCTGTTCCTGCATGCCGACACCCGCTTGCCAGACGGCGCGGAGCGCCTGGTGAGCCGAGCACTGAGCGCATCGGTGGGCCACATTGCCCCCGTGTGGGGGCGATTCGATGTGCGCATCAGTGGCCAATCACCTTGGCTGAAGGTGGTTGCCCGGATGATGAACCTGCGCTCGCGCCTGAGCGGCATCGCCACGGGCGACCAGGCCATTTTTGTTCGGCGCACGGTGTTCCAGGCATGTGGCGGCTTTCCGGAGCAACCGCTGATGGAAGACATCGAGATCTGCAAGCGACTCAAGCGCCGCTCACCTCCCGCCTGCCTTCAGGACCCTGTGATCACATCCGGTCGACGGTGGGAAAACCGGGGCGTGTGGCGAACCATCTTTCTGATGTGGCGTTTGCGCCTAGCCTACTGGCTCGGCGCTTCGGCCGAATCGATCGCGAGGGCCTACCGATGAGCGCCTTTCTGCAGGCCGCACAGCAAGTGCGCATCATCGTGTTCGCCAAGGCCCCCAGGGCGGGCCTTGCCAAGACGCGCCTGATCCCTGCGCTGGGGGCAGACGGCGCAGCAGCTCTGGCAAGTCGCTTGTTGTTGCACACCTTGCACGAAGCGATCCGTGCGGATGCGCTCGACATCGAATTGTGCCGGACCCCCATGAACGACCCGCTGTGGCAGACCTTGCCTTTGCCCGTCGGGCTGCACGTGACAGACCAGGAAGGCGGAGACCTGGGCGAGCGCCTTGCAAGGGCCGCGCACCGCAGCCTGCAAGCAGGCCAACCTTGCATTCTGATCGGCACAGACTGCCCCACTCTCGACGCCAGGGCCCTGCACGAGATCGCGTTGCACCTGATGTCGCACGACGCCGTCCTCGCGCCAGCCAGCGACGGTGGCTACGTCGCCCTGGGCTTGCGCCGCTTCGAGCCCCGCCTCTTCACGGACATGGCCTGGAGCACCGAGTTGGTCGCCCGCGAGACGGTTTCTCGCCTGTTGCAAGCGGGCATGAGCGTTCACCAGATGCCCGTGCTGCATGACATCGACGAGCCCGCAGACTTGCAACACCTGCCCAAGCACTGGACACAGGAGACCCAACGTGCCCACCCATGATCGTTCGCGCCGAATGGCAACCGTGCGCACCCGACACGCCTTGGCCTGCATGTGCCTGGCAATGGGCGCCAGCGCCGCGATGGGTGCTGACGCCACCTCATCCAAGCGCCAACCCTCCACAGTGGATGTCGGTCGGTTTGAGGCCCCTGCATCGGAACCTCCTGCGCCCTGGCGGCTGGTGCCCCTGGGAGATCGGATCCTGCCGACACGCTACTCGGTGCAGCGCTGGGATGGCGTGATGGCCATCGAGGCACTCGCCGATCGCAGCATGGCCTTGATGGCCAGGCCCTTGGCCGTGGACCTGAAGCAAACGCCCGTCCTGTGCTGGCGATGGCGTGTCGATGACGTCTTGCAGAAAGCCGACATGATGAAGAAGTCAGGTGACGACTACGCAGCCCGTGTCTACGTCGCGCTCAAGCTGCCGCCCCAGGCCTTGGGTCTGGGCTTGCGCGCCAAGCTGGCACTGGCACGAAGCATCTACGGCGACCACGTGCCCGACGCCGCGCTGAACTACGTCTGGGACAACCGACACCCACAAGGAACGATCCAGGCCAATGCCTACACCGATCGCACACAGATGATCGTGATGCGCACGGGGCGGCAGGAGATCGGTCGGTGGGTGAACGAGCGTCGCGATGTCCTGGCCGACGCCCGCCAACTGTTCGGCGATTTCGACCACGAGGCGGCATCGCTGGCCGTGGCATCGGACACCGACAACACCGGCGAGCAAGCCCGGGCTGGATTCGCCGATCTGCACTTCGTTGCGCGTGACCAAGCCTGTCGCTTCGATGCGTCGCCGCCCTCCTGACGCCCATGGCCTGCAGCCGCTCTAAAGTCTCCCGCCCTCGCAAGGATCTCCTCATGCACGACATCGTTCAAGACTATTACGGCAAACAGCTCAGCAGCACGGCTGACCTCAAAACCACCGCCTGTTGCGACATCAGCCAGGTGCCGGAATGGCTCAAACCCCTGCTGACCAAGGTCCACCCTGAAGTACTCTCGCGCTACTACGGCTGCGGCCTGGTGTGCCCGCCGCTGCTCGAGGGCTGCCGCGTGCTGGACCTGGGCTGCGGTTCGGGCCGCGACGTCTATGCGCTTGCCCAGCTGGTGGGCCCCACTGGCGAGGTCGTCGGCGTGGACATGACCGACGAGCAACTGGCCGTGGCGCGAGCCCACCAGGCACACCACGCCAGCACCTTTGGCTTTGACAACGTGCGCTTCCTGCACGGCTACATCGAGCGGCTGGACGAACTGGACCTGGCACCTGGCAGCTTCGACGTGATCGTGTCGAACTGCGTGGTCAACCTCTCGCCCGACAAGGCCGCTGTGCTGGCGGGTGTGCAGAAGTTGCTCAAGCCTGGCGGCGAGTTCTACTTTTCGGATGTGTACGCCGACCGACGTGTACCAGATGCCGTGCGCAATGACCCGGTGCTGTACGGTGAATGCCTGGGTGGCGCGCTGTACTGGAACGACTTCCTGCGGCTGGCCCGTGGCGCCGGCTTCATCGACCCACGCCTGGTTGAAGACCGCCCCTTGAGCGTGACCGACCCCGTCCTGATCAACAAGCTGGGGCACCTGCGCTTTTACTCGGCCACCTACCGACTGTTCAAACTCGACGGCCTGGAAGACGCCTGCGAGGACCATGGCCAGGCCGTGATCTACCAGGGCAGCATCCCCCATCTGCCGCACGGCTTCGCGCTGGACAAGCACCACGCCATCGAAACCGGCCGCGTCTTCCCCGTGTGCGGCAACACCTTCCGCATGTTGCGCGACACGCGCTTCGCCAAACACTTTGAGTTCATCGGGGATTTCAGCCAGCACTTCGGCTTGTTTGAAGGCTGTGGCAGCAGCATGCCGTTTGAGGCATCCGTCAGCGCGTCCGGCGCCCCCTCAGGCGCTTGCTGCTGATGCCTGGTCACCCACGTGTTCATGACGAGACCGCCATGTCGATCATTCAATTTTCACACCGCTTCTTCCTCGCAGGACTGCTTGCGATGGCTGCGGCAGGCGTCAGCTCTGCTGTGTGTGCGCAGCAGGTCACGGTCTCTGGCTCCAGCACCATCGCACCGCTGGTATCCGAAATCGGCAAACGCTTCGAGCAGCGACACCCCGGGGTGCGGGTGGACGTGCAGTCGGGCGGATCGTCGCGTGGCATGAGCGATGCGCGTCAAGGCCTGAGCCAGATCGGCATGGTCTCTCGCGCACTCAAAGCCGATGAAGCCGACCTCACCGCCATCCCGATCGCCATGGACGGGGTCAGCGTGATCCTTCACCACAGCAACACCGTGTCCACGTTGAGCGATGCCCAGATCAAGGCCATCTACACAGGTGAGATCCGCAACTGGAAGGCCCTGGGTGGCCCGGATCGCACGATCACCGTCGTCAACAAGGCCGAGGGTCGGTCAACGTTGGAGTTGTTCCTACATCACTTTCAGCTCAAGAACAAGGACATCCGGGCACAGGTGGTGATTGGCGAGAACCAGCAAGGCATCAAAACCGTGGCGGGCAACCCAGGCGCCATTGGCTACGTGTCCATCGGCACAGCCGAGTACGAGGCCGAGCGCGGCACGCCGATCCGGCTGCTGCCCATGGGCGGAGTGCCCGCCACGGTGGCACAGGTGCAGGCGGGCAAGTTCCCGCTGTCGCGCCCCCTGAACCTGGTGATCAAGGGGGCACCATCGGCGACCACCCGCATGTTCATCGACTTTGCGCAATCCAAGGACGTGCATGACCTCGTCAAGGCTCAGTTCTTCGTCCCGCTGGCACGCTGACCGCTGGTGGCCGCTGCCCCTGGGCATGGCCTCGGCGTTGGCAGGCAGCCTGGCGCTGTTCATCGTGGCATACCTTGTTGCGCAGGCCTGGCCCGTGCTGAGCGGCCTCGGTTGGGCAGATGTGGCGGGCGACCACGAGTGGTACCCCCTGGATGGCGAGTTTGGCATGGGCAGCATGCTGTTGGCCACGGCGCTGGTCTCGCTCGGGGCCTTGCTGCTGGCGGTGCCATGGGGTCTGGGCACCGCCGTGTTCATGCAACTGGTGGCGCCGCCTGGCGTCAGGCGCACCATGCAGTGGATCATGGGGCTGCTGGCAGGCACACCTTCGGTCGTGTTTGGTCTGTGGGGCCTGACCGTTCTCGTGCCTTGGCTGGCCGAGCGCCGCCCGCCAGGCACCAGCCTCTTGAGTGCAGCACTGGTGCTGGCCTTGATGATCCTGCCGACGGTGGCCTTGACCGCAGCGTCTGCACTTCAGGCGGTGCCTCATTCTCTGCGACTGGCCAGCGACGCGCTGGGGTTCAGCTTTTGGCGTCACGTGGTGTCGGTTGCGCTGCCCGCAGCGCGCGCCGGCATCGTCAGCGGCCTGGTGCTGGCTTGGGCGCGCGCCTTGGGTGAAACCATGGCAGTCTTGATGGTGGCGGGCAACGTGGCGCAATGGCCCAGCCATGTGCTGGACCCGGTGCGTGTGCTCACCGCCAACATCGCGCTCGAAATGGCTTACGCCACGGGGAACCACCGGGCGGCACTCTTTGCTTCGGGCGTGGTGCTGGCGTCCATGGTGCTGGCGTTGGCCTTGGTGGCCGCGCGGCTTGAACACGCCCGACACCATGCTTGATCACGCCCACCGTCACTCACGCGATGCTGCTTTTGTGTCAGCGTTGTGGCTGATCGCCGCCATGGTGGCCGGGGCGTTGTGCCTGATCCTGGCCGACCTGCTGAGGCAGGGAATGAGCGCACTCAGTTGGGAGTTCCTGACCACGGCACCTAGCAACGCAGGGCGCAGTGGCGGCATTGCGCCCATCCTCTGGTCCACCCTGCTGATCCTGGGCGTGGCATTGGCTGCAGCCCTGCCTGTTGGGTTGGCCTGTGCAGTTTGGCTCTCGGAGTACCTGCCTGCGGGCAGTCGGCGAGGTCGAGCCGTGCGCATCAGCCTGGACGCGCTGGCAGGCATCCCGTCCATCGTCTTCGGGCTGTTTGGCAATGCCTTCTTCAGCGTGGGCTTGGGCCTGGGCTTCTCCATCTTGTCAGGTGGGCTCACCCTGGCCTGCATGATCCTGCCCATCTTCATCCGAACCAGCGAAGCAGGCCTGACTGCCCTGGGAGATGACTGGCGTCGCCAGGGCGATGCCTTGGGCATGACTCGGGCCAGCGTGCTGTGGCATGTGCTGCTGCCGGCGGCGATGCCCGCCATCACGGCCGGCGCCATGCTGGGTGTGGGCCGCGCTTGCGCAGAGACCGCTGCCCTCATCTTCACCAGCGGCCACGTCGACCGCTGGCCCGACAGCCTGCGCGACTCGGGGCGCGCCTTGTCGGTGCACATCTACGACCTGTCCATGAATGTGACCGGTGGAGATGCCTCGGCGCATGGATCGGCGTTGGTGCTCATGGCCCTGATCGGCTTGATCAACGCCGTGACGATGGGCCTGAGCATTCACTGGACGCGACACAAAGACCGAGCCACATGACCCTCCATTCGCCCTGCTCCCCGACGGCCGCCTACACCCTGGGCGCCCTGACCGAAGGCCCGCCTTGTTGTGATCCCTTGCCGCACCTGTCGGTTCGAAAGTTGGGCGTCAGCTTTCATGGTCGACCTGTGCTGGACGACGTTTCGCTGGACATGCACAAAGGCTGCATCACGGCTTTGATCGGCCCCTCTGGCTGCGGCAAGACCACCTTCCTGTCCGCGCTGAATCGTCTGGTGGAACATCATCCAGGTACGCAAGTGCGCGGAGACATCTTGCTGTCCGGCGAGTCGGTTTTGGCCCCAGGGGTGAACCTGCTGCGTTTGCGACGGCAGGTGGGCATGATTTTTCAGAAACCCAATCCATTTCCACTGAGCATCGAACGCAACCTGGACCTGCCTTTGCGCGAGCACGGCGTGCGCCATCGAGATGAACGGCGCGCGCGAACCGAGGCCGCATTGAGGGACGTGGGCCTGTGGGAGGAAGTTGCCGACCGCATGAGCGCCCCGGCCTTGTCGCTGTCAGGTGGTCAGCAACAGCGACTGTGCATCGCGCGGGCCCTGGTGTTGCAGCCCGAGGTGCTGTTGATGGATGAGCCATGCAGCGCGCTCGATCCCATCGCTTCGCGAACGGTTGAAGAGCTCATCTCTCGCTTGCGCGGCAGGCTGACCGTGGTCATCGTGACCCACAACCTGGCCCAGGCACGGCGCATCGCCAACTACGCTGCCTTTTTCTGGATGAAAGAGCGCATGGGCAAGCTGGTCGAGTTCGGCCGATGTCAGACGTTGTTTGAATCGCCACAAGACAGGCTGACCCGGGCGTATGTGTCGGGCGCTGCGGGCTAGCGCAGATGGTTCGCCACCTCGAGCGCGCACACTGTGGTCATCGTGTGGGGTACAAGTGGGGATTCACCTCGCGAGGGGTCATCCCGTTGTCCATCAAAGGGATGTCGCCCATGCGGATGGCCTTGGTCAGTTCCGATTGCACCTCCGCTCGCGTTCTGCCCGCAGGTGTGGCGCGAGCCGGGTATGCAGAGGGATTCACCTCCCTCGGCGTTTGCCCATTCTCAAATAGGGGGTAGTCACCCATGCGCTTGGCCTCCACCAGTTCGGCGATGACCTGCTCTCGGGTTTTGCCCACCGGTGCCGGTCGTGCCGGGTAGGCCGACGGGTTCAGATCGCGCGGGGTCAAGCCATTGTCCAGGAGCGGGATGTCGCCCATGCGAACGGCTTCGGTCAGCTCAGCCTTGACCGCTTCACGCGTTTTTCCTTGCGCGTGGCTCAGGCCAGCAGCCAGGGCCAACAGGGTGCTCAAGGCGATCAGGACGGGTGCTTTCATGTGATGTTTCCTCAGTGTGTGTCAGGACGACCCCGACAAGCACTCAGACCGCTCGCCACGGTGAAACCTCTCGCCCCACCCCATGAACCAAGGGAGTCACCGAGATTCTTCAAACCACGCGAGAGAAATCGCAGGCCCGCCCGGTCTGATCAGATGCCGGGCTGTTCCGGCGTCATCTCAAGGAAACCCACATGACCGATGCACGCACCCTGCTCAAGTCGTCCGCCCTGGCGCTGCTTTGCGCCGCCGCTGCCACCGCCACCCTGCCAGCCCACGCCGCCAAGGAAGGCATGGAAAAGTGCGCTGGCATCGCCAAGGCCGGCAAGAACGACTGCGGCACCAGCAAGCATGCGTGCGCCGCCCAGGCCACCAAGGACGGCGACGCCGAAGAGTGGGTCTACGTGCCCACCGGCACCTGCGACAAGATCGCGGGCGGCACGCTGGTCAAGGCCGCCAAGAAGGGCTGAGGGCTGATGCACATGGCCACCGAAGAGCAGGGTACGCACGCCAATGCGGCGGCGACGCCGCTGCACGGATGCGGTTTGCGGTTCGCGCACCTGCCTGACTGGCTGGCCTATCAGGGGCCACCTTGCCTGCTGGAGCTTCACACCGAAAACCTATTCGCATTGCCTTCGGTGGCCCACGCTCGCCTGAAAACCCTGCGCGAGCGCCATGCGTTTTCGCTGCACGGTGTGGGGCTCTCACTGGGCTCGACCGACGGCCTAGACGCCCACCATCTGCAACAGGTCGCCGAGCAGGTGAAGCGCTATCAGCCCCTGCTGGTGTCCGAACACCTGGCCTGGAATCGCATCGACGGTACCTGCGTGCCCGACCTGCTCCCCATGCCATTCTCGATCGATGCCATGCACGCGGTGTCCGCCAACGTGCAGCGCACGCAAGACGCCTTGCAGCGAGCCATCGCCGTCGAGAACATTTCGGCCTACCTGATGCCACCAGCGGCGGACTTCGACGAAGCCGGCTTCTTGACCGAGCTGACCCGACGAACCGGCTGCACCCTGCTGGTCGACCTCAACAACCTGCACGTCAACCAACTCAACCATGGGCACGATGCCTGGTCCTTGTTGACGAAGTTGCCTTTCGCCAGCATCTCGCAATGGCACCTGGGTGGCCCCACCGAGGTCGATGGCGCGTGGATCGACACCCACGCCAACACGGTGCCCGTGGCCGTCTGGTCACTTTACGAAAGGGCGATTGACGCCGTGGGGCTCAGGCCCACCATCGTGGAGTGGGACCAAGACCTGCCCCCCCTGCAGACCTTGCTGGACCTGGCGGAGCGGGCCCGGATGACCCTGTCTCGCCGAGGTGCTGCCGCGGGTGCGGTGCTGGAGCGCGCCGCATGAACACACGCCCCCTCGATGCCAGCCAGCCAAGCGGCTGGGGCAGCGACCAGCGCGCCTGGATGCAGGCGTTGCTGCGACCTGGCCCAACGCCACCCTGGTTGCATTGGCAAGGCGGTGTCCGGCACGTGGAGGCTGCGGGCGCCATTTACATCAACAACATCCGCGCCAATGTCATCTCGGCGCTGAGCCTGAGCTACCCGGCTGTGCGCCAAGCCTTGGGGCCGCAGCGGTTTGCCAGCCTGGTGGTTGAGGGCCTGCATCGGGTGCCACCGGCTTGCGGCGACCTGTCTGGCTATGGCGGATGGCTGCCTCAGCTTTTGTCGGAGCACCTCAAGCGGGAGCGCCCGGAGCCCGGATGCACCGCACCGAGCCAACGCTCCGACGCCGACGACCTGGTGTGGCTCGCTCGCCTGGAATGGGCGCTGGACCAAGTCCGCAGCCAGGACAGCGAACCCGCCTGGACCTGGGGCGACGCCGCGCGGGACCTGGCGCAGCCAGATTGGATGGCTGCGCATACCCGCCTGCGACAGCCGTGGCGGGTCTGGCCTCTGATCACCGACCGCACAGCCTTGCTCACCCGGCTGGCCGCGCACCTGAACGCCGAATGGTTGCCGACCGATGCCTCCGCACCGACATGCTCGCCAACGTGTTCGGCGACAGACGCCCCCCTGGCCGACGATGTCCCTGTTGCGCTGCTCCAGCAAGGCGGCCGGCTGTTGCCCGTGCAGGCCCAAGGGCTCGCCTGGCTTCAGGCCTTGAACGCCGACGCCAGCATCGAATCAGCCACCCAGCAGGTGCTTGCCAGCCACCCGACCTGGCGCCCCGACACCATCGTTCACCTCTGCCTGTCACACGGCCTGCTGTGTCCCTTGCAGCACCCCGAGTCCCCGCGTTGAGCGGACACATCCACCCAGAAGACACCCATGCCCCGCACCATCCAGACCCTCTGGCGTCAGCACGCCCACTGGCAAACCTTGTGGACCCCTTGGGCCATGGACGCGCTGGCCGTGGCCTTGCGCCTGATGCTGGCCGATGTGTTCTTGCGATCAGGCTGGCTCAAGATCCAAAGCTGGGACAGCACCCTGATGCTGTTCGAACACGAATACGCCGTGCCCGTGCTTCCCCATGAGCTGGCTGCCTGGTTGGGCACGGGTGGCGAACTGGTCTTGCCCGCTCTGTTGCTGATCGGTTTGTTCAGCCGGTTTTCTGCGACGGGCCTGTTCGTGCTCAACGCGGTGGCGGCCGTCAGCTACCCCGACATCAGCGACGCCGGGCTCAAGGACCACGTCCTGTGGGGATGGTGGTGCGTGGTGCTGATCTGCACAGGTCCTGGTCGCCTGTCCCTCGACCACTGGCTGCAACGCAGAATCCACCCATGACACGCCCCGCGCCACCTCAGCCAGGCTCCGGGGATCACCGCGACTTCTCCTCCCTCGTGCAGGCCCACGCCGACGACCTGTACCGCTACGCGCGCTGGCTGTGTCGAGACCCGCATCGCGCCGAAGACCTGGTCCAAGAGACGCTGCTGCGCAGCTGGCGCGGCTTTGCCGCCTTGCGCGAGGCCCAATCCACCCGAGCGTGGCTGATCACGACCCTGCGCCGCGAGTACTTCCGCGAACTCGACAACGCCCAGGCCAGATCGGTTTCCTTGAGCCTGGACGACACCGATGCGCCCTTGCGCGATGACGAGCTGGCCTGCTGGCCCGATGCGGTCGAAGACCAACTCGACGTCGAACGCTGTCTGGCCAGGCTGCCAGACGTCTACCGCGAGGTGCTGGTGCTGCAGGCCTACTTTGGTTACGCCACCGACGAGATGGCCCGCATGCTGGGCACCAGCGAAACCGCCATCGCCAACCGATTGCTGAGGGCCCGCAAGGCCCTGGGCGAGGCCGCCAAGGCGCCCGAACAGGCGCGCGTCGCGGTGGTCTTGCCGCTCAAGAGGAGAGCCCCATGAACTGCGCTCAAACCCGCCGATCGGTGCTCACCGATCCGCACCGCCTGCCGGATGATGTGAAGACCCACTTGGCCCAATGCACGGCTTGCCAAGCCCTGCTGCAGGGTCAGTTGAAGCAGCAATCGCACATCGCCAGTGCGGTCGAACGCACGCCAACACCCGGCTTGAGACCGATGGTGTTGCCGCTGCCTGATGCCGCCAATGGCAGCCCAGCCCTGCCATCCAGGCGCCGCTTCATGGCCACCGCCGCGTCGGTGGCCCTGGGCGCCACCGGCGTCCTGGGCGCGGGCCTCTGGTGGCGTCACCAAGGCGCTGCGCCCGATGCCTCACATTGGGCCGAAGTGGTCACTCGGCATTTTCAGGAAGACCCGACACACCTTCTGCCGCCCGACCCCCGAGCCCCGGCAGAAGCTCAAGCCCTGCTGGCGCGCCTGGGCGCACGCCAACTCGCGGTGCTGCCACCCGTGGTTCAGGGGGGCATGTGTCAACTGCTCGATTGCGAGGCCGCGCACCTGGTGCTGCGCTGGCAAGGCCAGAGCGTGGTTGCCTTCCTGATGCCGCGCAGGGGGCAAGCGGTGCTGCCCTTGTCGGTGGATGGCTGGCAAGGCGAGTTGCGCCCACTGGTGGGAGGCATGGTGGCCACGCTGGCCCAGCGGCCTGCTGTGGCCCGATCTCTTGCCCAGCACCTGTCGTCCATCGTGGCATGGCGGGCCTGATCGGATTTTTTTGCTCGGGTGATGTCAGGTTTTTGACGCTCGGACGACAACGCAAGAGGCAGCCCTGCCCAACATCGGCCACCACCCACATGCCACACATCAAGTCCCTCTTCATTTCTGCCTACATGAGCGCCCTCGCCGGGGCCCTGATCTGGTCTGCGTTGACCCTGTGGAACGCGCCCCACAGCCTTGGCCACTGGGGTGTGCTGCTGGCCAGCGGCGCACCCATGGCGTTTTTCGCTCGGTTGTTCCTGGCCCCGGTGGCACGCACCAGCCCTCGATTGGACTGGGTCCCCCTTCTGGGGCTGATCGGCTCGGGCATCGCGCTGGCAACCGATGGCCTGGGCATCCCAGTGGCCGTGGCCTTCGTCAATGGGGTGCTGCTGTCGCTGGCCTACATCCATTGGTACTCCAGGTTCGAGGCGCGTGAAGGCAGCGCCCTGGCGGTGGGCGGGGTCATGCCTGACCTGACTTTGCTGGACCTAGACGGCCAGGCCTTGTCCACCGCCAGCCTGACCCGCCAGACCGCCCTGTGGATCTTCTTTCGTGGCAACTGGTGCCCGCTGTGCATGGCACAGATCCGCGAGGTGGCGGCCGAGTACAGGCAACTCCAGGCCCGCGGCGTTGAGGTCTACCTCATCAGCCCTCAGCCTCAGGATCACAGCCGTTCGCTGGCCGAGCGTTTCCAGGCACCCATGCGCTTCTTGCAGGACGTGGACAACCGGGCAGCAGCTCGCCTGGGCATCCTGGCCGAAGGTGGCCTGCCCGTGGGCATGCAGGTCCTGGGCTACGACAGCGACGTGCCCATGCCCACCGTTTTCATCACCGCCCCAGGCGGGCGCATCGTTTACAGCGACCTGACCGACAACTACCGCATCCGACCGGAGCCGTCGGAGTTCACCAAGGCCCTGGATGCCGCCGGTCTTTGATGACCTGCTCATGCGCCGATGGCCAAACGATCACTTGCCCCTGACCCAAACCGAAAGGACCTCGACATGTTGAAAGCCCTCCTGATCTCAGCCCTGACTTTTGCCGCCAGCCAGGCCTTTGCCCTGAACATCGCGCCTTACAGTGCCGAAGCGCTGAAAGGCGCCCAGGCCGCTGGCAAGCCCGTGGCCCTTCACTTTCATGCATCCTGGTGCGGCACTTGCCGCGCTCAGGAGCGCGCGTTCCAGGGCATGAAGGACGCCCCCGAATTCAAGGACGTCACTTTGCTGGTGGTGGACTACGACAAGGAAAGGCCGCTGCGCAAGTCCCTGAGCGTTCGCAGTCAGTCCACGGTCATCGTCTACAAAGGTGACAAGCAAACCGCCATGGTGGCTGGTGAAACCGACCCGGCTGCGCTGCAACGGGTTCTGAAGTCGGCCCTCTGATCCCCGCAGGAGCCCGACGACCATGTCCCTCGCCCTCTCCGTGCCCCAACTGGGCTTGAGCCTGGCTGCCGGCAGCCTCACCACGTTGTCCCCTTGCGTGTTGCCCCTTCTGCCCCTGGTGGTGGGGGGCGCGGTGCAGCGCAACAAACTCGCGCCCATCGCCATGGGCCTGGGCATGGCGATCGCCTTCGCGCTCATCGGGCTCCTGCTGGGCACCCTGGGGCCCGCCATCGGCCTCGACGGCGATCACGTCAGGGTGTTCGGGGCGGTCATGCTGATCCTTTTGGCCCTGGTGTTCTGGATCCCGGCCTGGAACGACCGCTTCTCGCAATGGGCCATGCCCCTGGCCACATCGGCCCAGAACGCCAGCGCGGGCCTGGACGCGGGCTCCTTGAAGGGGGCCTTCCTGCTGGGCGGGGTGCTGGGCCTGGTCTGGAGTCCCTGCTCCGGGCCGCTGTTGGCGTCCGCGTTGGCGCTGGTCGTCAGCGAAGGGGGGGCGCTGCCTGGCGCCATCACCCTGGGTGTGTTCGGCATGGGTGCCGCGTTGCCCTTGATCGGCGTGGCCTACGCCTCGCGCTCGGGGTTCGAACGCTGGCGAGACCGTGCACTCGGCAGCATGGAACGCATCAAAAAAGGCTTTGCCGTGCTGCTGGGGCTGGCCGGGCTGGCGATTCTGATGGGCTGGGACAAGCAGCTCGAAGCCTGGGCCCTGGATCACTTGCCCGAGGCATGGCTGCGCTGGAGCAACGCCATCTGATGACCTCTGTGCAGGTCTTCCGCAAACGAGCAGACAGTCAGCGCTCAGAAGCGGCCTCAACCCGCTCAGGCGCATACAGCGCCCCCTGGAACTGCGGCACGTACTCGTACTTCACCATCCGCCCCAGCTTCAGCGTCTTGATGAAGCCAGACAGGCTGCCATCTTGCAAGGTCAGCTTGACTGCGTCCTGGTCCATGCTGCTGGCGTGGCTGAGTTGCCGCGACACCGAGTGGCCCTTGGTCAGGTTGCCTTGCTGGTCCAGGTTCGTGAACCGGTTGGTGACGAATTCTTCCTTGTTCGACAGCCCTTCGAGCTTGCGTGCCTCGATCACGAGATCGGGCTTGCCCGTTTGCGCGTCGAAAATCTCGTACGACACCGATTTTTCGCCGTCCTTCAGGTTGATCGGGATCAGCCACTTCGGCAAGTTGTAGCCGACGACGCCCCTCACGCGGGCCAACTCGGTGTTGACCGGCAGCTTGAGCACGTAGCCCGACAGGTCCTTGTCCATCGATTGGGCCAGCAGGCTGAAGGGCCCCCAGTTCGAGCCGCCCAGCTTGCTGGTGACGATGGAGATGGCCACCTCGTTGTAGCTGTCGTTGTCGCAATACCCGTAGCTGTACGCCGTGATGGCGATCAGCCCACGGCCAGGCCAGACCTGCAGCGGCTGGACCTCGGCCAACACCTTGGGCGGAATCAGTTCGCGCAGGCGGTCGATGTCAGCGGTGTACACGGCTGTCACCCGGCTGTTTTTGTAATAGAAGTTCGGCGAGTGGGACTCGAAGCCGATGTCCAGCTTGGACTTCTTGAGGGTCTTGAACCAGCTCAGGTCGACGTCCGGCGCCTCGGCTTCGATGACGGAAAGCGGCGGGTTCGAGCGAAACCGGTCGTACAGGCCGCCGCGCACCACCGGCACCTTGTGCCCGGCGATGTCGATCACGGGGCTGCCATCGGGCGCGGCGCCTTGGGCCCAGACCTGGCCGACCAGAGAACTCAGCAGCAACGCACCGGCTGCGACAACGCTTCGAAAATGCATGAAAAGACCTCAACGCTTGAAGGAAGTTGGAATGCGTTGATGAATCTAACTTTCAAGTCAACTTCAAGGTCAAGCACCTTTTCGAGGCTTCGTTTTCTTGCTCACCGGGATCCCGAAACTGTCCATCACCCGCACGGCGTTGTCCTCACAGGCCATGCCTTCGGGCTTGGCGTCGATCATCTGCATGAGCGTGCGCAACTGTGCCTTGCTTTGCGCCAGGCGCACTTCCATGGCTTCGATGTCGGTGATCTTTTTCGTCAGGGCCGCCATCAGTTCGTCGTGCCGCCAGGTGCTGAAGTCCTCTGGCATCACCTGCTTGATCTCGTCAAGGGTGAAACCCGTTTGCTGGGCGCTGGTGATGATGTTCAGCACAGCCACGGCTTCCAGCGGGTACTCACGGTAGCCGTTGGCCTGTCGACTCACGGCATTGAGGAGCCCTTTCGACTCGTAAAACCGGATCGTCGAGGCGGTGAGCCCGGTGCGTTGGGCCAGTTCTCCGATCTTCATGGGACACCTCGCTTGCGATCGACAGATGGGCACGGCATCGAATCTAACCTTGGAGTGCACTTGAATGTCAAATGCGCGGCGTTGCCATCGACACTTGACATTCAAGTTGACTTCAAGCTTACGGTTGAGGCCTTGCCAACCCGGAGTCGAACATGAAGGCCTTCACACCGCTGACCCTGCCCAATGGGGCCACCCTTGCCAACCGATTCGCCAAGGCCGCCATGGAAGAGAACATGGCCGACGCCGATCACGCCCCGTCGGACGCCTTGATCCGGCTCTACCGCACCTGGGCCGAGGGCGAGGTGGGCTTGCTGATCACCGGTAACGTCATGATCGACCCGCGAGCCATGACCGGCCCGGGCGGAGTCGTGCTCGAGTCTGATCGGCACGCCGAGCGTTTTCGGGCCTGGTCGCAAGCGGCCCGCTCTCGTGGCGCGCAGGTGTGGATGCAGCTCAACCACCCGGGCCGGCAGATGCCCGCCGCCTTGAAGCAGGACACCATCGCGCCCTCCGAGGTGGCCATGGACCTGGGCGGTTTCTCCAAGCAGTTCGTGCCGCCCCGGGCCATGACGGAGACCGACATCGCCGAGGTCAAGGCCCGCTTCGTCAAAGCGGCGGTGCTGGCCGAGGCCACCGGTTTCACCGGCGTGCAGGTCCACGCGGCGCATGGTTACCTGCTCAGCCAGTTCCTTTCGCCACTGACCAACCAGCGCGTCGACCGCTGGGGCGGATCGCTGGAAAACCGCGCCCGCCTGCTGGTGGAGTTGGTCCGCGAAGTGCGAGCGGCAGTGAGCGAACGGTTCGCGGTCTCGGTCAAACTCAACTCGGCCGACTTCCAGCGCGGCGGCTTCAGCCCGGAAGACGCCAAGCAGGTCGTCGCCCTGCTCAACCCCATGGGCGTTGACCTGATCGAGTTGTCTGGCGGCAGCTACGAGGCCCCTGCCATGCACGGCCAGGCGCGCGACGGCCGCACCCTGGCCCGCGAAGCCTACTTCCTGGAGTTCGCCAAGGACATCGCGACGGTCGCGCGCATGCCCGTCATGGTGACCGGTGGCATCCGCCGGCTGCCGGTGGCCGAACAGGTGCTCGCCAGCGGCATCGACGTGGTCGGCATGGCCACGGCCCTGGCGATCGAGCCGAACCTGCCCAAGGCCTGGCGCGAGGGAGCCGATCGTGCGCCGATGCTCCGCGCCATCCAATGGAAGAACAAGGTGCTGGCATCGGTGGGCTACATGGCCATCGTCAAGCACCAGTTGCGCCGACTCAGCCAGGGCCGTCGCACCCGCCCCGACGTGGCCCCTGCCCTGGCCCTGGTCGAGCAGCAGGTCGACACCCTGCTGCAGACCTGGCGATACCGGCGGTGGGTCAAGGGCGTGGCAGGCTGAGCTGTGGCACCTGTGGACGCTGGGGCAGCACTTTCGGGCTAAAGTTTCACGGCCCTCACTCACACCTTCAGCATGCCCCTGACCACCGCAACCACCCGCCTGGCCAACCTGTCCTGCGCAGGGATGCTTTTGAGCGCCCTCGCCTGGCAACCCGCTCAGGCCGGCAAGGTGCTCGACGGCATCCGCCAGCGCGGGCAGCTCGTCTGCGGTGTCAGCAATGGGGTCGCCGGCTTCTCTGCGCCGGATGCCAAAGGACGCTGGCAAGGTCTCGACGTGGACATTTGTCGGGCGGTGGCCGCAGCGGTGCTGGGCAGCGGCGATAAAGTGCGTTTCACGCCGCTGAACTCGACACAGCGCTTCGCGTCGCTGCAATCGGGCCAGGTCGACATCCTGTCTCGCAACACCTCGTGGACGCTCACGCGCGACGCCTCGCTGGGGCTGCACTTCACCGCGATCACCTACTTCGACGGCCAGGGCTTTCTGGTGCCGTCCAAGCTCAAGCTGAACAGCGCCAGGCAGCTCAAGGGCGCGCAGGTGTGCGTGCAGGCGGGCACCACCACCGAAAAAAACCTGGCTGACTTCTCCCGCACGCATGGCCTGGGCATCAAGCCAGTGGTGTTCGACACCTATGAAGCCGGCTTCAAGGCCTTGTTCTCGGGCCGCTGCCAGGCCTACACCGCCGATGCGTCAGCGCTGTCGAGCATCCGGAACAAGGAAGCCCCCAAGCCCCAGGACTACACCGTGTTGCCAGACCTGATCTCCAAGGAGCCACTGGGCCCTGCCGTCAAGCGAGGCGACGACGATTGGTTTGCCATCGTCAAGTGGACGATCTACGCACTGCAGGAAGCCGAGGAGCTGGGCGTGACACAGGCCAAAGCGACCGCACTGGCCGCCAGCACCGACCCGGCCATCCAGCGCCTGCTCGGTGGTGGCGAGGACATGGGCAAACTGCTGGGCCTGGACAAAACCTGGGCCTTGCGTGCCATACAGGCTGTTGGTCACTACGGTGAAATCTTCGAGCGCAACGTCGGCCAGAACTCGCCCCTGGGCCTGCCGCGCGGCCCCAATCGCCCTTGGAGCCAGGGCGGCCTGATGTATTCGCCGCCTGTGCGCTGACCGCAGGAGCCACGCGCTTTGTCGGATTGGGGATTCCTGCTGCAGCCAGCCGGGTTTGACATCGGCGAGACAGGCCTGATGGCCTTCGACGCGATGCAGCCCATGTGGTGGGCTTTCGTCGTGGGCCTGGGCAACACCTTGCGCGTGGCGCTGCCCGCGCTGCTGGCGGCCACCGCCCTGGGCCTGCTGCTGGCCTTGCTGCGCACCTCAGGGCTGCCTGGCTGGCGTCAGGCAGCGCAAGGGGTGATCGGCCTGATTCGGCACGTGCCGCTGCTGCTGCAGTTGCTGGTCTGGTATTTCCTGCTCATCGAGTGGCTGCCCGACTCGACCCAGGCCCTGCCACTTTGGGGAGGGCTTTGGCTGAGCAAGGGTGGGCTGGCGTTTCCCTGGCCCGAGGCCTTCGAGAACACATGGCGGCTGTCGTGGCCTGATCAGGGCGCCTTCAACGTCGGCGGTGGCGCCTCTGTCACGCCCGAATACCTGGCCGTGGCGCTGGCGCTGAGCACCTACACGGCGGCCTTCCTGGCCGAGGTCTTTCGCAGCGGCATCGAAGCGGTGCCCCGCAACCTGCTGGAGGCGGCCGACACCCTGGGCGCCACGCCTTGGCAGCGGATCCGGCTGGTGCTCATCCCGCAGGCGCTGCGCACCGTCGTGCCACCCACCACCAACCAGTACCTCAACCTGGTCAAGAACTCATCCCTGGCCGTGGCCGTGGGCTACCCCGATCTGGTCTCGGTGAGCACCACCGCACTGAACCAGAGCGGTCGGGTGCTGGAGTGCATCGGGGTGATGATGGCGGTGTACCTGACACTGTCGCTGCTCACCGCGCTGGCCATGAACGCCTTCAACCGCCGTCACGCGCTCAAGGGGGCGGCATGAACAAGGCTGCTGGTTTGACCCTGCAAGGCCTGAGCCTGTTGCTGCTGGCCTGGTTGACCTGGCATCTGCTGCGCTGGGGTGTGATCGATGCCGTGTTCACGCCGGATGCCCAAGCCTGCCAGGCATTGGGTCGCGAGGCCGCCTGCTGGGGGGTGGTTGCGCAAAAAATCCAATGGCTGCTGTGGGGCACGCCCGAGCAATGGGGCGGCCTGCCGCTGACGCTGGTGCTGTTCTTCGGCAGTTGGGGCCTGTCGTGGCCACTCGGGGTGGGCCTGGCCCTGGCTCGCAGGTCTCAGCGCAGATGGCTGTGTTGGCCCGCTGCGGCTTTCATCGAAACCGTGCGCGGCGTGCCCCTGGTGGGCCTGCTGTTCGCAGCCGCCTTCTTGCTGCCACTGTTTTGGTCAGGTGGCGAAGCGCCCTCGCTGGGCTGGCGAGCCGGGCTGGCGCTGACGCTCTTCTCGTCGGCCTACCTGGCTGAAATCGTGCGGGGGGGCTTGCAGGCCGTGCCACGGGAACAGTCCGAGGCGGCTGCCACGCTGGGCCTGGGTTGGTGGAGCACGCAACGACGCATCGTGCTGCCGCAAGCCCTGCGCACAGTGCTGCCGGCGCTGACGGGCCATGCGATCGGCCTGCTCAAGGACACCTCGCTGGTGATGGTCATCGGTCTGCACGAGCTGACCGGCGGGCTATCGCTCAGCCTGGGAGGCGACCCGGACTGGCGGCCCTTCTACTTCGAGGCCTACCTGTTCGTGGGCGCGGTGTACGCCCTGCTCTGCCTGATGCTGTCCCGACTGGGGCTGCACCTGGAGCAGCGTTGGCAACGGGCTCAGGGCTGAACGCCCTGCCCACTGCCCGAAGCATTCACTGCTCGAAGCTGACTTCGGTGATCTCTTCAGGCAGCTCGATCTCTTGCGAGTCGATTTCCTGATCGAATTCTTCGCGAGCGTTGCCCTGCACCACGGGGATCAGCGGCTTGTCCAACGGACGGCACACGCGGCTTTGCAGGCGGTTCAGGCGCTCCGAACGCTCCATGGCTTCGAGGACGGCCTGCGGGTCCATCATCAGGGCGAAGGGGTTGGCGTACAAGCTGTGCTTCTGCATGGGGGGCCTCTGTGAAAAAAGTCCGTTGTGATGGACTCACTGTAGGCATCGAGGCCGTTTGGCGGTAGTCACCGCACAACCAAACCTCTTGTCAGAAATTCTCTGACACGCCCTTCAGAGGCACCCCTGGCCAAACCCTCGGTCAGGCCCGCGTGCGCGAGAACAATTGCGCGAAATTCTCGGATGTGATGCGACCGATCTCTTCGACCTCGCAGCCCTTGAGCTCGGCCAGTTGCTTGGCCACGTAGGGCACGTATGCAGGCGAGTTGGTCTTGCCGCGGTACGGCACTGGCGCCAGGTAGGGGCTGTCGGTTTCGATCAGGCAACGGTCCAGGGGCACGAAGCGCGCGACTTCGCGCAGGTCCGCCGCGTTCTTGAACGTGAGGATGCCCGAGAAGGAGATCATGAAACCCAGGTCGAGGGCCGCGCGGGCCACTTCCTGCGTTTCGGTGAAGCAGTGGAAGACGCCCGTGACCTGGCCCTGCCCTTCTTCTTTCAAGATGCCGATGGTGTCGGCGCTGGCCTCGCGGGTGTGGATCACCAGCGGCAGCGAAGTCTGGCGGGCGGCGCGCAGGTGCACGCGAAAGCGTTCGCGCTGCCAGGCCATGTCTTCGACGCTGCGCTCGCCCAGGCGGTAGTAGTCCAGGCCCGTTTCGCCGATGCCGACCACGCGGGGCAACTGGCTGCGGCTGACCAGGTCTTCGAGCGTGGGCTCTTGGACGCCTTCGTTGTCGGGGTGCACGCCCACCGTGGCCCAGATGTTCGGGCATTGCAGCGCCACCGCGTGCACCGCGGGGAACTCTTCCAGCGTGGTGCTGATGCACAGGGCGCGGTCGACGTGGTTGGCGGCCATGTCGGCCAGCACGAGGTCGAGCTTGCCCTGGTAGTCGGGGAAATTGAGGTGACAGTGGGAATCGACGAACATGGCTCAGGCGCGAAGTCAGGCGGGGCAACCCGCGATGATGCCTGAAAGCCGTTGCCCTTCTTCGTCAGACGGTCAGAGCGTCTGCGTGGGCTTGCTCGAAGAGAGGTTGGTGCCCAGGATCTGCTCGATCTTCACGCGCAGCAGGCGGGTCTTGTCGTCCGCGGGGAAGCGAACGCCCACGCCCTGGGTGCGGCCACCGGACGCGTTGGCAGGGGTGATCCAGGCGATCTTGCCCGCAACCGGGTAACGCTGAGGGTCTTCGGGCAGGGACAGCAACAGGTAGATGTCGTCACCCAAGGTGTACTCGCGGGTGGTCGGCACGAACAAGCCGCCGTCGGTGAACGCCGGGATGTAGGCCGCGTACAGGGCACCCTTTTCGCGGAACACCAGCTGGATCACGCTGGGCCGTTGGGCACCCGACGTGGTGCCGGGCAAGGACATGCCAGCTCCCCCCAAGGTGGAGGAAGCACCGGCAGTGCCTTTGCCGCCCACGGCAGCGAAGGCCGAAGGCATGGCAGTTGTCTGAAACTCGCTCATGTTGCTGGACAGTGTAACGTCGGGGGCCCAGGCCAGGCTGTGAAATTGGCCCTGCCGATCCGCTGCTTTACGTTCGCTAACAGCTCATTTCGGGGGGAGGCTTCAGCCTCTGGGGTTCGCCCGCTCAGGACGGACCCGCAGGATCGCACGCGCCTGCAGCATCAGCGTCTCCATTTTGAGCGGCAGGTTCCAGGGGTGATCGGCATGTCGGCGAACCTTGCCCAGCTCCTGCGCCCACTGATTCAGTCGTCCCAGGTCTGGGGGCTGGGGCAGGCTTTCAAGCGGGAAGTAGCGTGGCTGCGCCCCCACGGCCAGGCGCGACAGGTCGTGGCACAGCTTCTGCAGCGTCTCGACCACCAGCGACAAGGGCCAGCCCGCCATGGGACCCGGCTCACCCCGTGCCACGCCTTGCGGGATTTGCGGCCAACTGCGCGCATCCAGACCGACCGCCTGGCGGTCTCTGGCGGTCAAGGGTTGCCCGCCTGAAGCCTGCAGCAACAAGCCAGCCGCAGTGGCGTCCAGGCCCGTTTCTCCCATGAGCCATTGGGTGGCGAGCTCCGGCTCAGGGCTGGGCAGTGACCAGGCCTGGCAGCGGCTGCGCACGGTGGGCAGCAGTTGGTCCAGGGCCGAGCCGCTGAGCACGAAGCGCACCTGCCCGGGGGGCTCTTCCAGGGTTTTGAGCAGGGTGTTGGCTGCAATCGCGTTCATGCGCTCGACGGGGTGGATGAGCACCACCTTGGCCCTGCCGCGCGAGGCGGTGTTCTGCGAGAACTGCACCACAGAGCGGATGGCGTCGACCTTGATGTCCTGGCTTGGCTTGCGCGACTTCCGGTCGGATTTGTCTTCGCCTGGATCGCCGGCATCGTTCGCATCCCAGCCCAGGGCGGCCTGCAAGGCTTCGGGCAAGACTAGCATGACGTCGGGGTGCGAGCCTGCATCGAGCAGGCGACAGGCGGTGCAGCGACCGCAAGCCGGGGCCACCGGCTGCCCGATGGGCGATTGCTCGCACAGCCAGGCCCGGGTCAGGGCCATGGCGAACTCGAATTGACCCGTGCCGGGCAGGCCATGCAAGAGCACCGCATGGTGGTGCAGTTGTCCCAGCGCGGTTTGCAGCGGGGACTGCAGCCAAGGCCACAGTGGAGCGGGCGAGCGGTCTTCGCTCATGCCAAGCCCTTGGTGGCGATGGCTTGGCGCACCTGCTCGGCGACGTCCTGCGGTGAGGCGTCGGCGCGGATGATGGCAAAGCGACCTGGTTGCGCAGCCTGACGTGACAGGTAACCGTTTCGCACGCGGGTGAAAAACGCCTCATCGAGGGCTTCGAACCGGTCGGGCTGGCGCGCGGCCTGCAAGCGACCTGCCGCCACGGCGGGAGGCAGGTCAAACAACAGGGTCAGTTCGGGCTGAAGCCCTTCTTGCACCCAGGCTTCGAGTTGCGCCAGCACAGCCGGCTCAAAGCCTCGGCCCGCTCCCTGGTACGCGAACGTGGCGTCGGTGAAGCGGTCGCAAAGGACCCAGGCGCCACGGGCGAGCGCCGGGCGGATGACTTGCTGGATGTGATCCCGGCGCGCAGAAAACACCAGCAGGGCTTCCGTGAGGGGGTCCATGCTGTCGTGCAGCACGAGTTCGCGCAGCTTTTCGGCCAGCGGGGTGCCGCCGGGCTCGCGTGTGCGCACCACGTCCCTGCCCTGCTGAAGCCAGGCCTGCTCGAGTGCATCGATGTGGGTGGTTTTGCCGGCACCGTCGATGCCCTCGAAGGTGATGAAGCGGCCTTGGAGGCTCATGGGCTCTTCCTGGGTCTGCGTTGGTATTGGTCGACCGCGCGATTGTGATCGCTCAGGTTCTCGCTGAAGGCGCTGCTGCCGTCACCGCGAGCCACGAAGTACAAGGCCTTGGACGAGGCGGGCTGGACGGCCGCCTGCAGCGAGGCCTTGCCCGCCATGGCGATCGGCGTGGGGGGCAAGCCGCGGCGGGTGTAGGTGTTGAAGGGGTTGTCTTCCTGAAGGTGGCTGCGGCGGAGGTTGCCGTCAAAAGCTTCGCCCAACCCGTAGATCACAGTGGGGTCGGTCTGCAGGGGCATGCCGATGCGCAGGCGGTTGTGGAACACCGACGAGATCATGGGGCGGTCCGAGGCGCGACCTGTCTCTTTCTCAACGATGGACGCCAGGATCAGTGCTTGCTGAGGGTTGCCCAAGGGGGAGCCGGGCTGGCGCTGTTGCCAGGCCGCGTCGAGTTGCCTTTGCAGCGCGTGGTGGGCGCGTTTGAGCACGGCCAGGTCGGTGGAGCCTTTCGCGTAGGCGTAGGTGTCCGGGAAGAACTGCCCCTCGGCAGGCACGCCTGGCGAGCCGATGGCGGCCATGATGGCCTGCTCGCTCATGCCCCGTGTGGCGGGTTTGAGGCCCTCGGCCTGAGCCAGGGCGGCGAGGAATTGCCGGAAGGTCCAACCTTCGATCAGGCGCACGACGGACAGGCGCTCATCGCCCTGCACCATCATGCGCAGCAGGTCGCGTGGGGTGGTGCCTGGGCTGGCCTCGTAGTTGCCGGCCCGGATCAACCTGGCGTCACCCGACACCCTGAACCACTGGTAGAGCAGCCAGTCGGGCGTGTCTATGCCAGCAGCCACCCAGCCGCGTGCGATTTCGCGGGGTGTCTGGCCTGGCTCGATGGCGAGCTCGGCAGCCTCTGCCCGCAAGGGCAAGGGGCGCTGCACCCACCAGGCACCCGCAGCCAGCAAGGCGACCGTCAGCAGCAAAAGCAACAACAAAAAGGCCCGAACGACCCCACCCGCCTGTTGTCGAGGCGAGCGAAGGCAATGACCTGAGCATGAAGGGGTGTGTACCCGAGTGGAATGCATGTGCATGGAGGGCATGATCATAATCACCCCATGAACGCCAACCCGATCTTGCTCCCCCAGACCGTCTCTTCCTGGCAAGGCGCCTTGCCCTTGTCCGACCTCGCTGTGATCCGGGCTGAAGGCCCTGACGCAGCGGCCTTTCTGCACGGGCAACTCAGCCAGGACGTCAACCACCTGGGGCCCACCGAAGCGAGGCTGGCAGCTTACTGCTCGGCAAAGGGGCGCATGCAGGCTTCGGCCCTGCTCTTGCGCCCCGCTGAGGAGCAGGTCTGGTTGCTGACGGATGCGAGCATCCTGCCAGGCTGGCTCAAGCGGCTGAAGATGTTTGTTCTGCGCTCCAAAGTCCAGCTCACCGAAGGTGGTTTGCAGGCCTGGGGGGTGGCGGGAGAATCCGCGAGCAAATCTTTGGGCGATGCCGCCAAAGCGCCGGTGTGGTCAAGTCAGCCCCACGCATCAGGGCAGCTGGTGCGCCTGCCTGATGTGCAACAGGTGCCCCGGTGGCTGTGGCTGGGCGCCCCCGAGGCTGCGGCTTGGCTGGCCAACCTCCCTGCGCTGCCTGAGTCCGCGTGGTCGTCTCTGGAGGTGCTCTCGGGCATCCCCCGCGTGACCGAGGCCACCTTCGACCAGTTCGTGCCGCAGATGGTGAACTTCGAACTGGTGGGCGGGGTGAACTTCCAGAAGGGTTGCTACCCTGGCCAGGAGATCGTGGCGCGCAGCCAATACCGGGGCACTGTCAAGCGGCGCGCTTTCCTGGCTGAAGTACAAGGTCCAGCCAAGCCTGGCCAGGAAGTGTTTGCCTCTTCGGACACGGCGCAACCTGCCGGCATGGTCGTCCTGGCTGCGCAACTGCCTCAGCAGGCCGACGCCCCCAACGAAGCTCCCCATGTGGTGTTGCTCGAGCTCAAGTTGGCGAGCGCCGCCGACGTGATCACGCTCGGTGCCGCCGACGGTCCTGCCTTGCGCTTGTTGCCCCTGCCCTACGACATGCCTTCGCCCGATGGCGATGCATGAATGCGGCGGTGCGTCAATTTCTTAACGGCAATCGACCTCACCGCAGCGCCTCATGCACCATGTGGGGTCAATGGGCGCCGCTCATCGGGTACGCTCAGATCGCTTTTTCACTGTGCATGGGTCGAGATGAGGTCAACGGCTGACACCCCCGCATCGCTGTTCATCTATTTCAAGCTGAGCGCCCCGCGAGCCCCGCAGGCCTTGCAACGGCTTGCGGCCATGCAGGACGGGCTGCGATCTCGCCACCCAGGCCTGACCGCGCGCCTGCTGGCACGCACCGATGGCCGGGATGTCGCGGAGCCCACCTGGATGGAAATCTACGAGCACCCACAAGGCCTGAGCGAAGCGTTCCTGGCTGATCTGGAGGCCGTGGTGTCGGCTCTGCCTGCAGACCTGACCGCACCCCGTCACACCGAAACTTTCGCCGAGCTCCCCTTGCCTGCCAGGCAGTGGGACTGAAGGAGGCTGCCGCCATGTGTCTCGTTGCATTTGCCCTGGACCAATCCAGCCGATTCCCTTTCGTCATGGCGGCCAACCGCGATGAATTCTTTGATCGCCCCGCTGCCCGTTTGGGCTGGTGGGAGCCCGATGGCGGTGGTCCGGCCATCCTGGGCGGGCGCGACCTTCACGCGGGCGGCACCTGGCTGGGACTGACGGCGTCGGGCCGTTTGGGCATGGTCACCAACATCCGCAACCCGCAGGACATGGACCCCCAGGCGCCATCGCGCGGCTCGATCGTGCCCGATTGGCTCAAGGGTGAACTGAGCATGCCCATGTTGTGGCCGCGCATGGCCATGTCTGGCTACAACGGCTTCAACCTGATCGCGCTCGACTTCGCGCAAGGCGAATGCTTCTGGGTCAACAACCGACAGCTCTATCCGGAGCGGCTGACCAAGGGCATTTTCGGCCTGTCGAACGCGCAGCTCAACACGCCCTGGCCCAAGGTGCAGAACCTCAAGTCCGCTCTGCGTGGCGCCTTGGCTCAGGCCCAGGATGCCGAGGACATGGCATCGGTGCTGTTCGACGCGCTGGCCGACGACACCCGAGCCGCCGACGCACAGCTGCCACGCACAGGTGTTTCGCACGAGTGGGAGCAGTTGCTGTCCTCGGCCTTCATCCGCGATGGGCAAGGTTTGTACGGCACACGCTGCTCGACTGTGATCGTGACCGAGCGACACAACAAACGGCTGATCACGCACGTGATGGAGCGCACCTTCTCGCCGCAGTCGAACCTGGCGCTGATGCGCCGCGTGAGCCTGCGCAATTGGCCGCCCCGCCACACGATGTCGTCGGCTGACGTGGCCAAGCTGGAGGCCACCCTGCCACCGCCTTCGCTGCGACATGACGAGGTGTTCGAGAGCAGCGACATCACCGAGCACGACGAGACCGAGGTGAACGCGATGTCCGAAACCCGGCGTCACCGTGCCCGCAGCCTGATCAAGCCCGCAGCCGGGCTGGGCATCAAAGCCTGAGTGCCATGCGCTGGTGGGGGATCCCCACCTCGTCGAAGATGGCACCTTGCGGCTCGAACCCTGCCTGGGCGTAAAGCGGCATGGCCGAGACCTGTGCGTGCAGCGACAGCTTCGTCTTGCCCAGCAGCCGCGCCTCGGCGACCAAAGCCGACAGGATCAAACGGGCCAAGCCAACGCCTCGGCTGCTGCGCAGCACGGCCATGCGGCCGATGCGCGCGTGCTCGGGGCCATCGTCGGCTGCTTCCCCGCTGAGGATGAGCCGACCCGTGCCAAGCGGCAGGCCGCTCAGGTTGGTGACCACCGCGTGCACGGCCAATGCATCGTCGGCATCCCACTCTTCGGACGCTGGGATGCCCTGCTCTTCGATGAACACGGCGGTGCGAACGGCCTGTGATGCGGCCTGCTGGCTGGCCCAGCTGCCCAGCTGCACGTCGTGCACGGCCCTGCCCTGCTCCCAGGCGTCGAGCTGCTCACGCAAGCTGACAGGCACGGGGCTGGAGCGGCCAGTGGCCAGGCTGGTGTGCACATAGACCACCTCGCCGGTGACGATGAGGCGCCCCTGGCACCAGGCTGCCCACTGCAGCGTCAGCGAAGAGTTGCCGATGCGTTCACAGCGGATGCCGATGTCCAGCCAGTCGTCGAGCCGCGCCGGTGCGTGGTACTCGAGCGTGTTGCGGCGAACGAAGATGTCGCCGCCCGCATGCTTGAACGCGTCCGGGTAAGGCAGACCGATGGCGCGCCAGTAGTCACTTGAAGCGACGTCGAGGTAGTTCAGGTAGTGGCCGTTGAAGACCACCTGCTGGGCATCGACTTCCGACCACCGCACGCGAAGGCGGTGGTGGAAGCGGAAGTCAGCGGGAAGGCTCATGGACGAGCGTGTCCGCAGTGGATGCCCGGCGCGCGGTCAGCGCAGCTCGCGACGCAGGATCTTGCCCACCGGGGTCTTGGGCAGCTCTTCGTTGCGGAACTCGACGATGCGAGGGATCTTGTAGCCCGTCAGGTTCTTGCGGCAGTGCTCGATGATCGCTTCCTTGGTCAGGCCCGGGTTGCGCGGCACGATGATGACCTTGACGCGCTCGCCAGCGGCTTCGTCGGGCACGCCCACGGCGGCCACTTCCTTGACGTCAGGGTGCATCGCCACGACGTCTTCGATCTCGTTCGGATAGACGTTGAAGCCCGAGACCAGGATCATGTCCTTCTTGCGGTCCACGATCTTGAGGAAGCCGTTCTCGTCCATCACGGCAACGTCACCGGTGGCCAGCCAGCCTTCGCTGTCGATGACCTTGGCGGTTTCTTCCGGACGGTTCCAGTAACCCTTCATGACCTGCGGGCCGCGCACGCACAGCTCGCCCGGCTCGCCGATGTTGGCCCAGGAGCCGTCGTCGCGGCGGCAGCGCACCTCGGTGGAAGGCACGGGCACACCGATGGAGCCGGTGAACACGGGACGCGGCTTGCTCAGGTCGACCGGGGCTTGCGTCACGATGGGCGAGCACTCGGTCAAGCCGTAGCCCTCGACGATGGGACAGCCGGTGACCTGGTTCCAGCGCTCGGCGGTGCTGCGCATCAGGGCCATGCCGCCGGCGATGGGCAGCTTCAGCTTGGAGAAGTCGAGCTTGGCAAAAGCCGGGTCTTCAAGGAACGAGGCGAACAAGGTGTTCACGCCCGAGATGCCCGAGAAGCGCTCGTTCTTGAGGATCATCATCACGCGCTTGGTGTCGCGCGGGTTGGCCACCAGGATGTTGCGACCGCCCAGGGCCATGAAGATCAGGCCGTTCACGGTCAGCGAGAAGATGTGGTACATCGGGATGAGCGTGACCACGGTCTCGACGTCATCCGTCAGTTGACCTTCGGCGAAGGCCAGCGCCTGCTGGCAGTTGGTCAACACGTTGCGGTGCGTGAGCATCGCGCCCTTCGAAACACCCGTGGTGCCGCCGGTGTACTGCAGGAAAGCCAGGTCGTCGGGTTTGACGTCGCTCGGCTTGAACTTGAGTTTTGCGCCTTCCTTGATGACATCGCGCATCCACTTGGCACCCGGCAGGCTGTAGGCCGGCACCATCTTCTGGACCTTGCGCAGTACAAAGTTCAGCAGGCGGCCCTTGGCGTTGATGAAGCCATCGGACAGCAGGTCGCCGATCTGGGTCAGCACCACGCGCTTGACGCCGGTGCCAGGCATGGCGTCCTGCAGCGTCTTGGCGAAGGTCTCCATCACGATGATGGTTTCGGCGCCGCTGTCTTTCAGGGCATGGGCCAGCTCACGCGAGGTGTAGAGCGGGTTGATGTTGACCACCACCGCGCCCAGCTTGAGCACGGCGAACAGGCACACCGGGTACTGGAAGGTGTTGGGCAGCATGATGGCGACGCGGTCGCCCTTCTTGACGCCCTGGCTTTGCAGCCAGCCAGCAAACGAGCTCACCAGGCGATCGAGCCGATCGTTCGTCATCTCCGTGCCGATGCTCACGAAGCCCGGGCGTTGGCGGAACTTGTTGACGCACTCGTCGAAGTACTGTCCGAGGGACTGGTACTTGTTGATATCGATCTCGTGGACCACGCCCTTCACGTAGGACGACAACCAGATGCGGTTGGTGGACCCATCGGGGTTGACGATGGACATGCCCGGCTGCAGGGCGGCGGCGGATTGGCTCATCTGGATCTCCTCGTGTACCGGCGCCACGACCGCTGTGCGACTTGGCGCGGGGGCGACTTGCGGCCCGTTTCATGACGACAGCCCCGGTGGGGATGCCGGGGCCGCCATGTTGCTTTTTGTCTCAGCTTTCAAGTTTAGCAACCCTGGTGACCGATCGATCCACGATCTGACACATCAGGGTCGTCAAACCTTCAATGCGCCAATCAGCGCTCCAGGATCGCGACCACGCCCTGACCGCCTGCCGCGCAGATGGAGATCAGGCCACGGCCCGAACCCTTTTGTGCCAGCATCTTGGCCAGCGAGGCCACGATGCGGCCACCGGTGGCAGCGAACGGGTGACCTGCGGCCAGCGAGGAGCCGTTGATGTTGAGCTTGCTGCGGTCGATCGAGCCAAGCGGCTTGTCCAGACCCAGACGCTCCTTGCAGTACTTCGGGTCTTCCCAAGCCTTGAGGGTGCACAGCACCTGGGCGGCGAAGGCTTCGTGGATTTCATAGAAATCGAAGTCCTGCAGCGAGATGCCGGCGCGGTTGAGCATGCGGGGCACGGCGTAGGCCGGTGCCATCAGCAGGCCTTCCTTCTTGTTGAAGAAGTCCACGGCGGCCACTTCGGAGAAGGTGATGTAGGCCAGCACAGGCAGGTTGCGGGCCTTGGCCCACTCTTCGCTGGCCAGCAGCACGGCGGAAGCGCCGTCGGTCAGCGGGGTGGAGTTGCCCGGGGTCAGCGTGCCTTGGCCCGGGGCGATCTTCTTGTCGAAGCAGGGCTTGAGCGAGCGCAGCTTCTCGATGCTCAGGCCTTCGCGCAGGTTGTTGTCCTTGCTCACGCCCTTGAACGGGGTCATCAGGTCGGCGAAGAAGCCTTCCTTGTAGGCGCGCGCCAGGTTGGCGTGGCTGGCTGCGGCCAGCTGGTCCTGCTCTTCACGGGGAATGCCCCACTCGCGGGCCATCAACTCGGCGTGCTCGCCCATCGAGTAGCCGGTGCGGGGCTCGCCGTTCTTCGGGATGTTCGGCTTGAGCAGCATCGAAGGACGGATCTTGGCCAGTGCCTTGAGCTGCTCGCCGGTGCTCTTGCCACGGTTGGCTTCGAGCAGGATCTTGCGCATCTTCTCGTTGACGCCGATGGGCGCGTCCGAGGTGGTGTCCACGCCACCGCCAATGCCGCATTCGATGTGGCCCAGGGCGATCTTGTTGGCCACCAGCATGATGGCTTCGAGGCCGGTGCCACAAGCTTGCTGCAGGTCGTAGGCCGGGGTCTCGGGCGACAGCGTGGTCGACAGCACGGTCTCGCGCACCAGGTTGAAGTCACGGCTGTGCTTCATCACGGCGCCGGCGGCGACGTCGCCCAGGCGTTCGCCGTGCAGGTTGAAGCGGTCGACCAGGCCCTGGAAGGTGGCCGTCAGCATGTCCTGGTTGGAGACGTGCGAGTAAACGGTGTTGGAGCGGGCGAAGGGGATGCGGTTGCCACCGATGATGGCGACGCGACGGATGGTGCTCATGAAAGGTCCTTGGGATGGAAGGTGTTCGATGCGGTGAATCGGCTGTGTGGTGGCTCAGTACCGGACGAGGCCGCGCAGGTGAGGCTTGTCGCCCTTGGCATTGCGGACTTCGAAGACGGCCTCGCCTTCGCCACGGTTGGCCCACAGCGAAGCGCGTGCCGGCAGGAACAGCGGCGTCTTGAACTCGACGATGACCTCGGCCTGCTCGACGGCTTCACGCGGCATCAGGGTGGCCAGGGCACGGGCCTTGGTCCACATGCCGTGTGCGATGGCCTTCTTGAAGCCGAGGAACTTGGCGGTCAGCGCCGAGAGGTGGATCGGGTTGATGTCGCCCGAGACCCGGCCATAGCTGCGGCCGATGCCGGCACCTGCGAAGAAATCGGCCTGGTGGGCCAGCGGGCGCTCATCGTTGATCTGGCTGACATATGGCTCGCCACGCGGCTGCTTGACGCCCATGCGCAGCAAGGTCCAGGTGCTCTCCCACACCACCACGCCATCGCGCAGGGCTCGGGCGTGCAGCGTGAAGACCTGGCCCTTGTCGTGCTTGTAGAGCTCGCCCGTGCGCACCTCGATGCGCAGCTTGTCGCCCACGTTGATGCGCTTGAGCAGCTTGGCGCTGTTGGCCAGGTGCACGAGGCCCATGGCCGGCCACGGGAAGGCCTTGGAGCCGAACAACATCATGGCCAGCGGGAAGGCGTCCATGTGCGGCACCAGCATGGGCACGCCGTGGGCTTCGGTGAAACCGCAGACCTTGGCGTAGGCCTTCACGCGCTTGGCGTCGATGGTGACGCTGGGGCGCACGTAGGTGACCTCAGGCAACGCATCCACCGCCCCGCTGCGCTTGCTGCTTGAGCGCAGCGCACCGAGGTTGAGCGCGATGGCGCTGGGCAGCTTCTTGACTTCGATGATCTTCATGGCTGCAGGCGCTGTCGATCAGCCGATCAGGCTCTGGCCGCAAACGCGGATCACGTTGCCCGTGATGCCTGCGGATGCGGGGCTGGCAAACCAGCCGATGGCCTCGGCCACGTCGATCGGCTGGCCACCCTGGCTCATGGAGTTCATGCGGCGACCGGCTTCGCGGATGGCGAAGGGGATGGCGGCCGTCATGGCGGTTTCGATGAAGCCCGGCGCCACGGCGTTGATGGTGATGCCCTTCTTGGCGAAGATCGGGGCGGTGGACTGCACCATGCCGACCACGCCAGCCTTGGAGACGGCGTAGTTGGTCTGGCCCATGTTGCCGGCCAGGCCCGAGATGGACGAGACGCAGACGATGCGCCCGCCAGCCTTGATCGCACCAGCTTCGACCATGGCCTCGTTGATGCGCTCTTGCGTCGACAGGTTCACGTTCATGACGAGCTGCCAGAGGTGCTCCTTCATGTTGGCGATGGTCTTGTCGCGGGTGATGCCGGCGTTGTGCACGACGACGTCCCAGCCGCCGTCGGCCTTGGCGGCTTCGATCAGTTTTTGCGGGGCTTCGGTCGAGCCGATGTCCAGGGCCAGGGCCTTGCCACCGATCTTCTTGGCGACTTCGGTCAGGCCTTCCTGGGCCTGGGGCACGTCCAGGGCGATGACTTCGGCGCCGTCACGGGCCATGCATTCGGCGATGGCGGCACCGATGCCACGCGAGGCGCCGGTGACCAGCACCTTCTTGCCGGCCAGGGGCTTGTCCCAGTCGGCGGGCAGCGCGGTTTCACCGACGGATGCGCCGATGCGGATGACCTGGGCCGACACGTAGGCCGAGCGCGGCGACAGCAGGAAGCGCAGCGTCGACTCGAGCTGGCCTTCAGCGCCTTCGGCCACGTAGACGAGCTGGGCGTTGCTGCCCTTCTTGAGTTCCTTGCCCAGCGAGCGAGTCAGGCCTTCGAGGCCGCGCTGGATGGTGGCCTGGCGGTGCGAGTTGCAACCTTCGGGCGGGCGGCCGATCACGATGACGCGGCCACAAGGCAGCAACGAACGGGCTGCGTCGTGGAAGAACCAGTACAGCGCGTCGGACTGGGCAGAGTCGGTCAGGCCGGTGGCGTCGAACACCAGGGCCTTGACCTTCTCGCCAGGCTGGCCGTTGCCGCCCCAGCGACCGGTGGTCAGGCCGGACTGGTTGGCCACCGACACCCACTGCGGCAGGCGCTCGTGGGCCAGGGTTTGCGCACCGATGCGCTTGAAGATGCCAGCCAGCGTGGCCAGCAGTTGCGGCTCACCGCCACCGCCCACCAGCACGGTGCCCTTGATCACCGGCATGCCCGGTTGATGGCGCTCCAGCTGCATCGGCTTGGGCAGGCCCAGTGCGTTGACCAGCTTGGCACCAACGTTGGAGTTGGCAAAGTCAAGGTAACCGTCTTTCATGGGGGACTCTCGGGGAAAGGGCCGGTGGACGTGCACAGTCCAGTTTGGCCAGGTTGCGACAACGATCTGTCAGATCGCCAGATCACGGTGGAAAAGTTCAGGTTGCGGTGGCACTCGCGGTTGACGAGGCGGTGTCGGGTTCAGCGGGTTCGGGCTGGGCCTGGCCGATCTGTGCCACACCTGGCAGGTTGGCCATGGCGCCGAACTCCAGGGCCTCCTGCGGACCCGGCAATGGCGCCTTCAACGCGGCCACCATCAGGGAGGACAAACGCGAGAGGATCACCGCTTCGTGATCACCTTGCTGCTGAGTGAACTCGCGGATCAGGCGCTGCGTGTTGCCGCCAGCCAGGATGCCGGAGAGTGCACCCATCGCGAAGTTCAGGCGAAAGCCCAGGTCCTCGCGGCTGAGCTCGGGCAGCGTGCGCTGGAAGGCAAAGAAGAAGCGCCCCAGGGTCTCGATGTAATGCGTCTGGATGTAGTCGCGCACCACGGGCGACGGGTCGGTGTAGGCCCGGCCGAGGAAGTGCAGAAATCGATCGGCGCCAGGCACATCGCTGCGAAAGATGCGCACGGCGGGCAGGAACAAGGCCACCAGCACGTGCTCGCAATTGAGCTGGGTCGCGTAATTGGCCTCGAAGGCATCCAGCATGGCGCGGCGCTGGGCGTCAAGCGGGTCGAGCCGGCGCGACAGCACAGCGTGGATCAACGCGTCCTTGGTGCCGAAGTGGTAGTTCACCGCCGCCAGGTTGACCCCCGCCGCGCTGGTGATCTGGCGCATCGACATGGAATCGAAGCCGCCGCTCACGAACAGCGACTCGGCCGCATCGAGGATGCGGGTCTTGGTGTCGGCGGGTGACAGGCGGGCCGTGGCCATGGTGGGGTGTCTCCTGGGTCCTGCTCAGCGAAACAGGACGAACGTTTCAAACGTCCGTTTTAGTTGCAGGCGCGTATGGTATGCCAACGCAAACGCCTTGACACACCTTTGACGCATGAAATGTGGGGACTCCCCCAACCACGGGGGAGGTCGTTAAGTTTGTGGCAGCCAGAACGAAAAGGTCGCACCGCGCCCCAGGGCCCCCTCAGCCCAGACACGTCCACCGTGTCGCTCGACGATGCGTCGAACGATGGTCAGTCCCACGCCCGTGCCATCAAAGCGACCAGAGCGATCCAGGCGCTTGAAAGGCTGGAACAGCTCGCCGGCCAAGGCGGGATCGAAACCCGCTCCGTTGTCCGTGATGCTGATGACGTGGCCGGCTTCACCAGGCTGTGCGGTGACCACGACCCTGGGCACATCGGCATGCCGCGAGAACTTCAGCGCATTGCTCAACAGGTTGACCAGCACCTGCCTGAGCAGCCCCGGATCGACTGCGACTTCAGGCAGGTCGTCATGTTGAATGCACCGACACAGCGCCTCGCCGTATTGCAAGCTCAAAGAATCGCGTGCCTCCTGGACCAAGCGAGCGAGCGGCACGGTCGATTTGCGAACCTCGGACTGGGATGCCCTTGCAAGGGTCAAGAGATCGGACACCACATCGCCCATTTGGTCTGCTTCCTGACCGATCGCTTCGAACAGCCGTGCGGCCTTGTCCTGATCGCCCGCGCTCAAAGCGTTCAGCGCCACCCGCGACAGCCCGCTGATGCCGCCAAGGGTGCCTTTCACGTCATGCGAAATCATGCCGCTGAATGACTCCAGCGATGACAACATGTCCTGCAAGGCCTCGGTTCGTTGCACCACCCGGCTCTCCAGCGTGGCGTTGAGCCGAACCAGCTCTCCTCGCAGCCGACCCATGGTCGCTGACATCACCCCGAGTCCGGCCAAAGAAAAAGGCACCGCTGACCAGTAGCGAAGCTCGAACTGATCCAGTCCCCACCACCAGCCAACCAGGATCAGTGGCGGGTAGAGCGCCACCATCGCAGCGGCGACCCAGTGGCCTGCATCCCTTTCGACTTGGTGGGCCCGCACGAAGCGCCAACTCAGGTACAGGAAGACCATCGCGGTGATGCCGTTGCCCACCAGGGCGGGGTCAATGGGGACCGAGGTCCTGAGTGCGATCGAGCCGATGTAGACCAGCCAGATCACGACAAACGTCCACGAGGCCCTCAGTGGTGCCACCCCCGTGTACAGCCTGACCCCGACCGTCAACAAGCACATGATCGATACGCCCACGATCAGGCTGACCAGGCCCGCCCAGCTTGCCAGCACCCCACTGCGGATGGTTTGGATCGACACCGGGGCAGCGAGGTTGAGCAGCGAGGCCAGCGCGAAAGCCGAGCCCAACCACCCCAAGCCCCAATCAGAGCGAGCGGCGCGGAAACGCAAAAAAACGATCGCGACGAAGGCCTGAACCAAACCTGCCGTGATGGCAAATGCGGTGGGTAACCCAAGGCTTTCCAACATGAGCTCCTGAGGGATTTCGGACGAAGTTAGCACGGCAGCGGACGAACGGGCGAGTTCGAGAACCCTGACTCCACCGGTTTTGGGACAGTCGCTGGGTATCATCTTTCGCTCAACCATTGGCCCGTCTCATGTCGACCATCCTCTACCTCACCCAGATCCAGTTCGACTTCGGCGCTGTGCGCCTGATCGCCAGCGAGTGCGAGCGCATCGGCATCCGCCGCCCGTTGGTGGTGACCGACGCGGGCGTGAAGGCCGCAGGGGTGCTTCAAAAGGCGCTTGACGCACTGGGTGATCTGCCCGTCACCGTTTTCGACCAGACCCCGCCCAACCCGACCGAAGCCTCGGTGCGGGCAGCGCACGCGGTGTGGCAGGCCAGCGGCTGCGACGGCCTGATCGCCGTGGGCGGCGGCTCCAGCATCGACCTGGCCAAGGGCCTGGCGATCATGGCCACCCACCCTGGCCCCTTGACCACCTACGCCACCATCGAAGGGGGCTCGCCGAAGATCACGCCGCAGGCAGCGCCTTTGATCGCCGTGCCGACCACCGCTGGCACAGGCTCCGAGGTGGCCCGTGGCGCCATCGTCATCGTCGATGACGGCCGCAAGCTGGGCTTTCACTCGTGGAACCTGATGCCCAAGGCCGCCATCCTCGATCCGGAGCTCACCTTGGGCCTGCCGCCCATCCTCACGGCGGCCACGGGCATGGACGCCATCGCCCACTGCATGGAGACCTTCATGTCGGCGGCCTTCAACCCGCCGGCCGACGGCATTGCGCTGGATGGCCTGGAGCGCGCCTGGGCCCACATCGAGCGCGCCACGAAAGATGGCTCCGACCGCGAGGCCCGCCTGAACATGATGAGCGCATCCATGCAGGGCGCCATGGCCTTTCAGAAAGGCCTGGGCGCGGTGCACAGCCTCAGCCACAGCCTGGGCGGTGTGAACCCCAAGCTGCACCACGGCACCTTGAACGCCATGTTCCTGCCTGCCGTGATCCGCTTCAACGCCGAGGCCGAGTCCATGAAAAAAGACCGCCGCCTGGCCCGCATGGCCCACGCCATGGGCCTGGGCTCCGAAGGCGACGTGCCCGAAGCCATCCGCGACATGAACGCGCGCCTGGGCCTGCCCAAGGGCTTGGCCGAGCTGGGTGTGCAGCGAGAGTGGTTCGACAAGGTGATCACTGGCGCGCTGGCCGACCATTGTCACAAGACCAACCCGCGCGTGGCCACGGCAGACGAGTACCGCGCCTTGCTCGAAGCCTCGATGTGACGCAGGCTGACGTCGGGCCAGCCGCTGATTGAGCGCTGCGCCCGGGCAGTCACTCAGCCTTCGCCCTCGACCTGTCCTTCGCTGCCCGCTGGTGAGGTGGGCCGTTCGCGGATGACCATGACCTGGTCGATGCGGTGACTGTCGACGTCCATCACCTCGAATCGGAAGCCGCCAAAACTCAGGTGGTCCGTCTTGCGGGGCACACGGCGCAGCGTCACCATCATGAAGCCGGCCAGGGTTTCGTACTCGTCCAGGCGAGGCAAGTCGTCCAGGTTCAGCGCGCGCAGCACGTCTTCGATGGGTGTGACACCATCCATCAGCCACGAGTCGGCATCGCGCTGCACGATCAACTCGTCGTCCAGCGGCGCCAGCAGGCTGCCCATCACCGTGCTCATCACGTCGTTGAGGGTGATGATGCCCACGACCAGGCTGTACTCGTTGACGATGATGGCGAAGTCTTCATAGGCCTGGCGGAATTGGCCCAGCACCTCGGTCAGGCTGATGCGCTCCGGCACCATCAGCACCTTTTTGATCAGTCCTGAGCCCTGCAGCACGATGGGCTGGCCATTGAAGACGCGGCTGAGCAGGTCCTTCGAGTCGACGTAGCCGACCACGTGGTCGATGTCCCCGTCACACACCACGTAGGTGGAGTGAGGCTGCTGCTCGATCCGTGCTCGGATGACGGCTTCGCTGTCGCCCAGCAGCAGGTGCACGATGCGGTCACGCGGGGTCATGGCGCTGGTGACCAGGCGGGTGTCGAGCTCGAAGACGTTCTCGATCACCTGCTGGCCCGTCGCGGCGAGCACACCCGCTTCGGTGCCGGCCTGCGCCATGGCCAGGATGTCGTCGGAGGTGACGGCTTCATCGCGGCGATCAGGCAGGCCGAAGAGGTGAAAGAGCCAATCGGTCAGGCGCTTGAAGAACCACACCAGTGGCCGCACCACGCGCAGGAAGGTTTGCATGGGGCCCACCACACGCAAGGCCACCTGCTCCGGCGCGATCATGCCCAGGCGTTTGGGAAACAGGTCGGCGATCAGGATGAACAAGCTGGTGACCAGCACGAAGGACAACAGGGTGGCTGCGGTGTCGACGTAAGCGGGATCCAGTTGCAGCGCATGGAGCAGCCTCGTGAAGTACGGTGAGAACGCGCCCTCGCCCACCACGCCACCCAGGATGGCCACGGCGTTCATGCCGATCTGGATGGCGGTGAAAAAATCACCGGGCTCGTCCTGCACGGCCAGCACGCGGTGGGCCCGCGGGTCGCCAGCATCGGCCAGCTGGCGCAGTCGCACGCGGCGCGAAGCGGCCACGGCCAACTCGGAAAGCGAGAAGAAAGCGCTCGCGGCGATCAGTGCCGCGATCAGCAACAAGGCGACGATCGGGTCGGTGGTCATGCCAGCAGTTTAGTCACAGGGGCTTGAGCGCGTCAGCCGGGCAGCCTCGGCTCAACCAATCCTGCCACTCTTGGGCGAGTTGCTCCGAGCGCGCCACCGCCTCGACCCACACCTTCATGCGTTGCGTGGGCGCCAGCGCGGTGAAGTCGGTGCGGTCGGGCAACTTGCCGCGTGGCAGCGTGCGCACCCAATCCGGGTTGGGACACAGCAGCACGACGTTGTCCAGCCAGGGCGTGGCGCGGTGGCGCCAGCGCAGCGATTTGTCGAGCCAGCCGGGCACCACCTGGCGCTGGAAGTGCGGGTAAAGCACCAGGCCTTCACCCATGCTGGCATAGGGCCAATGCACGTGGTAGTCGACCAGGCCACCATCCCAGTGGGCGCCTGGCCGCGTGGCACCGGGGATGTTGGGCACGCCTTCGAGCATGAAGGGGATGCTGCATGAGGCCAGCATGGCGGGGATGAAGTTGTCGCGGTCGAGCGCGAGTTGCTGCGTGGGCAGGTCGTGCAGCGGCACCGGCAGGGACTCGCCGGGCGAGGAGAACACATGGCGCTCCAGGAACAGGCCCACGGCCTTGCGCGACAGCGCATTGGTCAAGGCCAGGCCAGCCAGGCCCGCAGCGGTGCGAGCCGGGCTGTTGCGCCGCAGGATCTGGCGCCCGCGCGAGGTCAGCACGTGCACGCGCCAGCGAGGGTGCCGGATGAGCGCATCGATGTCCTGCCCGAAAAAGCCCTCGAGCGTTTCGATGAAGCCGGCCGTGATGCGCGAGGCCGAGGGCATGCGCCGCCCCGCCTCGGGCTCGATGTGCTGATGGATGTAGCCATGGGCCAGGGCTGCGAAGGCGCGCTTGGGGTCGGGCATGGCGGCGGTGGCCATGCGCCAGGCGCCAATGGACGCCCCCACCAGGTGCACGCTGTGACCGCCTTGTGGCAACCAATCTCCGAAGATGTGTTGGTCGAGGTGGGTGAGCATCAGGCCCTTGGGGCCTCCGGCTGCGGCCGGCACGAGGCGGATGTCGGTCGGCGACAAGCCGTTTTGCAGGATGTGCTGGCGGGCGCGCTCGCCCACGTGGATGTGCAGGGCCTTCATACCCGGTCGAGCATAGCCGAGTTGAGGCCTGTCACAATGGACGGGCCGATCTGCCATCCATGTCCACCCCGACTCGCCGCCCCATCGTCATCCCGATCAAGCCTGTGTCTGCCCCGGCGGCCGACAGCTCGGGTGCGTGCGGCCATGACCACGAACATGACCACGGCGCGGCGCATGGGCACCACCATGGTCATCGGCATGCCGATGGCGATTGCTGCGCGCCCGATTTGAGCGTGAGCGCAGGTGCTGCCTCGACCACACCGCTCCCCACCTCGGCCCCACCCGGCACCTCGGCCATCCGCTGGCGAATCGACCAGATGGACTGCCCGACCGAAGAGCGATTGATCCGGCAGAAGCTGGGCAACATGAGCGGCGTCGAGCGGCTGGACTTCAACCTGCTGCAGCGAGAGTTGACAGCCCACCATCGCCTGGACGACGCCAGCGGGCTGGAGGCCGCGCTGCAACAGATTGGCATGGCGCCCCGCCGCCTGCAGGCTGACGAACCGGTCTTGCCAGCACCTGTGGCGGTGCCAGTGCGGACACGCTGGCTGCTGGCGGGTTCGGGCACGGCTGCGGTGGCTGCTGAAGCGGTGGCCTGGGCCACGCAGGACGAAATCAGCTGGCCCGTGATGTCGCTGGCCGCGCTGTCCATCGCGCTGGCTGGCGGCCCAACCCTCAAAAAGGGTTGGATCGCGCTCAGGCACCTCACGCTCAACATCCACTTCCTGATGACGCTGGCTGTGGGCGGTGCGCTGGTCATCGGTCAGTGGGCCGAAGCAGCCATGGTGTTGTTCCTGTTCGCCGTGGCCGAAGCCATCGAGGCCCTGTCGCTGGAGCGCGCACGCAAGGCGGTGCAAGCCCTGTCGGCGCTGGCGCCTGACGTGGCCTGGGTCAAGCAAGGCGGTGCGTGGGTCAGTCAGCCAGTCTCGGCGGTGCCGGTGGGCGCCTTGATCCGCGTCAGGCCCGGCGAGCGCGTGCCGCTGGACGCCGTGGTGACCTCCGGTCAGGCAGCCGTCAACGAGAGCGCCTTGACTGGCGAGAGCCTGCCTCAGGACAAAACCACCGGCGACCGATTGCTGGCCGGCAGCGTGCTCGAAGACGGCAGCATCGAGGCGCGCAGCACCGAGGCCGCTGGTCGCAGCACGTTGGCGCGCATGGCCGAGGCCATCCAGGCCGCGCAATCCCAGCGCGCACCGACGCAGCGTTTTGTCGATGAATTCGCTCGCTACTACACACCCGTGGTGGTGTTGATCGCTGTGTGCATCGCCGTGCTGGGCCCCTGGCTCAGCGGCAGCGACTGGCACGAGTGGCTTTATGAGGCTCTGGTGCTGCTCGTGATCGCCTGCCCTTGTGCGCTGGTGGTGTCCACGCCGGTGACGGTGGTCAGCGGCCTGGCCGCTGGCGCTCGGCAAGGCATCCTGGTCAAAGGTGGCGCCCACCTCGAAGCAGGTCAGAAGCTGCGCGCCATGGCGCTGGACAAGACGGGCACCTTGACGGAGGGCCGCCCTGCCCTGACCGATTGCGAGCCCCTTGGGCGCTGGGGCACGGCCGAAGCCCTGCGGATGGCCGCCAGCCTGGACGAACACAGCAGTCACCCGATTGCGCGGGCGGTGGTGAACGGGTGGCGCTCCGGTGCGGGCCCTGAGGCCCAGCTGCTGCCGGTCAGCGACTTTCAATTGCTCAGCGGGCGTGGCGTGAGCGGCCTCATCGATGGACACCGCTGGTGGCTGGGCAACCCACGCCTGATGGCCGAACAAGGCATGCAGCACGACGATGCCATGGCCCACCTGCAAGCCCTGGAGCAGCAAGGCAAAACCGCCTTCGTGCTGTTCAACGAATCGGAAGCAGTGGCGGTGCTGGGTGTGGCCGACACCGTGCGCGAACACGCCCGCGAGGCGCTGGTTGCCCTGCGCGCACTGGGTGTGCACACCGTGATGCTCAGCGGTGACAACCCGGTCAGCGTCGGGCACGTGGGGCGGCAACTGGGCCTGGCCGATGCACGCGGCGGCCTGCTGCCACACGACAAACTCGACGCCATCGCCGCGCTCAAGGCCAGCCACGGCAGCGTGGCCATGGTGGGCGATGGCGTGAACGACGCCCCGGCGATGGCTCGCTCGGACGTGGGCCTGGCGATGGGCGCCGCAGGCACCGCCACGGCGCTGGAGACCGCTGACGTCGCCATCATGGACGACGACCTGCGCAAGTTGCCAGCCTACATCCGCCTGAGCCGCGAGACCGCCAACGTGCTGTGGCAGAACATCGTGCTGGCGCTGAGCATCAAGGCGGTGTTTTTTGTGCTGGCCTTCACCGGCCAAGCCACGCTGTGGATGGCGGTGTTCGCCGACATGGGGGCGAGTCTGCTGGTGGTGTTCAATGGGTTGCGGCTGCTGCGCTGGAAGGCCTGATTAACGCGCCTGGCCAGCCGCTTCGGGTGGCAGCGGGGTGGGGTTGGTTGAAGGGTTTGCCAGGTTGGAGCAACGGGATGGGTGCCAGGGGTGCCTGCTCCGGCCCTGCGCGGGGCACCACCGAGCTTGACCACCTTCACCCTTTGAACACGAGCCTGGTAGGTGCAGAGCCATGACACCGCACATGTCGGGCCTGCGCAGGCACCCCTGTCCCCATCCAGCGACGCAACGTGGCATGCGGAAAAGGAAGAAGGGCGACGCACCAACCGCCGCACACCGACCAAAAACCAATCACTTCTTGAGCTTGGCAAATGCCGCAGCCATGGCCGATGCTGCCTGCGGCTGAGGCGACTGCCCTCGCCCACCGCCACCCTGGCGTTCATTGCGCGCAGCCGGCCTGAAGCTGTTGTCACGCGAACCACCCGGCGCGCCCTGCTTCGGCACAGCCGCATCGAGCTTCATCGTCAGCGAGATGCGCTGGCGCGAGAGATCGACCTCCAGCACACGCACCTTGACAATGTCGCCTGTTTTGACCACCTCGCGCGCGTCGTTGACGAACTTGTTCGACAGTTGGCTCACGTGGACCAGGCCATCCTGGTGCACGCCCAGGTCAACGAAGGCGCCAAACTGCGCCACGTTGGACACCGTGCCTTCGAGCACCATGCCTTCTTTGAGGTCCTTGATGTCTTCGACGCCATCGTTGAAGCGCGCAACCTTGAAGTCGGGCCGCGGGTCACGGCCGGGCTTTTCCAGCTCGACCAGGATGTCCTTGACCGTGATGACGCCGAACTTCTCGTCAGCGAACAGCTCGGGCTTGAGCGAGCGCAGCACGTCGGACTTGCCGATGAGCTCCTGCGCGGTCTTGCCGGTCTGTGCCAGCATCTTCTGCACGACCGGGTAGGTCTCGGGGTGCACGCCCGAGAAATCCAGCGGGTTGTCGCCATCGCGGATGCGCAGGAAACCCGCCGCCTGCTCGAAAGTCTTGGCACCGAGACCGGCCACATCAAGCAGTTGCTTGCGGTTGCGGAAGGCGCCGTTGGCGTCGCGCCAGCGCACGATGCTGTTGGCCACCGCCGTGCTCAGACCCGACACGCGCGACAGCAGCGGCGCCGAGGCGGTGTTGAGGTCCACGCCCACGCCGTTGACGCAGTCCTCCACCACGGCGACCAGCGTGCGCGCCAGCTCGCTCTGGTTGACATCGTGCTGGTACTGGCCCACGCCGATGCTCTTGGGGTCGATCTTCACCAGTTCGGCCAGCGGGTCCTGCAGGCGGCGCGCGATGGACACGGCGCCACGCAAGCTCACGTCCAGGTCAGGCAGCTCCTTGCTGGCGAACTCGGAGGCCGAGTACACCGAAGCGCCCGCTTCGCTGACCACGACCTTGTCGATCACGGCGCCCGGCGCGAGCTGCTGCAGGCGCTTGATCAGGTCGCCCGCGAGCTTGTCGGTTTCGCGGCTCGCCGTGCCGTTGCCGATGGCGATCAGGTTCACGCCATGCGTGGCGCACAGCTTGGCCAGCGTGTGGATCGAGCCCTCCCAGTCCTTGCGGGGCTCGTGCGGGTAGACCGTGTTGGTGTCCAGCACCTTGCCCGTGTCGCTGACCACGGCCACCTTCACGCCGGTGCGGATGCCCGGGTCCAGACCCATCACCACGCGCTTGCCGGCGGGCGCGGCCAGCAGCAGGTCGCGCAGGTTCTCGGCGAAAACCTTGATGGCGGTGGCCTCGGCGGCTTCGCGCAGGCGGGTGAACAGGTCGCGCTCCAGGCTCAGGCTGAGCTTGACCTTCCAGGTCCAGGCGATCGACTTGCGGATGAGCTCGTCGGCCGGACGCTTTTTGTGCGACCAGCCCAGGTGGATGGCGATGCGGCCTTCCGCCATCGTCGGCTTGCCCGGCACCACTTCCTCGTCAAGCACCAGCTTGGCGTCGAGTATTTCCTGTGTGCGACCACGGAAAACGGCCAGCGCGCGGTGTGATGGCACGGTGCGGATCGGCTCGTCGTAGTCGAAGTAGTCGCGGAACTTGGCGACATCGGGGTTGTTCTCGTCCTTGCCAGCCATCAGCTTGGACTGGAACAGGCCTTCGTCCCACAACCAGTCGCGCAGCTTGCGGATCAGGTCAGCATCTTCGGCCCAGCGCTCGGAGAGGATGTCGCGCACGCCATCGAGCACGGCGAACGCGTCGGCGAAACCGGCCTCGGCGTTGATGAACGCAGCAGCTTCGGCTTGCGGGTCGAGCATCGGGTCGGCAAAGAGCTTGTCGGCCAGCGGCTCGATGCCGGCTTCGCGGGCGATCATGCCCTTGGTGCGGCGCTTTTGCTTGTAAGGCAGGTAGAGGTCTTCGAGCTCCTGCTTGGTCGGCGCGGCCTCGATGGCTGCGCGCAGCTCGGGCGTGAGCTTGCCTTGCTCCTCGATGCTCTTGAGCACGGCGACGCGGCGGTCTTCCAGCTCGCGCAGGTAGCTCAAGCGGGCCTCCAGGTCGCGCAGTTGCGTGTCGTCGAGCCCGTCGGTGGCTTCCTTGCGGTAGCGGGCGATGAAGGGCACGGTGGCGCCGCCGTCCAGGAGGTCAACGGCCGCTTTGATTTGGGCAGGTCGAACGCTCAGTTCGGCCGCCAGTTGCATCAGGATCTTGTCCACGCTCGGGTACCAGGAGGTCTGGGAGGTCGAAGAGGCGCGAAGTTTGCCACAGGGGCCTGGCGCGTTCAGACCGGCGGCATCGGCGACAATCAGCAGGTGTGCCGGGCGCTTGCCCCCTGTCTCGGCGCACAGCACCACATCCCTGACCCACGCCGCACTGCCCTCAATGGCCCTGATCCCCTACTTCGTCCCCAAGTCGGTCCTCTTCAACCTGGACCCGGAAACCGCGCACGACCTGACCATCGGTGCGCTGGCGCGCTTTCAGAACACGCCACTGGCTTGCCTGTGGGCCGAAAGCCGCGTGCAGGACCCGGTGACGCTGGCCGGCGTCACCTTCCCCAACCGCGTGGGCATGGCCGCTGGCCTGGACAAGAACGGCCGGGTCATCGATGGCCTGGGCGCCATGGGCTTTGGCTTCGTCGAAGTGGGCACTGTCACGCCGAAAGCACAACCTGGCAACCCCAAGCCGCGCATGTTCCGCCTGCCTGAGGCGCGTGCACTGATCAACCGCCTGGGTTTCAACAACGAAGGCCTCGACAGCTTCCTGGCCAACGTCAAGCAGGCGCGCTTTCGCAGCAACGGTGGCATCCTGGGCCTGAACATCGGCAAGAACGCCGTCACGCCGATCGAGAACGCGGTCGATGATTACCTGATTGGCCTGGCCGGCGTCTACCCGCACGCCGACTACATCACCGTCAACATCTCCAGCCCCAACACCAAGAACCTGCGTGCGCTGCAAAGCGACGAGGCGCTCGACGACCTGCTGGGGCGCCTGCAAGAGCGCCGCCAACAGCTTATTCAGCAGCATGGCCGCACGGTGCCGATGTTCGTGAAGATCGCCCCTGATCTGGACGAAACGCAAGTCGGCGTGATCGCCGCCACGCTGCTCAAGAACGGCATCGATGGCGTGATCGCCACCAACACCACCATCTCGCGCGAGGCAGTCCAGGGCATGCAGCACGCCGAAGAAACCGGCGGCCTGAGCGGCGCGCCCGTGATGGAAGCGAGCAACCAGGTCATCCGCCAGCTGCGTGCGGCGCTGGGCCCGCGCTACCCGATCATCGGTGTGGGGGGGGTGATGAGCGCTGCCGACGCGCGTGCCAAACGCGACGCTGGCGCCGATCTGGTTCAGATCTACACCGGCCTGATCTACGAAGGCCCCCAACTGGTCCGCGCCTGCGCCGAAGCGCTCAAGCGCGGTTGATCAGGCCCGAGGCCTGCTCCCAGGTCTGCTCGCACTCTTTGGGCACCAACGCCAGCGCGCGTGCATAGCGCACGTAAGCCTGGTGCATGGCGGCGTTTGCCTTCTGGGGCTCCTGGGTCTGCGCGTCAACGATCTCGTTGGCAAGGCTGGCCACCGTTCTCAACGTGGCTTCCGGGCCAACGGGGGTGCGCACCGGTTTGTTCAGCGGACAAGGCTGCGCTGCCTGCACAACACGGTCGTGCAGGCCCCAGTGACGCATGACGGCCAGTGTCAAGGCGCCCAGGTCAACGCCCAGCACCGCGCTGGCTGCGGCTTCTGCGCTCATGCCAGGTGTGGTGGCCTCACCTGATTCAGACACCGGCGAGGCTTGCATCAGCCTTTGCATCTGGGCGGCCTCTTCGGGGAAGTGATAGCACATCAGCAAGTTGCCCAGGCGCTGTGACATCGCGGCCAGGCTCGCTTCTTCATCGCTGATGGAAAAAGGCGCCATGAGTCGTGCGATCGCACCCGCCAGGCAAGCGCGGCGCAACTCTTCGTCCAGCGCGGCCACGGTGGCCTGACCAGCCTCAGGCGAGAGAGACGACTGCGCGCCCAGCACACCCGGCCATGGGCGAACCGCCGCCGCGACCTTGCGGATGCCAGCCTGCCCCAACAGCAACACGGCGCGCGAAAGCGTCGTGACCCCGTCGTCGCTGCCCGTGCTGCGATAACTGGCGGCGTTGACGGTGCGCAGCAGCTCCCAGACCATGGCGGGGTTCTTCACCAGCACATCGACAAAGTCATCGACCCGCAGGCTTTCCGCCGACAGGCTGGACAGCAAGGCGCGTTCTGTGCCGGGGCGGCTTGGCAGCGCCCCCACGCTGTTGAGCCGATCCAGCAGCAGCGACAGCGGTCCGCCAGACTCTTCTGACTGGGTCTTGATCCAACCCTGCAAGGCGCTGAGCAGCGTGCGCGCATTCAGGTAGCGTTGCCGATGCTGGCGATCGGTCGCACGGTTGACGATGGCCCGCAAGGACTCGGACACCGGGTGGGGTGTCGTCCACGGCAAGCGAACGATTTCGCGACCCACGCGGGAGGCGGCGCTGCCCATGTCGGGGTCGTCCAGTGCCGGGTGGTTGGCCAGCAGGCGGTGCATCAGCAGGCCTGCCATGAGCACGTCGCGCTCGGCCTGCTGCCTGATCGGTTGACGCACCCGGGGGGAGCGTCCGCCCTGGCCCGGTTGCTGCGCCTCGATGCCAACCGCCAGCCCGAACAACTGCGCGTGCCCTGTCTTGTCGATCAGCACGGTGTGCAGGCCGATGTCGAGGTGGGCAACGCCACCATCGTGTGCGTAGGCCAGGCCCTCGACCACATCGGCCATCCAGGAAGCCACATCCTGCGCGCCGGGAGGCGCGCCCGAATGCAGGCGCTCGACCAAGGTTTGACCCCCATCTCGCGCGCATGTCAGGAAGGGCCAGCCGTCGTGGCTGCCGACTTCCATGGCTTCACAAAGCCGCGGGTGCTTCAGGCGCGAGCTGGACAACACGTCCTGGGTCCACTCCTCGCGTTCCCGGTTGTTGGCGGGCTGCACCCTTGGCACGCACAGAGACACCTCTTGCTGCAGGCGCGGGTCCCAGGCCAGCCAGGTGCTGGACGCCAGGCTTCGCCCCAGCATCTGACGCAACTCAAAGCGCCCGAACAGCCGTGGTGCAGGGGTTTGAGGTGGCTGGGCGATGGCCATGGCTACGGGCAAGGCGAGGTCCTCGGTGGTGCTGGGAGCAAAAGGCCGCCTCAAACTTGCCTGGCAAGCGCATCGGCCTCTTGTTACATGGTGTGATTGCACCAAACAATCGGGCGCCAGGAAACACCCAGAAAGCCGGAAATACCGGTTCAGATTTCACGCTTCGCGCCACGGCACCCACTGCCCAGACCCAGTCACAAAAGCCCCATGCACGGCCTGCCCAGGCTGCAAACGCCGAACCACCTCGACATACCGAGACATCTGGTCGTGGTAAGCCGCCATGGCCAGCGGTTGCTCGCCCAGCTTGTAGTCGATCACCCACCAAGCCAGGCCGGTCGGCGTCTGCAACGCGACCAGGCGGTCGATGCGCAAGATGTCGCCACCGTCGCTCAGCGTCACCTCGTTGCCCGACCAATGCAGGGCCTGCGGATCCAGCCAGCGCTGAAGTTCTGGCTGACCCAGGATGCCCGAGACCCGGTCAACCGCCTCTCGCCAGTGACTGGTGGGAAGCTGCAGCGCCTGCGCCGCAGCGTGCACCGCTTTGGCCACCCGCTCCGGGCTGCGTTTCGCCAGGGGCAAAGTCGTCAGCAACTCTAGCCCGCGGTGAACAACCTGACCCAGGGTGCGCAACAAAGCGCCCCCGGCATCGTCATCCGGCGTGACAGTCGGCGAAGGCGCACGGCGCGCCAGGCTGGGCATGGCCCTCAAGCTGGCTGGCGGCACGCTCCCCTGGGTGGCGCCCGGTGGCGTCGCATCGGGCCGAGGGCACCATGGCTCGGCTTGAGCCAAGGCTTGCGTCTTGGTCAGCCTGCTCCACCAACTGGCGCTGCGCTCACCCCGAAAGGGCTCGTTGGCACTGACGACCAAGCCGCTGCGCGCACGTGTCAAGGCCACGTACAGCGCATTGAGCTCTTCTCGCTGATCGGCCACCCGCTCTGCTTCCAGCGCTTGGGCCAGCGCGGGAGGTGGCTTGGATTCAGAGCGGACAAATGCCACCTGCTGCGGGTGGGCCGCGCCCTCCGGCCAGTCCACCAGCAAACCGTGGCTCATGGTGCGAGATGCGGCCGGGTCGGTGTCCACCAGGAAGACCACCTCCGCCTCCAGGCCCTTGGCGCCGTGGATGGTCAGCAGTTGCACCGCCCCCTCCTGGGTCCGCGCCGGCAAGGCCTGGACCGATTGCCGCAAGGACCTCACCCAGCGATAGGGCGTGGCGTCACGGCCCGCGTCCATCTCCAGGCTGTGGCGCAGCAGGGCATCGATGTGGAACAAGGCCTGCTGGCGATAGCCAGGCGGCACCGTCGCGGCCACGCGCTCTCGGCCATCGCCTTCCTGCAAGATGCGCGTGAGCAAGTCGTGCGGCGGCAAAACCCTGGCAGCTCGTTGCCAGCTGGTCAACAGCCTGGCAGCGCGTGCCAAACAGTCGCCCGCACCTTCATCCGCAGCGCCACCCAGGCGCATCAGGGCGTCCCACCAACTGCCACCTTGGCGAGACAGCGATGCAAGCTGCATCAAGTCCTCGTCCGAGGCGCCAAACAACGGAGAACGCAGGGCATGGGCCAGCGCCAGGTCGTGCTGAGGGGACACGAGCACCTCGACCGTGGCCAGCAGGTCCTGCACCTCCGGGGTGTCGATCAACGGGGTGCTGTCGGGCGCAATGTGGGGCACGCCGAATGCGTCGAGCGCCTGTGCCACCAGGTTGAGCACGGCACGGGTGCGAGCCAGCACAAAGATGTCCTGTGCCTGGTGCCTGTCGTCCTGCAGCAGCTCGGCCACCGCGCAGGCAACCTGATGGGCTTCCCTGCCTTTGGCCGTGACGCTCACCACTTCACGGGGCTGGGTCAGCGTGTCGCGCACCGCCTGCTCGACCTCCGCACCCGCATCGCCCCCATAGACGCCCGCAGCTTCGCCAGGCTCGTGCTTGTCACGCAAGATGCGTGGCAAACGTCGCACGCTGGCCGGGGCCTGTGAAGCGGTCGTGTGCGGCCTGAACCCTGGGAAGGTGCCCTCCCGCGAGGCCTCTCCCATGACGTCGTTGAGCAACGCGATGACCCCTGGCGCGTTGCGACGGGTGTGATCACAGGCCAGCAACTGGCCGCCAAGGCCTTCGATCACAAAGCGCTTGGCAGCCTGGAAGACACGCGGGTCGGCGCGGCGGAAGCGATAAATGCTTTGTTTGGGATCGCCCACCAGGAAGACCCTCACGCTGGACGATCCGCCGGCGCCCGCGTAGGCCGACAACCACGTGCCCAATGCCTTCCATTGCAGCGGGCTGGTGTCCTGGAACTCGTCCATCAACAGCTGCCGCACCTGGCTGTCGAGCCTTTGCAGCACCCAATCGGACAGCGACTCGTCGCACAGCAGACGGGCCGCCGCCAGCTCCAGGTCCGCCATGTCGGCCAGGCCTCGCTCTCGCTTGAAATCCGCGTAGACAGCGAAAAACGCCCTCGACAGCAGCACCATGTGGTGGTGCAGGCGGTGTGCCTGCTCCTGCCGCAGGGCCAGCACCAGGTCTTGCAACCAGGCCTGGGCCCAAGCCAGCTCTTCGCTGCTGCCCAGCTTCTTGCGAGGCTCGCCCTTGTCGGTCAGCAGGGCTTTTTGCAAGGCTTCGCAGCGCGCCTTGGCATCGGTGAGCGACAGCGCATCCACGATGGCCGCCCCCGCGGCCTGCGCCAAACCACCGGACGCTTGCCCGAGCTGCTTGGCCAGACCGACAAAGGCCTGGGTGGTCGAATCTGCCATCACCGCATCGGCAACACACCCCCAGGCTGCCCAGCGTTCCTGCCACGCGCCAGCACTGGGCACCCCCTGCTCCAGCACGCCCGCGTCATCGGCCAGCGACAACTCCAATCGGTTGTGCAGGGCTTCACGCAGCCAGCCTTCGGTGTTGAAACGCCCTGTCTCACGCAGCACGGCAGAGAAAGCCGCCACCACCTCGTCACTGGCATCGCCCATGCGGGCGTCGATGGAACGCAGGAAGCGCCCCCAAAGCGGCGCCCAGATCTCGTCGATGTCCTCGATCAGCTGCAACTCCGGTGGCAGCGACAAGTCCGCCAACACATCCAGTGGCGCGGCCTTGACCAGGCGCGAGAACCAGCCGTGGATGGTGTGGATCTCGACGCCGCGCCCCTCCTGCATCCACTCACCGTGCAATTGGGCCAGGCGCGGTGCGCGCTCGGCCAGCAAGGCTTCTGGCACCCCTCGCACGCGCAACTCCTGCATGCGTCCTGCTTCGTCCATGGATGCAAAATTGGACAGCCACTCGCGCAGGCGCTCGCGCATTTCGCCAGCGGCCTTGCGCGTGAACGTGATGGCCAGGATCTGCTGTGGCGGCGTGCCCTCCAGCCAGGCCCGAACGATGCGAGACACCAGCATCCAGGTTTTGCCGGCGCCTGCGCAGGCCTCCACCACCACGCTGCGCGCCGGGTCACAGGCCACCTCGTAGAAGCGTGCCGGCTCGGCTGCCTGCCCGTTGATTTCATAAGCCGATGCGCTCACGACACGTCTCCCGAGTCAACCTGGTGCGCATGCCAATGGCCCTTGCGGCAAAGGCCCCGCATCGCGCAGTGCTCACACGCCGCACCATCACCCAGCGCGAGCAAGGGCGAGCCTTGGTGCATCCGCACCCAATCTGCACGAAGTTGCGAGATCAATTGCGCCGCGCTGTCCTGGATGTCTGCGTGACGCAAGGTTTCGACCTTGCGGGCATCGATGTGCACGTAGGCCGCTTGCACATCGCCCTCGGCATGCCCCTCGCTGAGGGCCACATAAAACGACAACTGGGTGTCCTCCGCCCCGGACTTGGTTTTTTGCCTCAGAACCGTGGCATTGCCCGTCTTGTAGTCCAGCACCAGGGTCTCGGCCTCCGACTGCCCGCCCTCTGCGGGAAGCGCACGGCGCACATCGATGCGGTCGAGTTGCCCCACCAGTCGCAGCGACATGTCCGCCTGCCCCTCGTCGAAGTCAATGCGGCGCTCGCGTTCGACCTCACAGGACTGAACCCGCCAGCCCTCTTGCTCGTGCTTGCCCAACCAATTCACGTATGAGCGCGCCAGGTCAGGCAAGGCCATTTCGTGTGGGCGAAAGTGCGGGCGCATGCCGTCCGACAGCAAGCCCATGTCGCGCGCCGCAGATTGCGCGCAAGACAACCACAGGTCGATGTCAGCCTGCGCGCTACCCTGCGCCACGCCTTGGTCGCGTTGTTCATGAAAACGCCGCAAAGTCTCGTGCAGCCACGACCCCTGATCCGACCGGGCCAGCCCTTCTTCCAGCTCGTCTTGCGCCTGCAGTCGCAAAATCACTTGGGCAAAGAATCGGTAAGGGCATTGCCTGAGCACCTCGTGCTGGGTGGCAGACAGCTTCGCAGGCAGGCCGATGCCTTGGTGGCCCAGCGTGGGGCTGGGCGGCCTCATCGGGCTGGCGTCCGATGTCCGCCATGGGCGCGGATCCTCTCCCTGCTGCAGACGGCCGCCGCCCGAAGCCACCCAGCGATCCAGCCAGGCGCTGGCGTCCAGCGGCTCACTGCCCTGCGCGACGCGGTGCAAGGCGTGCAGGCTAGGCCGCGTGGCCACCAGCACAAAGGCCTCCCACTGCGCTTGCCTGGCCAGCGCAGGCGTGACCAGGCCCATCGCCTCGCGCAATCGAACACCCAGCCAGCCTTGCTGGGTGCTCAGGGCGCCAAATTGCTTTTCATCGGCTCCCGGCATGACCACGGCATGAAACGGACGCAAGGCAGCGCGCGCCAGCGTGGTGATCAGCACGTCAGGCCGCACGGACTCGGCTTGCGGACGGTAGGTGACCGCCTCCAGCACATCCGACAACCAGCGCTGGAAACTCGCGCCATCCATCCGCGTGATGCGATGCGATTCCGGCAGCCCTGCGGCGCTGTTCTTTCGCGCGTGGTCCGATTCATCCTCTGCCAGCGCATCCATGCGCAGGGTTGCCCACAACAAGGCTCCAGCCGGATCGGCCTGCAGCGCTTCGTGAGCGCCGCTTTGCAGCAGCGACGCCCTCAGGGCCTGCAGCCACTGCTGCAGCGTGGGTCGCGATGCCGTCCACAAGACCTGCAAGGGCCGCACCACCTGCCTGGCCCAGGCCCACAGCACCTGAGCTTCATCGGGCATGCGCCGATGAGCAAGCTGCCCACCCGCCCCGTCTTCGCCCGGCTCTGCCGCGTCCCGCTCGGTCAACATCGACCATGCAGCGATCAGCCCCTGCCTGCGGCACCAACGCTCCAGCATCCCGACTGCCAGGTGCTCATCCGGCGCAAACAGATCGGCTGGGTCATGAGCCCGAACCCAACCAGACTTCAACCAGTCCAGCAACTCATCGGTGGACGCTCTTGGGTTCGACGCTGCAAGCAGCCGCGTGCAGGCCGCAGCCGCGCGGGTGGTCGACAAAAGCCAGCCCGTCTCGTCTGCGACGCTGAGCCCGGAGCCCTCCAGCAACGCCCGCACATGACGGACCACGCCGCGGTCCAAGGCCAGCACGCCGACGGGCGCAGCCCCCTCCTGACGTCCCGAGGCACAAACAAGGACCCTGGCGGCGGCCTGCCTGGCCTCGTCCAGCATGTCCGCACAGGTGCTGACCGTCATGCACACCGGCTCCGCGTCGGTTTGCGCCGCCCTGGCCTCTGCCGCCCACCAGCGCACCGGCACCCCCGCTGCCCCGGCAACACGCTGGGCCGCAAGCATGAGCGCCCCCTCGCTACCGGGCAGCAAGGTGCTCCCCACCGAAACCGCCAGCCACGCAGACGGTCTTTCTGCGTACACGGCATCCATGGCCAAGCCACACTCAGCGCTTGCCGCGGCCCACTCCAGCGCCCACGCCAGCAGCAAGCGTTCGCGCCCGCCTGGGCCCTGCCCCATGTGCAACTGCAGGGCGCCACGCCATGCCTCGAGCCGCAAAGGCCTCTCCGGCGGAGGAGTCGCCTGCAGGGCCCTCACCCAGGCATGCGCCGAGTCCACGACCTGATCCAACGCGAATTCATAGCCCCGGCGATCTCGGGCCAGCCACTGCCTGGCCCAGGCCTGGCGCCCAAGGCTGCGAGCGGCCTGGAGGCGGTCTTCGATGGCATCGAGCGACAGCACCGCCCCGAAAACCTCCTGTCCGGACGCATCGAGCGTCGGTGTGGCACGCGCCCAACTGTGTGTTTCTGCCAACGAAGCGATGGTCTCGATGCGAGGCAGCCAGCCACCCACGGCCTGAGCCCATGCCTGGCGAGCCGCAGCCAACACCGCTCCGACGGGCAGTGTCACGAGGGCGCTTTTGGGCTCTGCCCCTTGCGCGCACAGCCAGGCCGACGCCTCACGCGCCCAGTCTTGCCAGGCGAGCGCGGCATCACAGCCCGGCTGCCAGAACCAAGGCTGGGGTGCGATGAATGAGGGCGTTTCGGCGGATGTCAAGGCTGGCGAAATCTATCGGGGTGATTGATTTTGGACGCTTGAGACCTGGGGCAGCAGCCTTCACCATCTGTGTCAGAATCACGACACCCCCGGTCCGGCGGGTTTTCCCACCCTCCTCCGCCCGACCACCTTGAGGACAGTTTCATGAGCAGCGACCTGATCAAACACATCACCGACGCATCCTTCGATGCCGACGTTCTGCAAGCCGCCCAACCCGTGCTGGTGGACTACTGGGCCGAATGGTGCGGCCCTTGCAAGATGATCGCCCCCATCCTGGACGAAGTGGCCAAGGACTACAACGGTCGCCTGGCCATCGCCAAGATGAACGTCGACCAGAACCGCGAAGTGCCTGCCAAGTTCGGCATCCGCGGCATCCCGACCCTGATGATCTTCAAGGACGGGCAACTGGCCGCCACCAAGGTCGGCGCCCTTTCAAAGGCCCAACTGACCGCGTTCATCGACGGACAGCTGTGATCCTGGCAACCGCCGCACCGGACAGGTCGGCGGTTTTCTTTTGCCAGACCAGCCCTATAATGCAGCCGTTGCCATCTGAATCGAAGGCAATGCCTGAAGGCTCGCCGGCCACCCGGTGACCCGCCAAGGCCAGCGGCCAACGCCGCCCCGCGCCCCAGGCCCCGGAACCCCCGCCTTTCCCCCAGCCCACGAATTCCCTCGGCCCGACGGCTTCGCGCCGATCCGGGTTTCACATTCAGGGTACCCATCCATGCACCTTTCCGAACTGAAGGCCCTGCACATTTCCAAACTCGTGGAAATGGCCGAAGCCCTGGAAATCGAAAACGTCTCTCGCATGCGCAAGCAGGAGTTGATGTTCGCGATCATGAAGAAGCGCGCCAAGGCCGGCGAACAGGTCTTCGGCGACGGCGTCCTCGAAGTGCTGCCCGACGGCTTCGGCTTCCTGCGTGCGCTCGACATGAGCTTCCTGGCGAGCACCGACGACATCTACCTGTCGCCCAGCCAGGTTCGCCGCTTCAACCTGCACACCGGCGACATGATCGAAGGCGAAGTGCGCGTGCCCAAGGACGGCGAGCGCTACTTCGCACTGGTCAAGGTCGACCGCGTCAACGGTCTGCCGCCCGAGGTCTCGAAGAACAAGATCATGTTCGAGAACCTCACGCCGCTGTTCCCGGACGAGCAGTTCAAGCTCGAACGCGACCTGGCCAAGGGCAACGACGACAACATCACCAGCCGCATCATCGACCTGATCGCCCCCATCGGCAAAGGTCAGCGCGCGCTGCTGGTCGCCCCGCCCAAGAGCGGCAAGACCGTGATGATGAAGAACCTGGCGCACGCACTCACGGCAAACCACCCTGACGTGCACCTCATCGTCCTGCTGGTCGACGAGCGCCCGGAAGAAGTGACCGAAATGCAGCGCACCGTGCGCGGCGAAGTCATCAGCTCGACGTTTGACGAGCCGGCCCAGCGCCACGTGCAAGTGGCCGAGATGGTGATCGAGCGCGCCAAGCGCCTGGTCGAGCTCAAGAAGGACGTGGTGATCCTGCTGGACTCGATCACCCGCTTGGCCCGCGCCTACAACAACGTGCTGCCCAGCTCCGGCAAGGTGCTGTCCGGTGGTGTGGACTCCAACGCCCTGCAGCGCCCCAAGCGCTTCTTCGGCGCGGCCCGCAACATCGAAGAAGGCGGCTCGCTGACCATCATCGGCACCGCCCTGATCGACACGGGCAGCCGCATGGACGAAGTGATCTACGAAGAGTTCAAGGGTACCGGCAACTGCGAAATCCACCTGGATCGCCGCATGGCCGAAAAGCGCGTGTACCCCTCGATCCTGATCAACAAGTCCGGCACCCGCCGCGAGGAAATCCTGCTCAAGCCGGAAATCCTGCAAAAGAGCTGGATCCTGCGCAAGCTGCTCTACCCCATGGACGAGATCGAGGCGATGGAGTTCGTGCTCGACAAGATGAAGTCCACGAAGAACAACCACGATTTCTTCGACATGATGCGCCGCGGCGGCTGAGCCACCTCGGTCCATCTGAGACGGACTTCACGACCCCGACGCCCCTGCGGCTCGGGGTCGTTGTCATTTTCAGTGCTATAATCCGTGGTTTTCCGCTGAACGGAAAGTGCCTGGCATGGTGCCAGGTGGCTCCCGGACATGCAATTTGCAAACAGCACGAGGTTTCCCATGCCCAAGCAAGGTATCCACCCCAACTACCGCGACGTCGTTTTCCTGGACCAGTCGAACGGCTTCCAGTTCGTCACCCGCTCCTGCGCGCCCACCAAGGACACCGTCAAGCTGGATGACGGCCGCGAGCTGCCCCTGTTCAAGCTGGAAACCTCCTCCGAGTCGCACGCCTTCTACACCGGCACCCAAAAGTCGGTGGACAACCTGGGCGGTCGCGTCGAGAAGTTCCGCAACAAGTTCGCTCAATTCCGCAAGTGATCGCGGGGCGTCCGAGTGGGCCTTGCCTGCTGCGGACGTCGCAGAACACCGTCGCAACGCCCGCCGTTGCGCAACGTCAGGGCAGCTCAGGCTGCCCTTTTTGTTTCTCAAGCCTGCCTGACTGAGCGCCTCGTCGTCAGCCAGCAAACCGCCTGAAGCGTTTCGCCACCCATGCGCCCATCGCAACTGCCTCACGCCTCCCCCGCCCTGGTGACCCAGAAGGCGGCGCAGCGCCTGCCGCGCCTGGCGTTGTTGCTGTTTTGCGCGGCCTACCTGTTGCCCGGCTTGCTGGGGCGCGACCCCTGGAAAAACGAGGACATCGCTGCCTTCGGGCAGATGTGGAGCCTGGCCCTGGGTCAGGCTTCATGGTTTGACCCGCACGTCGGGGGTGTGCACCCAACCCAGGGCGGCATCCTGCCTTACTGGGTCGGTGGTGCCGCGATCTCGCTGCTGTCCCCCTGGGTGGACCCGGCGCTGGCGGCACGCCTGCCCTTCGCCCTCTTGCTGGCCGCAGTCTTTGCGCTGACCTGGTACGCCACCTACCACCTGGCCCGCACCGAGGCCGCACAACCCGTTCCCCTGGCCTTTGGCGGCGAAGCGCGCTCACAAGACTATGCGCGAGCGGTGGCTGACGGTGCGTTGCTGGCTTTGATTGCCAGCCTGGGGCTGCTACAACTGGGCCATGAAACCACGCCAGAGCTGGTTCAGCTCACCGGCGCGGCCCTGCTGTTGTTCGGCATGGCTGCAGCGCAGCAACGCAGCCTGACGTCCATCCTGGCCACCACGGCCGCCTTGCCGGTGCTGGCAGGCAGCGGCAGCCCGACGGTGGCGCTGCTGCTGGGTGGGGCGGCGGCCATCGTGTGCCTGAAGTCAAGCCACGTCGAGGTCCGAGGACACATCAAGTGGGTGCTGCTGGGCGTGGTGCTGGCCTTTGCCCTGGTCATCGGATTGATTGCCCTGGGCCTGCCCGGCTGGAGCGTGCGCAGCGGGCGCGAATGGCGTCCCGGCGCCATCGTTCAACTGCTGACGTGGTTCACCTGGCCTGTGCTACCGCTGGCCGCATTGACCTTGTGGCACTGGCGTCGTCAGATCGGGCGCAGGCACATCGCCATGCCACTCTTGATCGCCTTGGTGGGCATGGGCTCTTGCGTGTTCATGGGCGGCAACGACCGAGCACTGCTGATCACCCTGCCCGCCCTGGCGGCCCTGGCCGCTTTTGCCCTGCCCTCGCTTCAACGCAGCCTGGGCGCAGCGCTGGACTGGTTCTCAGTCTGCTTCTTCACCGCATGCGCGTCGCTGATCTGGCTGGCCTATGTCGCCATCCAGACGGGCCAGCCTGAGCGCACTGCGGTCAACGTCCTCAAGCTGGTGCCAGGTGCCGTCATCGGTTTCAGTCCCATTGCCCTGGGCTTTGCCCTGCTGGGCACCCTGCTGTGGTTGTGGCTGGTCCGCTGGCGCACGTCACGCCGCACCCACGCGCTCTGGAAAAGCCTGGTGTTGCCGGCAGGTGGTGTGGCCCTGTGCTGGTTGCTGACCATGACCTTGCTGCTGCCCCTTCTTGACCAGGCACGCAGCTACCGCCTGTTGATGTCTCGCATCTCCCCGTACATGCCGCGCGCCGAGCTGGTGTGTGCGCCCGACGCTTCGGTGGGCTTGCTCACGGCGATGGAGTATTTCGGCGGATACCGGGTCGATGGTCTGGCGCACGATCCACTGTCCATGCGCAAGCAGGGCTGCGGCAGCGTTGTCGTTCGCATCCACCCCAAGGCCCAGCCGCCCGTGTTGCCGGGTTGGCGCAAAGTGGCGCAGTACAACCAACGCACGCGCAACTCTGAGCTGGTGGTCGTCTATCGGCGCAACGCTGCAGTAACGCCTCAGAAGGCCCAAACGCCCCAAACGCCTCAAACTGCGCAGAGTGAAACCTTCGATGACATCGACGAGGTCTCCGCCAGCTCCATGAACGCCACCGACTGACAGCACGTCAACTGGCGTCAGGACACCGCCGTGTCCACTTCTGCGCGACGCACCCGCATCGCAGGGATGTGCAGCGTGAAATTCGATCCTTTGCCCTGCTCGCTGCTGATCTTGAGCTCGCCACCGTGACGCTGGATCACGTGCTTGACGATGGACAGCCCCAGTCCCGTGCCGCCCGTGTCGCGCGAACGGCTGCCATCGACGCGATAAAAGCGCTCGGTGAGCCTGGGCAAGTGCTCTGGAGAAATGCCGATGCCATGGTCCTGAACACTGAACTCAGCGCTGCCATCGGGCAGGCTGCGCCAGTGGATCTCGATGGCTTGGCCAGCGGGGGTGTAGCGGATCGCGTTCGAGACGAGGTTGCCCATGGCGCTCAGCCACTCGCTCTCGACACCTGAAATCTCGGCATCGACATGCGCCGGATCGGGCTGAACCTCGATGGGATGGCGCTCTTTCGACAGGCCTCGCGCATCATTGGCCACGCGTTGCATCAGGTGCTGAACGGGCAGCCACCTGTCTGAAGCGGGACGGGGGCTGCCCTCGATCTGAGCCAGTGTCAGCAGGTCTGACACCAGGCCTTGCATCCGATCGGCCTGCTCGGCCATCAGCGAGATCACGCGCTTGCGCTCGACTTCGGTCAGCGGCAGGGCCCCGAGCGTTTCGATGAAACCCATCAGCACTGTCAATGGCGTGCGGATCTCGTGCGAGACGTTGGCCACGAAGTCGCGGCGCATGGTGTCAGCGCGTTCGCGCTCGGTGATGTCCTGCGAGAGGATGAGCTTGCGTCCCTCTCCAAACTCGCGCACCTGGATCTGAAGCCAGCTCAGTGCGCCGCGGGACATGGGGCACTTGACGGTTTCGCTGAAATCACCGGCCTGCAGGTACTGCACGAACGCGGGCTGGCGGATCAGGTTGGTGACCCGCTGCTGCAGGTCCCGGTGGCGATTCAAGCCGAAGTGGTCTGCCGCCGCAGGGCTGATCCAGGTCAGGTGATCGCTCTCGTCGAGCAACATGACACCGTTTGGCGAGGCCTCGATCGCCGAGAGGAACTGCTGCAACTCACCGCGCTCGAGGGCGATGTCGGCGTCGCGTGAGCGCAGCAAGCGCTCGACCCGGTGAGACAGCTCGCCCCAGATGCCCGGCAAGACCGGACCAGGCGACTCCGGGTTGCGCAGCCAGTCCAGCAGCGCATGGCCATGCAAGGTGTCAGAGACGGACAGCAGCAGCACGGCGGACGAGGCCGCTGCCGCCCCCGCTGCCACGGGGTAACCCACACGCTGCCCGATCCAGTAGCCAGCCAGGCCACCGGCCATGCCAACGGCGAGCCGCACCGCGACCCGCGAGATGAGCCACGAATTGCTTGAATCCACGGTTATCTGGTCCGGGCTGCGTCAGGCGGCGATGTCCACCACTTGCTGAGTCAGGCGGTAGCCAGCGCCCCGCACCGTTTCGATCAGCGAGGAGCGTTGCACCGGCGACAGGGCCTCGCGCAGGCGCTTGACGTGAACATCGACCGTGCGCTCTTCGATGAAAACGTGGTCACCCCAGACGCGGTCGAGCAACTGCGCACGGCTGTGCACGCGCTCAGGGTGGGTCATGAAGAAGTGCAACAGCTTGAATTCGGTCGGACCAATCTTGACCTCTTGATCGCCACGGCAGACGCGGCGCGTGGCCGGGTCCAGGCGCAGGCCCGCCACCTCTACGGCAGAGTCCAGTGCCTGCGGGGCCTTGCGGCGCAACACGGCGCGCACGCGGGCCATCAGCTCGTGCGTCGAGAAAGGCTTGGTCAGGTAGTCGTCGGCGCCAGCGTCCAGGCCAGCGACCTTGTCGACCTCTTCGGCACGCGCGGTCAGCATGATGATCGGCAGGTCGCGGGTGCGCGTGACACCGCGCCAGCGCTTGGCCAGGGCCAGGCCCGACTGACCCGGCAGCATCCAGTCCAGCAGCACCAGGTCGGGCAGCACCTTGTCGATCTCGAGCTGGGCTTGCTCGGCGTCACCCGCCAGCGTCACCTCGAAGCCCGAATGACGCAGGTTCAGCGCGATCAGCTCGGCGATCGCGGGTTCGTCTTCCACCACCAACACACGGCTCATGGCTTGGCTCCCGTCATCACTTGATGATGTTCTCGACGGCCTCGGGCGTGTTGTGACGCACGTCGGCCCCCTTGACGATGTAGATCACCTGCTCGGCCAGGTTCTTGGCGTGGTCGCCCACGCGCTCGATGGCCTTGGCCACGAACACCAGGTCGATGGAAGCGGAGATGGTGCGCGGGTCTTCCATCATGTAAGTGATGAGCTTGCGCATCAGGCCATCGAACTCGGCGTCGATCTCGTTGTCGCTCTTGATGACTTCCAGCGCGGTCTGGGTGTCCAGGCGGGCAAAAGCGTCCAGCGACTTGCGCAACGAGGCAGTGGCCAGGCCGGCCTCGAAGGACACATCACCGACCGGCAGGCGCAGGCGCGAAGACACACCGGTGTTGATCAGGCGCTGCACGGTGCGCGCGATGCGCGCAGCCTCGTCGCCCACGCGCTCGAGGTTGCCGATGGTCTTGGAGATGGCGATCAGCAGGCGCAGGTCGCGCGCGGTCGGCTGACGGCGAGCGATGATGGTCGACAGGTCGGCGTCGATCTGCATTTCCATCGCATTGACCTTTTCTTCGCCGATCAGCACCTGGCTGGCGACTTCGCCATTGAAGTGGGTCAAGGCGTCAATGGCCAGGGCCACCTGCGATTCGACCAGGCCGCCCATTTCCAGCACGCGCGTGGAAATGCCGCTGAGCTCGGCGTCGAACTGACTGGAGAGGTGTTTGTCACTCATGGTGTTCTCCTTGTTTTTGTGGCCGATCAGCCGAAGCGACCGGTGATGTAGTCTTCCGTCTCGGTGCGCTTGGGCTTCATGAAGATGTCCGTGGTCGCGCCGAACTCGATGAGCTCGCCCAGGTACATGTAGGCCGTGTAGTCCGAGCAGCGAGCGGCCTGCTGCATGTTGTGGGTCACGATCAGGACGGTGTAGTCGTCCTTGAGTTCGTGGATCAGCTCTTCGATCTTGCCGGTGGAGATGGGGTCCAGGGCCGAGCAGGGCTCGTCAAGCAACAGCACCTCGGGCTTGATGGCGATGCCACGAGCAATGCACAGACGTTGCTGCTGGCCACCCGAAAGGCCCGAGCCGCTCTGGTTGAGCTTGTCCTTGACCTCGTTCCACAGCGCGGCCTTCTTGAGGGCCCACTCCACACGCTCGTCCATCTCGGAGCGCGAGAGGTTCTCGAACAGCTTCACGCCGAACGAGATGTTCTCGTAGATCGACATCGGGAACGGCGTTGGCTTTTGAAACACCATGCCAACGCGAGCGCGGATCAGCGAGACGTCTTCCTTGGTGGTCAGGATGTCCTGACCGTCCAGCAGGATCTGACCTTCGGCGCGCTGCTCTGGGTAGAGCTCGAACATGCGGTTGAAGGTGCGCAGCAGCGTTGACTTGCCGCAGCCCGAGGGGCCGATGAAGGCGGTGACCTTCTTCTCGGGCAGGTCCATGTTCACGTTCTTGAGCGCGTGAAACTTGCCGTAGTAGAAGTTCAGGTTCTTGACGGCCAGCTTGGCCTTGACGGGATCGTTGGTTTGCACTTTGGCGTCCATGATGCGTCTTTCAGGTGTCAGGTCGGTGCCGCGCCGATCAGCGCTGGCGGAACATGCTGCGGGCAATCACGTTGAGTGCCAGCACGCCGATGGTGATGATGAACACGCCTGCCCAGGCCAGCTTCTGCCAGTTTTCGTAGGGGCTCATCGCAAACTTGAAGATGGTGACCGGCAGGCTGGCCATGGGGCCGCTCATGTCGGTCGACCAGAACTGGTTCGACAGCGCGGTGAACAGCAGGGGTGCAGTCTCGCCGGCGATGCGGGCCACGGCCAGCAGGATGCCGGTGATGACACCAGCCCGGGCCGACTTCAGCGTGATGCTCATGATCACCTTCCACTTGGGTGTGCCCAAGGCGTAGGCGGCTTCACGCAGCGCATTGGGGATCAGCGCCAGCATGTTCTCGGTGGTGCGGATGACCACCGGGATCACGATCAGCGCCAGCGCCAGCACACCGGCCCAGCCCGAGAAAGACTTGAAGCGCGAGACCACCACCGAATAGATGAACAAGCCGATCACGATGGAAGGAGCCGACAGCAGGATGTCGTTGATGAAGCGCGTGGCGCTGCCCAGCCAGCCCTTTTGACCATACTCGGCCAGGTAGACGCCAGCCAGGATGCCGATCGGCGTGCCGATCGCCGTGGCCAGGCCCACCATGAGCAGCGAGCCCATGAGCGCGTTGGCCAGACCACCCGCTTCCATGGGCGGCGGGGTCATCTCGGTGAAAGTGGCAATCGCCAGGCCGTCGAGCCCCAGGCGCACGGTTTCCACCAGGATCCAGACCAGCCAGACCAGGCCGAAAGCCATGGCACCCAGCGACAGCGTCAGGGCGATGAAATTGATGCGTTTGCGTCCGGCGTGCTTGCGGGCACGGGAGGCTTGCAGTGCTGCGGTGCTCACGAGCGGGCTCCTTCGGACTTCTTCAGGCGGGCCAGCAACACCTTGGAGAAGGCCAGCACGACGAAGGTGATGAAGAACAGGATCAGGCCGAGGTAAATCAGCGAGGCCTGGTGCAGGCCCTCGCCGGCTTCGGCGAATTCGTTGGCCAGGGCCGAGGTGATGCTGTTGGCGGCTTCAAAAACAGACAGCGAATTGAGCTGGTTCATGTTGCCGATCACGAAGGTCACTGCCATGGTCTCGCCCAGCGCACGCCCCAGGCCCAGCATGATGCCGCCGACCACACCGGTCTTGGTGTACGGCAACACGACCTTGGAGACGACTTCCCAGGTGGTCGAACCCAGGCCGTAGGCCGATTCCTTGAGCAGCGGCGGCGTGACTTCGAACACGTCACGCATCACCGAAGCGATGAACGGGATCACCATGATGGCCAGGATGATGCCGGCCGACAGGATGCCGATGCCCACAGGCGGCCCAGAGAAGAACGCACCCAGGTAAGGAACGCCCTCGGTGAGCGCCTGCAGCGGCTGCTGCACGTACTCGGACAGGATCGGGCCGAACACCAGCAGGCCCCACATGCCGTAGACGATCGACGGCACGGCCGCCAGCAACTCGATGGCGATGCCCAGCGGGCGCTTGAGCCAGGCTGGCGACAGCTCGGTCAGGAACACGGCGATGCCGAAGCTCACCGGCACAGCGATCAGCAGCGCGATGAACGACGTCATCAGCGTGCCGTAGATCATCACCAGACCACCGTACTGGTTCTGGACGGGGTCCCAGGCGGTGCTGGTGAAAAAGCCCAGCCCGTATTCATGGATGGCGGGCCAAGCGCCCACCACCAGCGAGCCGATGATGCCCAGCAGCAGGCACAGGGTGAGAACGGCGGCAGCGCGGGCTGCCAGGGCGAATGCGGCATCGGCCCAAGGGGCCTGGACGCGGCGAGAAGGCGGGTTGGTCATGGGCTGACGTTGGTTTTTCCGGTCGGGCGGAGCGGATGCGTCGCCCAGGTCAGTCGGTAGTATGGCGGCCATCGCTCACTCCATGACAAGTCGGGTGCGGTTTGCAGGAGACATCAGGTCTGCGTCGACCGGGCACCCAAAGGCTCGGACGCCCGGTCAGGGTCAAAACAAGCTCAGGCGATCACTTCCAGCCCACCGGCTTGCCGGCGGTGTCCACCACGGAAGCCCACTGCTTGCGGACCAGGTCCTTCACGTTGGCGGGCAGGGGCACGTACTCCAGGTTGCCAGCGGCGGTGTCACCATTGACATAGGCCCAATCGAAGAACTTCAGGGCTGCAGCAGCCTGGGCCGGCTTGTCCTGCGACTTGTGCATCAGGATGAAGGTGGCGCCGGTCAGGGGCCAGGCGTCCTTGCCTGCTTGCTCGGTCAAGATCTGATAGAACGACTTGTTCCAGTCAGCGGCGGCGGCGGCGGCCTTGAAGGTCGCGTCGTCGGGCGCCACGAAGTTGCCAGCCGCATTCTTGAGCAGCACGTGCGACATGCGGTTCTGCTTGGCATAGGCGTACTCGACGTAGCCGATCGAGTTGGGCAGGCGCTGCACGAAGGCCGACACGCCCTCGTTGCCCTTGCCGCCAGCGCCGGTCGGCCAGTTGACAGCGGTGCCCTCACCCACCTTGGACTTCCACTCGGCGTTGACCTTCGAGAGGTAGTTCGTGAAGATGAACGTGGTGCCGGAGCCATCGGCGCGGCGCACCGGGGCGATCGGGGCATCGGGCAGGGGCACACCGGGGTTCAGCGCCACGATGGCCGCGTCGTTCCAGCGGGTGATCTTGCCCAGGTAGATGTTGCCGATCAATTCGCCGGTCATCTTGATCTGGCCGGGGGCGATGCCCTTGATGTTGACCACAGGCACGACGCCGCCGATCACGGTGGGGAACTGAATCAGGCCGTCCTTGGCCAGGTCTGCGTCCACCAGGGGCATGTCAGAGGCACCGAAGTCAACGGTCTTGGCCTTGATTTGCTTGATGCCTGCACCCGAGCCCACCGATTGGTAGTTGACCTTGACCTTGGTGGCGTTGCTGTAGTCAGCTGCCCATTTGGCATACAGCGGTGCGGGGAAGGTCGCGCCGGCACCGGTCACGTCGTTGGCCAGAGCCACGCCGGCGACCAGGGACAGGGCCATGGCGGCGGCAGCGGTGCGGATCATCTTGAAGCTCATGAGTCGCCTTTCAGGGAACGTCAGACAAAAGGAAGTTGACGCGGCGGACTGTATCGACCCATTGTGACGGTCACATGACAACCCGTGAGGGCGCTGTCACGAACGTCACAAGCCGAGCGAGCCATGTCATGTGACAGTCATTGTCATGTCATGGTCACCGATCTGTCACGAGGGCCTTCTATCTTGCCGATCAGCCGCCAAAGCGGCGTCGTCCACCCCTATGGAGCTCCCCATGACCTTTCACAAGAACACCCGCCTGTCTCGTCGCCTGGTGATGAGCGCACTCGTTTGTGGCGCCCTGGCCCAGTTTGCCGGCTGCGCCACCACCGACAGCGCCCCCGCCAACCTGCAGACCGTTGCTTCCCGCGATCCGCAATTGAGCACGTTCGTCAAACTGACTCAGCAAGCTGGCTTGGGCGATTTGCTCACCGGCGCAGGCCCGGTGACGGTGTTCGCCCCCACCGACGAGGCTTTCCGCGCCCTGCCCGCCGCCACGCTGGACAAACTCGGCAAGGATCCCGAGGCCCTCAAAGCCGTGCTCAAGCACCATGCCGTCGCCGGGGCGACCACCCGCGCCGCCCTGAACGCCGACACCACCACCGTCACCACCCTGGCCGGCACCAAGCTGGTGCTTGCCAAGGCAGGCGACTTTGTCACCGTGGACGAAGCCCTGGTGACCCAGGCAGACGTCACCGCCAGCAACGGCGTGCTGCACGTCATCGACCGCGTGCTGACGCCGCCCAAAAAATAAGATCTGTCGCTGATTCACGGCGACTTGCTCAGGGAACGAAAAAAGCCCCCACGGGGGCTTTTTCGTTGTGCGAGAAATCAGGCCGGCTTCAGGCCAGCGTTGCCGCGAGCTGCTCGGCACACGCATCGGCCAGGGCCTTGTCACTGGCCTCGACCATCACCCTCACCAAAGGCTCCGTTCCCGACGCCCGGATGAGCACGCGCCCCTTGTCAGCCAGTCGAGCCTCAACGTCGCTGCGGGCTTGCAGAAGCGGCTGGTGGTTCTGCCAGTCCATGCCCGGCTGAAGACGCACGTTGATCAAGCGCTGCGGATACAACTCCACGCCCTGGAGCCAGGAAGACACGCTGCGCGCGCTGCGAACCACCGCCTGCAAGATCGCCAGCGCACTGACGATGCCATCACCCGTGGTGTGACGGTCCAACGCGATCAGGTGACCCGAGCCCTCGCCGCCCAGCTTCCAACCCTTGGCACCCAGCTCCTCCAGCACGTACCTGTCGCCCACCTTGGCGCGCACGAAATCGATGCCCCGCTGCTTGAGTGCCACCTCGACAGCCATGTTCGTCATCAGGGTGCCCACCGCGCCCGGCACGGGTTCGCCCTGGTCGATGCGGTCGGCCACCATGACATACAAAAGCTCGTCACCGTTGAACAGGCGACCGTCTGCCCCGACGATCTGCAGCCGATCGGCATCTCCGTCCAGCGCAATGCCGTAGTCGGCGCCGTGCTGTTTGACCGCCGCCACCAGCGCCTCCGGGTGCGTGGCCCCGACACCCTGGTTGATGTTCAGGCCGTCGGGCGAACAACCGATGGCGATGACCTCGGCCCCCAGCTCGTGAAACACCTCGGGCGCCACCTGGTAAGCCGCGCCGTGGGCTGCGTCCACCACGATCTTGAGGCCCTTGAGCGACAGGTTCGACGCAAAGGTGCTCTTGCAGAACTCGATGTAACGCCCCCGGGCGTCCTCCAGGCGACGCGCCTTGCCCAAGCTGTGCGAATCCACCCACTGCGGCGGCTCACGCAATGCGGCTTCGACAGCCAGCTCCCACTCGTCTGGCAGCTTTTCGCCGCGAGACGAGAAGAACTTGATGCCATTGTCGCCAAACGGGTTGTGCGACGCGCTGATCACCACGCCCAGGTTCAAGCGCAGAGCGCGCGTCAGGTAGGCCACGCCAGGCGTTGGCAAAGGCCCGGTGAGCAAGACATCCACCCCAGCCGACGCGAAACCGGCCTCCAGGGCCGACTCGAGCATATAGCCCGAAATGCGCGTGTCCTTGCCAATGAGGACCTTGGGTCGCCGACCGGAAGTGTGACGACGCACGACCTGCCCCACGGCGTGCCCCAACTTGAGAACGAAATCGGGCGTGATGGGCGCCTGGCCCACGGTGCCGCGGATGCCGTCGGTGCCAAAGTATTGTCTGGACATGAGCTGCTTGTGTGTGCGGAGGTCGCTGGATTGTCCACGGTTTTCGGTCAATCCAGCAGACCTGCAGCGCCCCAGACACGCAGCGCATCTACCGTTTCTGCAACGTCGTGCACCCGCACCACCGCCGCACCCTTTTGCACCGAAGCCAATGCAGCCGCCACGCTGGCGGCCAGGCGCTGCCCGACGGGCCGGCCAGTGAGCTCTCCCAGGGTGGATTTGCGCGACCACCCCAACAGCAGAGGCCGCCCCAGGTTCAGAAGTTCTCGCTGGCGCTGAAGCAGTTCAAGGTTGTGTTGTGGCGTCTTGCCAAAGCCGATGCCGGGATCCAGCGTGATGCGCTCCAATCCGATGCCAGCGGTCGTGAGCGCATGCAAGCGCGAGCGCAGAAAGTGGTGGACCTCTTCGAGCACGTCGCAGTAGCTGGGGGCGTCTTGCATGGTGGCTGGAGAGCCCCTCATGTGCATCACGCACACACCACAGGAAGGATGACGAGCGACTTCTTCCAGTGCGCCGGGCGCGCCCAGGGCTTTGACGTCGTTGATGATGTCAGCGCCGAGGTCGAGCGCACGCTGCATGACCTCTGCCTTGCACGTGTCGATTGACAAGGGCACGCCCCAGGACGAGGCGCCGCGCAAAACGCCTTCGATGCGCGCCCACTCTTCGTCAGCAGGCACCTCGGGCGCACCGGGTCGGGTCGATTCGCCGCCGATGTCGAGGATGTCCGCCCCCTCCTCCACCAACTTTTGAGCATGTTTGAGCGCCGCGAGGGTGTCCGCATGCCGCCCGCCATCCGAAAACGAGTCGGGCGTGACGTTGACGATGCCCATGACACGCGGGCGACTCAGGTCAATGGTGAAACGCGTGGTCTGCCAATGCTTCATGGCTCGTGGCTCAACATGAAAAACGGGGCCGAAGCCCCGCTGTCAAAGAACGCCTTGGCGCCTGGTTCAAATCGCCGCGGGGGCGCCATCGGCGCTCATGGGCGGCTTGGGGCCGCTGCTGGGCCTGTTCGAAGGTGGCGTCCAGTCCTTGGGAGGTCGGGGCTCACGGCCTTGCATGATGTCGTCGATCTGCTCTGCGTCGATGGTTTCCCACTCCAGCAGGGCCTTGGCCATCACGTGCATCTTGTCCTGGTTGTCTTCGATGAGCTTGCGCGCGATGGCGTACTGCTCGTCGATGATCTTGCGGATCTGCTTGTCCACCTTCTGCATCGTCTCTTCAGACATGTTGGTGGTCTTGGTGATCGAGCGGCCCAGGAAAACTTCGCCTTCGTTCTCGGCATAGACGACCGGACCGAGTTCGTCGGTCATGCCATAGCGGGTGACCATGTCGCGTGCGATGGCGGTGGCGCGCTCGAAGTCATTCGAAGCGCCGGTCGTCATCTGGTCCATGAACACCTCTTCGGCGATGCGACCACCGAACAGCACGGAGATCGTGTCGAGCATGCGGGTCTTGTCCATGCTGTAGCGGTCACCTTCGGGCAACTGCATGGTCACGCCCAAAGCACGGCCGCGCGGGATGATGGTGACCTTGTGCACCGGATCGGTCTTGGGCAGCAGGCGAGCGACCAGCGCGTGGCCGGCCTCGTGGTAGGCCGTGTTCTTGCGCTCTTCCTCGGGCATGACCATGGACTTGCGCTCGGGGCCCATCATGATCTTGTCCTTGGCCTTCTCGAAGTCCTGCATTTCGACCACGCGACCATTGCGGCGCGCAGCGAACAAGGCGGCTTCGTTGACCAGGTTGGCCAGGTCAGCACCCGAGAAGCCGGGCGTGCCACGGGCCAGGATGTCGGCGCGAACGTCTTGGCCGACGGGCACCTTGCGGATGTGCACGTTCAGGATCTGCTCGCGGCCACGCACGTCAGGCAGCGTGACGTAGACCTGGCGGTCAAAACGCCCAGGACGCAGCAGAGCTGGGTCGAGGATGTCGGGGCGGTTGGTCGCCGCGATCACGATCACACCCAGGTTGGTTTCGAAACCATCCATCTCGACCAGCATCTGGTTGAGGGTCTGCTCGCGCTCGTCGTTGCCACCACCCAGGCCAGCGCCACGGTGACGACCGACCGCATCGATTTCGTCGATGAAGATGATGCAGGGTGCGTTTTTCTTGGCTTGCTCGAACATGTCGCGCACGCGGGCCGCGCCCACGCCAACGAACATTTCAACGAAGTCGGAGCCAGAGATGGTGAAGAACGGCACCTTGGCTTCGCCCGCGATGGACTTGGCCAGCAGCGTCTTGCCGGTGCCAGGGGGGCCGACCAGCAGCACACCACGGGGAATGCGACCACCCAGCTTCTGAAATTTCTGCGGGTCACGCAGGAAGTCGACGAGTTCCTTGACCTCTTCCTTGGCTTCGTCGCAGCCGGCGACGTCAGCGAAGGTGATGTTGTTGTTGTTCTCGTCGAGCATGCGGGCCTTGCTCTTGCCGAAGCTGAACGCGCCGCCCTTGCCGCCACCCTGCATCTGGCGCATGAAATAGATCCACACGCCGATCAGCAGCAGCATCGGGCCCCAGGAGACCAGCAGGCTCATGATGAGCGAGGGCTCTTCGCGGGGCTTGACGTCGAACTTGACGCCGTTGTTGATCAGGTCGCCAACCAAGCCACGATCGAGGTAGGTGGCGGTGGAGCGGATCTTCTTGTCATCGGTCGTGGTCGCGATGATCTCGGTCCCGCCGCCGCCCTCTTGCAGGGTCACGCTCTTGATGCGCTTGGCCCGGACTTCCTCGAGGAACTCCGAATACGCCATCTGACCGCCGACCGCGCCAGCGCGATCGAACTGTTTGAACACGGTGAACAGCACGAGGGCCACCACCAGCCAGACAGCAACTTTCGAGAACCATTGATTGTTCACCGCGGCTCCTTCAACCCACAGTCACACCGGTTCGGCTGATGCTGGATGCATCCCCACACCGAACACGGATCCAAAAAACTGCACCGCCTTTGTCATGATGACGCAAAACAGTGCCGTCCTTCGCGGCATGTGGGGACCATTCTAGTGCAGTCAAGGGTTGACGCGTGGCGCCCAATCCCACATGAAACGCTGGAATTGAGGCCTTGACGATGCCTTGACGAGACAAAGTGACTCAGCGCGTCTTCAGACCGATGCCAACCAGGAAGGTTTCGGCCGATTTGTCGCGGGAAGCCTTGGGTTTGACCGGCTTGCAGACGCGGAAATTAGCCTTGAAAGCCTCCACCAGCTGGCTGTAGCCCGCGCCGTGAAAAACTTTGCAAACCAGCGCGCCGTCCTTTTTCAGGTGTTGCTGCGCGAAGTCAATGGCCAGCTCGATCAGGTGAGCGATCCGGGCGCTGTCGGTCACGTCGATGCCGCTGAGGTTGGGCGCCATGTCCGAGATGACAACGTCCACCGGTCGGCCAGCCACCTCGTCCTGCAACTGCTGCAGCACGGTTTCCTCCCGAAAATCACCCTGGATGAAGGTCACGCCCTCGATCGGATCGAAGTCCAACAGGTCCAGGGCGATGATGGTGCCATTGAGCTCACCCACGGCTGCGCCCCCCACCCCCACGTCCTTCGGTGCGAATTTGCGCCGCACGTACTGACTCCATGCGCCAGGGGCGGCACCCAGGTCCACCACCAGCTGCCCAGGCTTGATCAAACCAAGGGCTTCATCGATCTCTTTGATCTTGTAAGCCGCTCTGGATCGGTAGCCTTCTTTTTGCGCCAGACGCACGTATGGATCGTGGATGTGATCGTTCAGCCAAGCCTTGTTGACTTTTTTGCTTTTGGTTTGGACTTTCATGGCTCGATAATAGAGGGATGCCTGCAATTGAACTGACCACTTCCGAGCGCCGCGCCCTGCGCGCCGACGCCCACCACCTTGATCCCGTCGTGATGATCGGCGGAGACGGCCTGACGCCCGCTGTCGTCAAGGAGACCGACTCCGCGCTCAAGGCCCACGGCCTGATCAAGGTGCGCGTGCTCGGAGACGATCGCGCTGCCCGCGAAGAAATCTTTGCCCAGCTGTGCGACCAGCTCAACGCCGCGCCCATCCAGCACATCGGCAAGCTGCTGGTGATCTGGCGCCCGATGCCCGAGAAAGACACCGAGCAAGACGATGCCCGGCGCGGTGGCGCAGCCCCTCGCGAGGTCAAGATCCTGAAGTTCTCCAAGAGTGGCACGCGCCGCCCGGAGATCAAGAAAGTGACCGTGCTGGGCAACCAACGCGTGACGCCGGGCGGCCTCATCAAGCGAGCGAAAAAACGCATGACCAGCAAAAAATCAGGCTGATCTGATCGCATCTGCCAACATTTGACAGTAAAACGGCACCTCTGGGTGCCGTTTTTCGTTCAGCGCGCTGTCATGCGCCAGGCCAACACCAGCACCAGCAAAGCCTTGAGCCAGTAAAGCGAGGCCGAGATGCCATGCAGGGCGGCAAAAGACAGGGCTGTGGGCTCGCCGGCCTTGGCTGCCTGGATCATGGGCTGCAGGGCGAAACCACCCAGCACCGTCAGAAACAGCGCCCCGAGCACCAGCAACAGGTTGGCGCTCATGGCGCTTTGGGACGCACCCTGCTCCACCTCGTCGCGCACACGCCGACGCTCCAGCACGAACAGCAAGATGGCGAAAGCCAGGCTCAGCCGGGACTCGATGTGGAAGATCTGGCCGGCACCCGCGCCAGCTTGCTGGCGCTCGAGCACACTGAACAAGGCAGGTGCAGCGATGCCGCCGATGGCCAGCAAAACGCCCGCCCACAGACCAGAGAGCGTCGATTGGAAACGAACAACCCTGCTCATCATCTGCTAACGCTGCTCAAATGTAGCGAACTTCGATGATTTCGTAGCTGCGCTCGCCTCCTGGCGCCTGCACCACAGCCACGTCACCAGCCTCTTTGCCGATCAGGGCGCGAGCGATGGGGGAACCAATGGAAATCTTGCCTTCCTTGAGGTCGGCCTCGTCATCGCCCACGATCTGGTAGGTGACCACGTCGCCAGTGGCCTCGATTTCCATTTCAACGGTGGCGCCAAACACCACCCGACCGCCGGCATCCAGGTCAGCCGGGTCGATGACCTTGGCGGCAGAGAGCTTGCCTTCGATCTCGTTGATGCGCCCTTCGATGAAGCCTTGCTTGTCCTTGGCGGCGTCGTACTCGGCGTTTTCCGACAGGTCACCCTGGGCCCGGGCCTCGGCAATGGCTTGCACCACGGCAGGACGCTCGACGTGTTTGAGGCGGTGCAGCTCTTCCTTGAGTTGCTCGGCACCACGCTTGGTGATGGGGATGGTGGACATGGCTGATGTGTCTTCCAAAATGAAGGAGCCGCGTCCCAGGCGCCATCTCTGTGGAGGAGCGGCCGGGAGCGGCCCGTTGAATGCATGGCCGCGATCGGGCGAACCCGTCGCGGCACTTTGGCAGTTTAGTGCAGTTTGGCGTGCAGTTCCTGCACCGAGTACACCACCAGGTCGTCCTGGTGCTTGAGCGCTTCCACGGCGGCTTCGCAGCCAGCCATGGTGGTGTAGTAGGTGACGCGGTTGGCCAAGGCGGCCTGGCGGATGCTGCGCGAGTCGGCAATGGCCGTGCGGGTTTCATCCACGGTCGTGAACACCAGCTGGATTTCACCGGCCTTGATGGCGTCCGCGATGTGCGGGCGACCATCCTTGACCTTGTTGACCGGCTTGACCGGCACACCAGCTGCCGCAATGGCCGCCGCCGTGCCCTTGGTGGCCACGACGTTGAAGCCCAGTGCGACCAAGTCACGTGCCACGCCCACGGCGCGCTGCTTGTCGCCGTCCTTGACGGAAATGCAGACCGTGCCCTTGGTGGGCAGGCGCGAGCCGGCACCCAGCTGAGACTTCAGCATGGCTTCGCCGAAGGTCTCGCCCACGCCCATGACCTCGCCGGTCGAACGCATTTCAGGGCCGAGGACAGGGTCCACACCCGGGAACTTGTTGAACGGGAAGACGGCTTCCTTGACGGTGAAGTACGGCGGCACGACTTCGCGCGGGGCCTTGCCGTCGGGAGACTTTTGCGTGGCCAGCTTCTGGCCGGCCATGCAGCGCGCGGCGATCTTGGCCAAGGGCTGGCCGGTCGCCTTCGACACGTAGGGCACGGTGCGCGAAGCACGCGGGTTGACTTCGAGCACGTAGACCGTGGCGTCGTTCAGACCCTTGGTCACGTCGCCCTGGATGGCGAACTGCACGTTCATCAGGCCCACCACGTTGAGGGCCTTGGCCATCAGCGCGGTCTGGCGACGCAGCTCGTCCTGCAGCTCGGCGCTCAGGGTGTAGGGCGGCAGCGAGCAAGCCGAGTCACCGGAGTGCACACCGGCTTGTTCGATGTGCTCCATGATGCCGCCGATCATCGTGGCCTCGCCATCGGCGATGCAGTCCACGTCGACTTCGACGGCGTCATTCAGGAAGCGATCGAGCAGCACGGGCGACTTCTCGGAGACGCGCACGGCTTCACGCATGTAGCGCTCAAGGTCCTTGTCACCGTGGACGATTTCCATGGCGCGTCCACCCAGCACGTACGAGGGGCGCACCACCAGGGGGTAGCCGATCTCGTTGGCCAGCTTGATGGCGTCGTCTTCGTTACGGGCCGTGCGGTTGGGCGGCTGCTTCAGGCCCAGCTTGTGCAGCAGGGCCTGGAAGCGCTCGCGATCTTCGGCGATGTCGATGCTGTCCGGCGTGGTGCCGATGATGGGCACGCCGTTGGCTTCGAGGTCCAGCGCGAGCTTGAGCGGGGTCTGTCCGCCGTACTGCACGATCACGCCAACCGGCTTTTCCTTGTCGACGATCTCGAGCACGTCTTCCAGCGTCACGGGCTCAAAGTAGAGGCGGTCGGAGGTGTCGTAGTCGGTCGAGACGGTCTCGGGGTTGCAGTTGACCATGATGGTCTCGTAGCCGTCTTCGCGCATGGCGAGGGCAGCGTGGACGCAGCAGTAGTCGAACTCGATGCCCTGGCCGATGCGGTTCGGGCCACCACCCAGCACCATGATCTTTTTCTTGGTCGTAGGTTCGGCCTCGCACTCGCCGCCTTCGTTCTCGTAGCACGAGTACATGTAGGCGGTCTGCGTGGCGAACTCGGCGGCGCAGGTGTCGACGCGCTTGTAGACCGGGCGCACGCCCATCGCATGGCGAGCCTTGCGCACGGCGTGCTGATCGCACCCCATCAGCTTGGCCAGGCGGCGGTCGGAGAAGCCCTTCTTCTTCAGGTAGCGCAACTCTTGCGCGCTCAGCGACTCGAGCTTGCGCGCCTTGACCTCGGTTTCGGTCTTGACGATGTCTTCGATCTGGGCGAGGAACCAGGGGTCGACCTTGGTCTCTTCGAAGACCTCGTCCAGGCTCATGCCGATGCGGAAGGCATCGCCCAGGAAGCGGATGCGCTCGGGACCGGGCTCGCCGATCTCCTGGATGATTTCTTCGCGGTCGTTGCTGATCTCGCTCAGGCCGTCGATGCCGGTTTCCAGACCGCGCAGCGCTTTCTGGAAAGACTCCTGGAAGGTGCGACCCATGGCCATCACCTCGCCCACGGACTTCATCTGCGTGGTCAGGCGGCTGTCGGCAGCGGGGAACTTCTCGAAAGCGAAACGCGGGATCTTGGTGACCACGTAGTCGATCGAGGGCTCGAACGATGCGGGCGTGGCGCCGCCGGTGATGTCGTTCTTGAGCTCGTCGAGCGTGTAGCCCACCGACAGCTTGGCCGCGATCTTGGCGATCGGGAAGCCCGTGGCCTTGGATGCCAGCGCGGACGAGCGCGACACGCGCGGGTTCATCTCGATGACGACCATGCGGCCGTCAACGGGGTTGATGGAGAACTGCACGTTGGAGCCACCGGTCTCGACGCCGATCTCGCGCAGGATGGCGATGGAGGCGTTGCGCAGCAGCTGGTACTCGCGGTCGGTCAGCGTCTGAGCCGGGGCCACGGTGATCGAGTCACCGGTGTGGATGCCCATCGGGTCCAGGTTCTCGATCGAGCACACGATGATGCAGTTGTCCGCCTTGTCGCGGACCACTTCCATCTCGTATTCCTTCCAGCCGATCAGCGACTCTTCGATGAGCAGCTCGTTGGTGGGCGACAGGTCGATGCCGCGCTTGCAGATCTCTTCGAACTCTTCGGGGTTGTAGGCGATGCCGCCGCCGGTGCCGCCCAGCGTGAAGCTGGGGCGGATCACCATCGGGAAACCCGAGCCGCCGATTTCGGCCTGGATGCTCTTTTGCACCGCCCAGGCCTCTTCCAGCGAGTGAGCGATGCCCGACTTGGCCGAGCCCAGGCCGATGGAGGTCATCGCGTCCTTGAACTTCAGGCGGTCTTCTGCTTTTTCGATCGCGTGCTCGTTGGCGCCGATCATCTCGACCTTGTACTTGTCCAGCACGCCGTGCTTGTGCAGGTCGAGCGCGCAGTTCAGCGCGGTCTGGCCGCCCATGGTCGGCAGGATCGCGTCGGGGCGCTCCTTGGCGATGATGCGCTCGACCACCTGCCAGGTGATGGGCTCGATGTAGGTGACGTCCGCCGTGCTCGGGTCCGTCATGATGGTCGCAGGGTTGCTGTTGACCAGGATGACTTTGTAGCCCTCTTCGCGCAGGGCCTTGCAGGCCTGGGCGCCGGAGTAGTCGAATTCGCAGGCCTGGCCGATGATGATCGGGCCGGCGCCGATGATGAGGATGCTCTTGATGTCTGTGCGCTTAGGCATTGTTCTTCTCCATCAGCGCAGTGAAACGATCGAACAGGTAGCTGATGTCATGCGGTCCGGGCGAGGCTTCCGGGTGACCCTGGAAGCAGAAAGCGGGCTTGTCGGTGCGGGCCAGGCCTTGCAGCGTGCCGTCGAACAGCGAGATGTGCGTGGCGCGCAGGTTGGCTGGCAGCGTTTTCTCATCGACAGCAAAACCGTGGTTCTGGCTGGTGATGCTGACGCGACCGGTGTCCAGGTCTTTCACGGGGTGGTTGCCGCCGTGGTGACCGAAGGGCATCTTGTAGGTCTTCGCACCGGAGGCCAGGGCCATGATCTGGTGACCCAGGCAGATGCCGAAGGTCGGGATGCCGGTTTCGATCAGCTCTTTGGCTGCGGCGATCGCGTAGTCGCAAGGCTCCGGGTCCCCAGGGCCGTTGGACAGGAAGATGCCATCGGGCTTGTGCTTGAGCACCTCGGCGGCCGGCGTCTTGGCGGGCACCACGGTGACCTTGCAGCCGCGCTCGGCCAGCATGCGCAGGATGTTGCGCTTGACACCGAAGTCGTAGGCCACGACGTGGAACTTCGGGGCGGTCTGCTTGCCGAAGCCGGGCTTGCCGCCCAACTCGGGGTTGGCCAGTTTCCATTCGGTTTCGTCCCACACGGCGGTGTCGCTGCGCGTGACCACCTGGGCCAGGTCCTGGCCAGCCATGTTCGGCGCGGCCTTCGCCTTCGCCACGGCATCGGCGATGACGGCCTCGGTCACGTCCTGACCAGCGACCAGGGCAACGATGCAGCCGTTCTGAGCGCCCTTGGAACGCAAAATGCGCGTCAGCTTGCGGGTGTCGATGTTGGCGATGCCGACCGTGCCTTCGTCCTGCAGGTATTGCGAGAGGGTGCGGGTCTGACGGAAGTTGGAAGTGCGGATGGGCAGATCCTTGATGATCAGACCAGCGGCATGGACTTTCGTGGCTTCGACGTCTTCACCGTTGACACCGTAGTTGCCGATGTGCGGATACGTGAGGGTCACGATCTGACGGCAATAGCTGGGGTCGGTGAGGATTTCCTGATAGCCGGTGATGGAGGTGTTGAACACCACTTCGCCGACCGTGTGACCGGCAGCGCCGATCGAAGTGCCAAGAAAGACCGTGCCGTCTGCGAGGGCCAGAAGAGCTTGGGGCAGGACGGGCAGCACGGGTTCGTTCTCCGTTTGTTGTGCGCGCCTGGCTCGCCGTTTGCTTGGGACACAGTCAGCGTGCAACAGCGCATGGCCGGGACACGGACGCGACAAAAGCAAGGCCGATCATGTACATGCCAGATCGGCGCGGTTTCGCCAGACGGGGGGATGGTTGCGGGTAAACCTTAGAAGTATACCCGATCCGACCTGTTGGGATGTGCGCACGACATGCGGCACATGCCCTGCCCTGGTTCACAATGAGACCCATCTTGACCCACCACGCGAGGACACCATGAAGGGCGATGCCAAGGTCATCGAGCTGCTGAACGCGCAGCTCAAAAACGAACTCACGGCCACCAACCAGTACTTTCTGCACTACCGCATGCTCAAGCATTGGGGTTTTGACAAGCTGGCCAAGAAAGAATACGAAGAATCGATCGGCGAAATGAAGCACGCCGACAAGCTGATGGAGCGCATCTTCACGCTCGACGGCCTGCCCAACCTGCAGGACTTGGGCAAGTTGCTCATCGGCGAGGATGTTCCCGAGTTGCTGGCCTGCGACCTCAAGCTCGAAACCGCCGCCCAGGCCACGGTCAAGGAAGGCATCGCCTACTGTGAGTCGGTGCGCGATTACGTTTCTCGTGACCTCTTCCAGCACATCCTCGACGACACGGAAGAGCACATCGACTTCCTGGAAACCCAGATCGACTTGATCGCCAAGGTCGGTGTGCAGAATTACCTGCAATCCATCATGGGTGAAATCGAGGGCTGAGGCACGGGCTGAAGGTTGCTCGCCCGGATCCCCTCATTCGAGGTCCGGGCTTGCTCAAAGGCTTGTGCTGCGAATCATTCGCATCTATCATGCGACTCATTCTCATTCATGAGCCCTGCTCCTGCCATGATCGTCTGCGTCTGCCACGCCATCTCCGACAAGGAAATCGTCAAGCAAGCCAACATGGGCTGCGGCTCCTTCGATGCCCTCCAGGACCGCACGCGCGTGGCCACCTGCTGCGGGTGCTGCGAAACCTGTGCCCGTGAAGTCTTTGACGAAGCACGCCAGGCTGGCAACAAGTTGATCCCCATTGCCAGGATGTCTGTCGCCACAGTCTGAGTGCGCACCACACGTAACAAGTCGTGAACAGTCCACGGAAACGGGCCCTCGAGGCCCGTTTTTTACGGGTGTACCCTGCTCAAGGGCTACCTAGGATGGTCGATGTCCAGTACGAGACGCGCTCAAAGGCGCAGCGAGGGCACGATGGCATCCTTTTTCTACTCCAACGACGAGTCCGCGCAGGTTGACACCCAGGGGCGCAAACGCGCCTTGGCCAACCCGACGCAATTGCCCCACGACGCCCCTGTGGACCTGAGTGGGGCGGCCGCGCGCCGGGTCGGCGTCACACCTCCGGCCCAGTTTGCGCCCGCCCAGCCTCTGTGGAAGAGCTGGTGCAAGGGTTTGTGGAACTGGTTGTGGGACAACGGCGAATCGCCACGCCCTCCGTCTTCGGTCAACGGTTTGCGCGCCATCAAGACGGAGTTCGTTGCTTCCTTGTGGGACCTTCAGTCGCTGCGAGCCAACCAGGTGCGCGACCAGATCGAAACCTCGCGCTCGCTGCGTGAACTCTGGCACCTGCGCGCCGACGTGTTCAAGGTGATATCCACGCACCGCGGGCAAATCGAGGCGCAATTGCGCCTGGACGCCCTGGACAGCCACTTCCCGGTGCGCGCCTCACCCAAGGCAGAAGATGGCCGCAGCGCAAAGGTGACAACCTGGTAATTGGTCTGTGAGGATGTCCAGGCAACGCCCGGCGCAGCCGCGCGCGTTGCACAATGTCAAGTTGGACACCCGACCGCCTCATGAACATCATCATCCTGGACGACTATCAGGACGCCGTCCGAAAACTGCCATGTGCCTCCCGGCTTGACGGCTTGTCAGCCAAGGTCTACACCAACACCGTCAAAGGCACGGGCCAGCTCGCGGTGCGGCTTCGCGACGCCGAAGCGCTGGTGGTCATCCACGAGCGCACGCATTTCTCCAAGGCACTGCTAGAGAAACTGCCCAAGTTGCGCCTGATCTGTCAGATCGGTCAGGTTGGACCGCACATCGACATCGAGGCCTGCACCCGACTGGGCATCGCCGTGGCGGAGTGCAACACCTCGCCTGCCGCCACCGCAGAGCTCACCTGGGCCCTGGTGCTGGCCGCGATGCGCCGACTGCCCCAGTACATCGGCAACCTCAAACACGGCGCCTGGCAACAGTCCGGCCTGAAAGCCGCGTCCATGCCGGCCAACTTTGGCCTGGGCATGAAGCTGCAAGGCAAGACCCTGGGCATCTGGGGGTACGGACAGGTTGGGCAACTGGTCGCAGGCTACGGCAAGGCCTTCGGGATGGACGTGCAGGTATGGGGCAGCGAAGCATCGCGGGCGCAAGCCGTGGCCAAGGGCCTGAGGGCCGCGCCCAGCCGCGAGGAGTTCTTCGCCACCTCGGACGTGCTGAGCGTCCACCTGAGGTTGCGGGAACAAAATCGCGGCCTCATCACGCTCGACGATTTCAGCCGCATGAAGCCCACCGCCCTGTTCGTCAACACCTCTCGCGCGGAGCTGGTTCAAGACAACGCCCTGGTGGCCGGGCTCAACCGCGGGCGCCCAGGCATGGCCGCAGTCGATGTGTTCGAGAGCGAGCCCATTTTGCAAGGGCACCCCTTGCTGCGGCTGGAGAACGCCGTCTGCACCCCGCACATCGGCCTGGTCGAGCAGGACAGCTACGAGCAACTCTTCAGCGCGGCCTTTGAGCACCTGCTGAATTTCGACGCGGGTCGCCCCAGCGGCATCGTCAACCCCGAAGCACTGCGCGTGCCTCACTGACGACACACAAGGCAGTACCCCATGGAACTGGAGCGGGCGCTGTCCCGGGAGAGCATCCGGGCGGCCCGCTGGTCGCTGCTGTTCGGCAACTTCGTCATCGGCTGCGGGGTGATGGTGGTGGGGGGCACGCTCAACGACCTCACCCACGACTTGAACATCAGCGTGACCACTGGCGGGCAATTGCTGGCCATCGCTGCACTGATGATGGGTGTGGGCGCCCCACTGCTGGCCTGGCTGGTCGGGCACATCGACCGCCGCACCCTGCTGGCCTGGACCATGGTCTGGTACGCGGTCGGACACCTGCTGTGCGCGCTGGCGCCTGGTTACGCATGGCTGTGGCCTGCGCGGGCGTTGACGGTGCTGTCGGCTGCCGTGTTCACGCCTCAGGCGGCTGCCACGGCCGGGTTCATGTCGACCCCGGCAAAGCGCGGTCAGGCCATCACCTTCGTGTTCATGGGCTGGTCCATTGCCTCGGTTGCGGGCATGCCGCTGACCGCCTGGATCGGTGAGCGCATGGGCTGGCGAGTGGCCATGGCAATGATCGGCCTGGCCGCATTCGCGTCTGCCTGGCTGGTGTGGCGCCACCTGCCTGCGGGCGTCCGGCCCCCTGCCCTGTCGCTGCGCTCCTGGCGCAAGGTGCTGAAGTCGCCGCTGCTGATGGCAGTCGTCGCGGTGACGGCCTGCCAGAGCGCCGGGCAGTTCACCGTGCTGGGCTACACCGCCCCCTATTACAAGCAGGTGTTCGGTGCCTCACCGGAGCAGATCAGCCTGATGTTCACTTGGTTCGGCGCGCTGGCGCTGGCGGGCAACGTGCTGCTGAACCGCAGCATCGACCGCGTCGGTGCGGCACCCGCCGTGACACTCACCCTGGCGCTGATGGCCCTGAGCTTGCTGATCTGGCCGTTGGCCAGTTCGCTGCCGGTGCTGGCCGCCGTGCTGCTGCCTTGGGCCATTTCAGGGTTTGCCACCAATTCGGGTCAGCAGGCACGGCTGGGCGGTCTCTCGCCCAGGCTGGCTCCTGCACTGATGGCCCTGAACACCTCGGCCATCTACCTGGGGCACGCGCTGGGGGCCAGCGGTGGTGGCTGGGTGATCTCACAGCATGGCTACGAGCAACTGCACTGGCTGGGCCTGGCCTGGATGCTGGTCGCCCTCGCCCTGAGCTGGTGGGCTCAGCGCGCGCAGCAACGCGCCGACGCCTACCGTGAGTCTGCGTTGAAGCCTGCTCAGCCCCTGCGCTGACGAAGGGCCTCGTAAAGGCAGACGCCGCTGGCCACGGACACGTTCAAGCTCTCGACGCCACCCATCATCGGGATGCTGACCAGCTCGTCGCAGTGCTTGCGGGTGAGCTGACGCATGCCGCTGCCCTCGGCCCCCAGAACCACGGCCGTGCCACGGCGGAAATCGGCCTGGTAAAGGTCACCCGGGGCATCGTCCGAGGTCCCGACCACCCAGATGTCACGCTCTTTGAGTTCGCCCAGGGTGCGCGCCAGGTTGGTGACCATGAAGTACGGCACCGTCTCTGCCGCGCCGCTGGCCACCTTGGCCACGGTGGCGTTGATGCCGACGGCGTGGTCCTTGGGGGCGATCACGGCATGAGCACCAGCGCCATCTGCCACGCGCAGGCAGGCGCCCAGGTTGTGCGGGTCGGTCACGCCATCGAGCACCAGCAGCAAAGCAGGTTCGGTGAGTTCGTCGAGCAGGTCGTCAAGCGAGCGGGCGTGCTGAACCGCGTCCACCCGTGCCACGACACCCTGGTGGCGGTGCGTGCCGGCCATCTGTTGAAGGCGATCGTCGTCGCTTTCGATGGCGCGCATGCCGGCTTCCTCGACCTTGGCCAGGAATTGCTTCATGCGCTGGTCTTGGCGGCTGGCATCGACATGCAACTCGCGGATGGATTGGGGCGCGACCTTCAGGCGCACGGTGACGGCGTGAAAGCCGAACAGCAGTTTCTGACTCATGCCGGCATCGTAACCGCTGCCGATGCGAGCGGCCTGGTTGGCGATCGCCCACAGGGGCTCAGTTCACCAATCGCCCTGCCTGAATCCGGATCCGGTTTGCGCAACGCTGCGCGATTTTTTCGTCGTGCGTCACGAGGACCAGGGTCGTGCCGATCTCGCGGTTGAGCTCGAACATGAGGTCCATGACGGCCAGCCCGGTGGCGTGATCCAGGCTGCCCGTGGGTTCGTCGGCCATGAGGATGTCCGGGCGCATGACGAAGGCGCGCGCCAAAGCCACCCGCTGCTGCTCACCGCCGGACAGGAGCACTGGCCGGTGGTTCAAGCGTTGACCCAGCCCGACCCGCTCCAGCATGGCTTGGGCCTTGCCGCGCGCCAGCCGGTCTCCACGCAGCTCCATGGGCAGCATGACGTTCTCGATGGCGCTCAGGTGCGCGATCAGCTGAAAGTTCTGGAAAACAAAGCCGACGTGGGCTGCTCGATGGGCAGCCCGCGCATCTTCATCGAGGTCGAACAGGTTGCAACCTCCCAGCAACACCTCGCCACGGCTGGGCACGTCCAGGCCTGCGAGCAGCGCCAACAAGGTGCTTTTGCCAGAACCCGATGCGCCAACGATGGCGAGCGAATCCCCCCGAGGCACGCTGAGCTCGATGCCATCGAGGATGGTGAGCGGGCCGCCGACGTCCTCGACAACTTTGCTCAGCCCCCGGACAACGATGGCGGGGGAAGGCGCGTTGACGCTGGAGTCGACAGGCGATGTGGCAGGATGCGAAGGAGCCGTGATGGTCATGAAAGCTAACATGCGAAGGCAACGCGAACACTTTAAGCGACGTCGGATGGTCTTGTGGGCCGCCGGTCTTTTGCTGTTGACAGCACCACTGATGGGCCAGGCCGCTCCGGCCCGCAAAGTGCTGATCCTGGGTGACAGCCTCTCTGCCGAATATGGCTTGGCCCGAGGCGCAGGCTGGGTGGCCTTGCTTGAGGCGCGTTTGAGCCAGCAAGGCATCGCCGCCCAGGTCGTCAACGCCAGCATCAGTGGCGAGACCACATCGGGTGGGCGAACGCGCCTGCCGGCCCTGCTCCAGCAACAACGACCCACGCACGTGGTCATCGAACTGGGCGGAAACGATGCGCTGCGCGGCTTTCCCGTTCGCTCCACGCAAGACAACCTCGATGCGATGACGAAGGCTGCTCAGGCAGTTGGCGCCAAGGTGCTGCTGGTGGGCATGCAGGTGCCCCCTAACTACGGCAAGCGCTATTCAGAAGACTTCGCGGCGGTGTTCGCGCGCGTGGCCCAAGAGCGCAAGGCCGCTCTGGTGCCGTTCCTGCTCAAGGGAGTAGCCGACCGTGCAGATGCACGGGAGTGGTTTCAGGCCGACGGCATCCACCCCCAGGCCAAAGCTCACCCTGTGATGCTCGACAACGTCTGGTTGGGGCTCAAACCGCTGCTGTGAGCCGGCTCACTTCTTGGGCGTCAGGCCAGCGCCCAAATTGCCCATCAATGTCTCGGCCTGCTTGCTCATCTGCTCCTGCATCTGCGTGAACAGGGTGCGCGACTGCTCCATGTAGCCGCCCAGGAAGTTCTGCATCAAAGGGTTCTGCATCAGCGGGTTCTGCAGGTTCTTGACCGAGTTCTCGGTCAGGCGGGACTGCAGGTCGATGAAGGACTGGATGTTGTTTTCCAGGTAGTTGCCCATCAGGCCTTGCATGGTGTGGCCATAGAAGCGAATGATCTGAGCCAGTGCCTGGGTTGAAAACATCGGCACACCAGCCGTCTCTTCTTCCAGGATGATCTGCAGCAGGATGCTGCGGGTCAGGTCTTCGCCACTCTTGGCGTCTCGCACCACGAACTGCTCGCAACCCATGACCATGTTCTTGACTTCGGACAGCGTGATGTAGCTGCTGGTCTGGGTGTCGTAGAGGCGTCGGTTCGGGTACTTCTTGATGATCCGGGTGCCCGCTGCCGTTGGCTCGCCCGCAACACCGCCAGCAGACGCTCCGGCTTCGGCTTCGGGCGCTTCGCTGCGTGCTTTTCGTGGGGCTGGGCTCATCCGTGACTCCTCATGCATGACTCTGGTCTCAGGCCATTGTAGGAGTGGAAAAGATGCGCGAGGAAAAGAAAAAGCCCCAGGCTTGTGACCTGGGGCTTTATCGACAGTATTTTGGTAGGCGCAATTGGATTCGAACCAACGACCCCCACCATGTCAAGGTGGTGCTCTAACCAACTGAGCTATGCGCCTGTCGAGACCGAGATATTAGCACTATTTTCTTCGAACGCGCAAGACGCCGTGGATTTGCAACACCTTGTGGAGCAAACCGCTCAGGCGACTGCTGTCAGGCGTTTGCAGCGTGAGCGTGAGCTGCAGGTGTTCACGCACCGTGTGGTTGTGCATGGACAACACCGTGATCTTGCCCTGCGCAAAGACGTCGAACACATCGCGCATCAAGCCGGGGCGATCGAGTGCTTCGATGGAGACATCGACGGCATAGTGCGCTTTCTCTGTCATGGCCTGACGACCCCAGGTGACAGGGATCACGCGCTCTTTGTGCTCGCGCGCCATGTGCTGAAAGTTGCTGCAGTCGGCGCGGTGCACGGCCACGCCTTTGCCTCGGGTCACGTAGCCCCCGATGCGGTCGGGGGGCGCTGGCTTGCAGCAGCGCGCCAATTGGGTGAGCAATGAGTCCAGGCCGACGACGAGCACGCCCTTGCCCTCACCGCCGGGTTGCACCACATCTCCGCGCGCCAGCTTTTGCAGCATGAGCTCATCGGGGTCGGGGGCAGGCTCGGCAGGACGAAGCACTTGCTCGATGTTGCGCAGCGAAAACTCGTCCTTGCCGACCACGTCAAACAAGGCATCTGCTGACCGGAAACCCAGTTGCGAAGCCAGGTCATCGAGCTTGATCGCCGTTTTGCCTTCGCGCTGCAGCAACTTTTCGACGGCCTCGCGTCCTCGGGCGATGGTGGCTTGCTGTGCCAAGGCGTTGAACCAGGCACGGACCTTGGCACGCGAGCGAGGGCTGCGCAGGTAACCCAGCTCGCTGTTGAGCCAGTCCATCGAAGGGCCGCCCTCTTTGGCCGACACGATCTCCACTGTCTGACCGCTTTGCAATGGCGTTTGCAAAGGCACCATGGCGCCATCAACCCGTGCGCCTCGGCAGCGGTGGCCCAGGTTGGTGTGCAGCACGTAAGCCAGGTCGATGGGCGTGGCGCCGGCCGGCAGGTCGATGATGTCGCCGCCGGGGGTGAAGACGTAGATGCGGTCTTCGAAGAGGCCCTGACCTGGCGATGCGCTTGGTTGCCCACCTTGCCCCACATGCCCGGACTCGGCGACGTCGCGCTCCCAGGCCAGCAGCTGGCGCAGAACCATCTTGCGCGCCTCAGCCACGCGTGACTCGAAATCGCCTGCGGCCTGCACGCCAGCGTAGCCCTTGGAGCCTGCCTCTTTGTAAGCCCAGTGCGCGGCCACGCCACTTTCGGCGTGCTCGTGCATGGCCTGGGTTCGGATCTGCACCTCGATCGAGCGGCCCTGCTCGTCAAGCACGATGGTGTGCAGCGATTGATAGCCATTGGACTTGGGCCGCGCAATGTAGTCGGAGAACTCGTCTTGCAGCGGCTGCCAGAGTTCGTGCACGCAACTGAGCGCTGCGTAGCAGGCATGCACGTCGCCCACGATGACGCGCAGGGCCCGCAGGTCGAAGACGCGGTCCAGCGACAGGGCCTTGCCCTGCATTTTTTTGTAGATGCTGTAGATGTGCTTGGGGCGGCCTTGCACCTGGGCATCAATGCCCGAAGCCCCCAATGCCGCTTGCAACTGCAGCTTCACCTGTTCGATGTGACGCTCGCGCTCGAGTCGCTTTTCATGCAGCGCCTTGGCGATGGTGCGGTAGGTTTCGGGCTGCAGGAAACGGAAGGACAGGTCTTCGAGCTCCCACTTGATCTGCCAGATGCCCAGGCGGTTGGCCAGCGGCGCGAAGATCTGCAGCGACTCGCGCGCCAGGGCCTTGGGGCAAGGCAGCTTGCGCTCGGCGTAGTGGCGCAGGGTCTGCAGGCGCGAGGCCAGGCGCAGCAGCACCACGCGCAGGTCGCGCGAGAAGGCCAGCAGCATCTTGCGGATGCGCTCGACCTGTTCCGCGTCCAGCGGCGCGTCGGTTTCGTCGCCCATCAGGTCGCGGGCGTTGCGCTGCACCTGCACCAGCTTGACGGTGTGGGCCACCAGGGCGGCCGCGTCCGCACCAAAGGCGCGGCTCAGCACGTCCTGCGGGTTGGCCAGGTAGTCGCTGGCGTAGACCAGGTAGGCCGCTGCTCGCAGCGATGGCGAGGCACCGATGCCGTGCAGGATGGCGCCCACGCCGTCGGCGTGGACGAGCGCGTCTTCACCGGTGTCGAAGGTCTGACCCGACAGCAGGGGCTCGGCGAAGGCACGCGCTCGGCGCAGCAATTCCAGGCCGCCTTCGTTGACCGAGGCGCCAGCGGCCTGGGCTTCGGGCGTGGAGGTGCCTGCCACCTCGGCAAGGTCGACGATGGGCGCGTGCGGGCTGCCAGCATGGAGCAGCCCATCATCGCGCGCGATGTCGAGGGATCCGGTCTTCATGCCAGCAGGAACCCCCGGATGGTTTCGACCTGGTCGGGGGCGATCAAGGTGGGCGCATGGCCCACGCCAGCGAACTCGACCAGGCGGGCCTTGGGGCCACGCTGGGTCATCTCGAGCGCGGTGGCGCGGTCGAGCAGGTCAGAGTCGGCGCCGCGCATCAACAGGGACTCACATGGGATGTTGGCCAGGCCGTCGTAGACCTGCCACAGGGCCTTCTCACCGGCCTCGGTCTGTTCGGCCGTGACGCTGCGAAAGGGCTCGGCGATGGCCGGGTCGTAATGCAGCTCATAGCCGCCCCCATCGGCCGGGCGCAGCAGCGGGCGGCTGAGCGTCAGCCACTGCTCGGGCGTGTGCGGACCAAATCCGGTGGAGATGCGCCAAAGGTAGTCGGCGGCTTCTTGCTCGGCGCTGAAACGCAGCGGCTTGCCCAGGTAGTCGCCAATGCGCACGATGGCGTCGAAGCGCAGGCGCGGGCCGACATCGTTGAGCACGAAGCGGTGCAGGCGCGCACCGCTGGCCTCGGGCGGCAGGGACGAGAAGCCCAGGCCAATGAGCCCGCCCATCGACGTGCCGACCCAATCGAGCGCCAAGGGGGCTTGCGCGCCCAACTCCTGACGGAGTTGTTGCACCAGCGCCACCATGTCGGCAACGTACGAGAACACCTGATAGCCCTTCGGGTCGGCCAGCCAGTCGGAATGACCTCGGCCCACAACGTCGGGGCAGATCACCTGGTAGTGCTCGGACAAGGCGCCCGCCAGGACGTCGAAATCACGCCCTTGCCGGCTCAAGCCGTGCACGCAGAACAACACACGCGGGTTGCTCGCACTGCCCCAGCGCCAATAGGCCATGCGGTGCGTCTGGGCATCGGTTTTGCTCGCGCCAGGGCACACAACGTGATGCAGCGTCGGCTGCACCAAAGCGGTTTCGACCGAGGGATCAGCGGGGTGTTGCGTTGTCATCGTGTGGCGTCGTCAGATAATGGGCCGATCCACATTGTGTTTCTCTTCGTGCACCGGAGGCCCCTGATGTTGAATGGAAAAACCGCCCTCGTGACCGGATCGACCAGCGGGATCGGTCTGGGCATCGCCGAACGACTGGCAGCCCAAGGCGCCAACGTCATTCTGAACGGATTCGGCGACGTTGACGCGCCACGCGCCTCGGTGCAGGCCGCTGGGCAAACACATGGCGTCAAGGTGGGCTACCACGGTGCCGACATGAGCAAGCCCGCCGAGATCGAGGCCTTGTTCGCCTACGGGCAGGCCGAGTTCGGCGGCATCGACATCGTGGTCAACAACGCCGGCATCCAGCACGTGGCCAACGTGGAGGACTTCCCCGTCGAGAAGTGGGACGCGATCCTCGCCATCAACCTCACCTCGGCTTTTCACACCATGCGCCTGGCCATCCCGGGCATGCGCAAGAAGAACTGGGGCCGTGTCATCAACATCGCCTCGGCGCACGGCCTGGTGGCTTCAGCCGGCAAGTCGGCCTATGTGGCTGCCAAGCATGGCCTGGTCGGCCTGACCAAGGCCGCTGCACTGGAAACCGCGCAGACGGGCGTGACGGTCAACGCCATCTGCCCGGGCTGGGTGCTCACGCCGCTGGTGCAAAAGCAGATCGACGCCCGCTCCGAGCGCGAAGGCATCTCGGTGGCCGAGGCGCAGAAGGACCTGCTGGGCGAAAAGCAACCGTCGCTGCAGTTCGTCACGCCTTCGCAATTGGGTGACTTGGCGGTGTTCATGTGCTCACCCGGCGCCGACAACGTGCGTGGCGTGGCGTGGAACGTGGACGGCGGTTGGGTGGCTCAGTGAACGCAGAGGCGACCGCTTGCTTGCAGGCGTGTGACGCAGCCAGCGCAAGCGCTCGCGTGAGGTCGCGGAGAACATGACCGTGAGTCCTGCGCGCCTGGGCGCGCACCCATCCGGCGAGGCCGGACAGCCCCCCTATTCGCCCGACTACGGCGACGTTTACCACCCAAGCGCCGGGGCCTGGCAGCAGGCGCGAGGCGTGTTCCTGAGCGGCAATGGGCTGCCAGGACGGTGGCAGGGGCGCGAGCGCTTTACCATCCTGGAGACGGGCTTCGGTCTGGGCAACAACTGCCTGGCCACTTGGGCCGCATGGCAGCAGGACCCGCAGCGATGCGACAGGCTGTTTTTCATCTCGATTGAAAAGCACCCACTGCGCCCCGATGACCTCGCCGAGGTGCACGGGCTGCCGATCCCAGGCAGGCCAGCGCCGCCCCCCTCCTCGCCCAAAACAGACGCCTCGGCTGAACTGAGCGACGGGCCCCTCCCGAAAACGGCCGATGCCGAATCGGCTGATGATGACGCCCATTGGCGCCGCACCCTCGCTGCCAGGTTGCACGCTGCCTGGCCTGCCCTGACGCCCGGCTGGCACACGATCGACCTCGATAGACTCGTGAATGACAACGGCCTAGAACAATCGATGACGCTGATGCTGGGGCTGGGTGACGTGGCAGACCTCATGCCCGGACTGCAGGCCTCGGTCGACGCCTTCTACCTCGATGGGTTCACGCCAGCGCGCAACCCGCAGATGTGGCACGGGCCCATGCTGTCGCGCCTCAACAGGTTGGCTGCGGCCGATGCGACAGCGGCCACTTGGTCGTCGGCAAGGGCCGTGCGTGATGCCCTGACCCAAGCCCAGTTCGAGGTCAAAAAGCGCCAAGGCGAAAACGGCAAATGGGCCACCACGGTGGCTCGTCACCGACCTCGCTTCGTCCCGGCTGTGACACCAGGTGGCCTGTGGCCGACGCCGTCTCGACGTGACGCCATCGTCATTGGCGCGGGCATCGCAGGTTGCAGCGCCGCCGACGCCTTGACCCGCGAGGGCTGGTCGGTGACCCTGCTGGATGCCAACGCTGCAGCGGCGCAAGGCGCTTCAGGCAACCCGGGCGGCCTGTTCCACACCATCGTGCATGGCGATGACGGCATCCACGCGCGAGCGCACCGGGCTGCGGCCCTGTCCACCTGGCGCAGGGTGCGTGCCTGGGTGGACAGCGGCGCCCTGCCAGGTCAGGCTGACGGCCTGCTGCGACTTGACCCCAAGCAGGATGCTGACGGTGCCCTGGCCCTGCTTGAGCGCCTTCCCTGGCTCGGCGAGCAAGCGACCTGGCTCGACCAGGCGCAAGCCAGCGAGCGCTGCGGCCTGCCCGTGCCCAGCGGCGGCTGGTGGTTCCCGCAGGCTGGCTGGATGTCGCCGGTCGACGCCTGCAGGCTGCTGTTGGACACCGCCAGAGCCCGGCGCCACACCGATGGGTCGCCTCTGTTGAACACGCGTTGGTCCACACCCGTGCACGCCCTGGCGAACACCAGCGAGGTCTGGCAGGCCCTTGATGTGCATGGGAGGGTGCTGGCGGAAGCTGGCTCGATCGTGCTCGCCAACGCTTGGCAGGCCAATGCCCTGCTGGAAACCCTGCCGCAGGACCGGGCTGTGGCGTGCCCGCCCGTCAGCGCGGTGCGCGGCCAGGTCTCCGTGTTGCCCCGTGGCGTCGCGGGCTTGAACCATCCCCAGGCGCCCGTGGCTGGTCAAGGCTACGTGCTCACACTGAGCGACGGCCGCCTGCTGTGCGGCGCGACCACGCAGCACCATGATCCCGAAGGCGGGCAGCGCGTGGCTGATCACGTCCACAACCTGAAACAGGCCTTGCGCCTGGGGGCCTTGCCAGCCGGCACCACAGAGCAACAGACCCTGGCGATGGCTGAATCGTTGGCCGGTTCTGCGAGTCGGACTGGTGAGCTCACCGGACGCGTCGGTTGGCGCGCCACCACACCTGACCGCCTGCCTTTGGTGGGCGCCCTGCCCTGGCACCCAGACCGGCTGGCTGCGCAACCACCCGCCCGCGCAGAGCAGGTTCGCATGCTGCCGCGCGAGCGAAGTGCCCAGGGCGGCCTCTACCTGATCGGTGGCTTGGGCTCTCGCGGCCTGACCTGGTCCACGCTGGCTGGCGAGCTGCTGGCCCATTGGGTGTGTGGCACCCCCTGCCCTGTGGAGGCAGAATTGCGGGATGCGCTCGACCCCGCACGCTTCCTGGCCCGTCAGCATCGCCACGCATGAGCACGTTTGACGCCGACCGCCCCCTGCCCGGATTGACCGAGCGCCTCCGGCTGGACAAGTGGCTGTGGGCCGCGCGTTTTTTCAAGACCCGAGGCCTGGCCGCCGACGAAATCGACAAAGGCCGGCTCCAGGTCAATGGACAGGTTGCCAAGGCCTCGCGCGAGTTGAGGGCTGGAGACGTGGTTGGCATTCGCCAGGGGCCCGTCGAGCGAACGGTGGTGGTTCGGGCCCTGAGCACGGTGCGGGGGCCGGCGCCGCAAGCCCAGCAGCTCTATGAAGAAACCGCTGAGAGCATCGCCGCCCGGGTGGCTGCGGCCGAACAGCGCAAGACAGCGGCCGAGCCCGCCAACGCCATCGAACACGGCCGCCCGACCAAACGCGACCGCCGGCAGTTGGCCGACTGGCAACGTTGGTCGGCCAGCGCTGAAGAGTGACCTCGGGGCTCTGCCGCGTCCCTCGGGTACATTTCCCGGTCCTTTTTTTGAAATCGGGGCCTTGAAAAGGGCCGAGGCGACCTCATTTGCCCGGATTCCGGGCAGTCAGGTGTCGGCTCCAGGGGTGATGTGCCCCGTCCCGCCGCTGAACCGCCCCCCCCGCCCGACGCCCTCATCCAACTTTCGAAGAAACCATGAGCGAGACCACCCCGACGCCCGATCAAGCCAGCCCGGCGACCAGCGACCTGCCCGTCGAGCAGCAACTGGCCGAGCTGCAGGCCAAACACGCCGAGGTGTCCGACGCCTACCTGCGCGCCAAGGCCGAGGCCGAGAACATCCGCCGCCGCGCCGAAGACGAGATCTCCAAGGCCCGCAAGTTCGCCGTCGAATCCTTCGCCGACAGCCTGCTGCCCGTGCGCGACAGCCTGGAGGCCGCCCTGGCCACCCACGCCGCCAAGCCCGACACCCCGGTTGAAACCGTGCTCGAAGGCGTGCAGGCCACCCTGCGCCAACTGGCCTCGGCCCTGGAGCGCAACAAGGTCATCGAGGTCAACCCGGCCGCCGGCACGAAGTTCGACCCGGCCATGCACCAAGCCATCAGCATGGTGCCCGCCGACCAGGAAGCCAACACCGTCGTGGGCGTGCTGCAAAAGGGCTACACCATCGCCGAGCGCGTGCTGCGTCCGGCTCTGGTGACCGTCGCGGCCCCGAAGTGACACCTGCCGCGCCCCGGCTGACCTGCGTCAAAGGACTGTCCGACCTTTTTGACGCCAGGGACTTGAAAAAGCGCCGGGCGCTCGCAGATTGAGCATCAAGACAGGGTCACACCCAGCTGTTTGACCCACCACCATCTTCAGATCAGAGATTCACAGGAGCACCCAACATGGGCAAGATCATCGGCATCGACCTGGGCACGACCAACTCGTGCGTGGCCATCATGGAAGGCAACGCCACCAAGGTCATCGAAAACAGCGAAGGCGCACGCACGACCCCGTCGATCATTGCGTATCAAGAAGACGGCGAAGTTCTGGTTGGCGCCTCGGCCAAGCGCCAGGCCGTGACCAACCCCAAGAACACCCTGTACGCGGTCAAGCGCCTGATCGGTCGCAAGTTCACCGAAAAGGAAGTGCAAAAGGACATCGACCTGATGCCCTTCACCATCGCTGCGGCCGACAACGGCGACGCCTGGGTGGAAGTGCGCGGCAAGAAGTACGCGCCGCCCCAGGTCTCGGCTGAAGTGCTGCGCAAGATGAAGAAGACCGCCGAAGACTACCTGGGTGAAGAAGTCACCGAGGCCGTCATCACGGTGCCCGCTTACTTCAACGACGCCCAGCGTCAGGCCACCAAGGACGCCGGCCGCATCGCTGGCCTGGAAGTCAAGCGCATCATCAACGAGCCCACCGCTGCGGCCCTGGCATTCGGCCTGGACAAGGGTGGCAAGGGCGACCGCAAGATCGCCGTGTACGACCTGGGCGGCGGCACCTTCGACGTGTCCATCATCGAGATCGCCGACGTCGATGGCGAAATGCAGTTCGAAGTGCTGTCGACCAACGGCGACACCTTCCTGGGCGGCGAAGACTTCGACCAGCGCATCATCGACTTCATCATCGCCGAGTTCAAGAAGGAATCCGGCGTTGACCTGACCAAGGACGTGCTGGCCCTGCAGCGCCTGAAGGAAGCGGCTGAAAAGGCCAAGATCGAGCTGTCGAACTCGGCCCAGACCGACGTCAACCTGCCCTACATCACCGCCGACGCCACCGGCCCGAAGCACCTGAACATCAAGCTGACCCGCGCCAAGCTGGAAAGCCTGGTCGAAGAGCTGATCGACCGCACCATCGCGCCTTGCCGCACCGCCATCAAGGACGCCGGCGTGGCCGTGGGTGACATCGACGACGTGATCCTGGTCGGCGGCATGACCCGCATGCCCAAGGTGCAGGACAAGGTCAAGGAGTTCTTCGGCAAGGAACCGCGCAAGGACGTCAACCCCGACGAAGCCGTGGCCGTGGGCGCCGCCATCCAGGGTCAGGTGCTCTCGGGTGACCGCACCGACGTGCTGCTGCTGGACGTGACCCCGCTGTCCCTGGGCATCGAGACCCTGGGCGGTGTCATGACCAAGATGATCAGCAAGAACACCACCATCCCGACCAAGTTCGCGCAGACCTTCTCCACCGCCGACGACAACCAGCCGGCCGTGACCATCAAGGTCTTCCAGGGCGAGCGCGAGATGGCCTCGGGCAACAAGATGCTCGGTGAGTTCAACCTCGAAGGCATCCCGCCCTCGCCGCGTGGCGTGCCCCAGATCGAGGTCGGCTTCGACATCGACGCCAACGGCATCCTGCACGTCAGTGCCAAGGACAAGGGCACCGGCAAGGAAAACAAGATCACCATCAAGGCCAACTCGGGTCTGTCGGAAGACGAGATCCAGAAGATGGTCAAGGACGCCGAGCTCAACGCCGCCGAAGACAAGAAAAAGCTCGAGCTGGTGCAGGCCAAGAACCAAGGCGACGCCCTGGTTCACAGCGTGCGCAAGTCGCTGACCGAGTACGGCGACAAGCTCGATGCTGGCGAGAAGGAAAAGATCGAAGCCGCGATCAAGGACGTCGAAGAAGCCCTCAAGGGCGAATCGAAGGACGACATCGAGGCCAAGACCAACGCCCTGATGACCGCTTCGCAGAAGCTGGGCGAGAAGATGTACGCCGACATGCAGGCCGCTCAAGGCGCCGCTGGTGCCGAAGGCGCTGGCGCTGCCCCGGGCGCTGATGCCAAGCCCGCCGACGACAACGTGGTCGACGCCGAGTTCAAGGAAGTCAAGAAGGACTGATCGGGGCATCCCCCCGGCTGGTGAGGGCACAGGCCGTGTGAGCATCTCGCTCACGCCCTGTGCCTTTGTCGGATCTGAACACCACCACCATGGCAAAACGCGATTACTACGAAGTCCTGGGGCTCTCCAAAGGGGCCTCCGAGGACGAGATCAAAAAGGCCTACCGCAAGCTGGCCATGAAGTACCACCCCGACCGCAACCAGGGTGAGAAGGCCAAGGAAGCCGAAGAGCAGTTCAAGGAGGTCAAAGAGGCCTACGAGATGCTCTCCGACGCCAAGAAGCGCGCCGCCTACGACCAGTTCGGCCACGCCGGCGTCGACCCGAACATGGGTGGCGGCCGTGGTGGCCCCGAGGGCTTTGGCGGTTTTGCCGACGCCTTTGGCGACATCTTTGGCGACATCTTCGGCCAGGGCGGTGGCGGCGGTCGTCGTGGAGGTGGCCCCCAGGTCTACCGTGGCAGCGACCTGTCGTACGCCATGGAGATCACGCTCGAAGAGGCCGCTGCCGGCAAAGACACGCAAATCCGCATCCCCGCGTGGGACGAGTGCGGCGTGTGCAGTGGCACCGGCGCCAAGCCTGGCACCAGCGCCAAGACCTGCCCGACCTGCAATGGTGCGGGCACCGTCCACATGCGCCAGGGCTTCTTCAGCGTGCAGCAAAGCTGCCCACACTGCCACGGCACCGGCAAGGTCATCCCCGAGCCCTGCACAGCCTGCCACGGCCAGGGCAAGGTCAAAAAGACCAAGACGCTGGAAGTCAAGATCCCGGCCGGCATCAACGAAGGCATGCGCATCCGCTCGGCTGGCAACGGCGAGCCGGGCACCAACGGCGGCCCCGCTGGTGACCTCTACATCGAGATCCGCATCAAGCCGCACGACATCTTCGAGCGCGACGGTGACGACCTGCACTGCTCGGTGCCCGTGCCCCTGACGGCCGCGGCCCTGGGGGGCAGCATCGAGGTGCCGACGCTGGGCGGCAAGGCCGAGATCGACATCCCCGAAGGCACGCAGCACGGCAAGACCTTCCGCCTGCGCGGCAAGGGCATCAAGGGCATCCGCTCGAGCTACCCGGGTGACCTGTACTGCCACATCAACGTGGAGACGCCCGTCAAGCTCACCGAGCACCAGCGCAAGCTGCTCAAGGAGCTCGACGAGTCCTTCAAGAAGGGTGGCGAGAAGCATTCGCCCAACTCCAAGAGCTGGACCGACCGCGTCAAGAACATCTTCAAGTGACATTTGTCACACCAGGATGTCCACCAAGCGCCCTGCGGGGCGCTTTTTTCATGCCCGCGCCACCGCGACTCAAGAAGCCAGCCCACATGCCGAAAATCCCACAGGGCGTGTTCACACGTCGCGGTCGCCCTGGACCCCACCCTGGCGACGCACCTTTCGTCTCGATTGCGTCGACCCATGACCTACCTGAGCTCCCTGCCCCAGATTCAGGCACTGATCGTCGAAGACATGGCTGTCCAGCAAACCACGCTGCGCGGCCAGCTTGCGCTGCTGGGTATCACACGGGTCGACGCCACGGCCAACGCCGACGATGCCTACCGGCTGGTCAAGTCCAGGCGCTATGGCTTGATCATCTGCGACTTCAACCTGAACCAGCGCACGGACGGGCAGCAGTTCTTCGAGCTCATCCGTGAACAGGGTCTGCTGCCAGCCGACTGCCTGTTTTTCATGGTCACGGCCGAGAGCTCTTACATTTCCGTGGCATCGGCCACCGAGCACCACCCGGACGCCTACCTGCTCAAACCCATCACCGCATCGGACATCGAAGACCGGCTCAAAAGCCTGCTCGAAAAGCGTCACGCCCTGCTGCCGGTGAACTCGTTGCTGGCCAAAGGTGACCTGGCCGGCGCGGTGACCCAATGTGACCAGCTGCTGCAGGTGCGCAACCGCTGGTTCATGCCCGTGCTGCAGATCAAAGGACAGACCCTGCTCAAGCTCGGCCGCCACGAAGAAGCCAAACAGGTCTACCAACAGGCCCTGGAGGTCAGGCCCGAGCTGATCTGGGCTCGACTGGGCCTGGCGCGCGCACACAAAGCCGCCGGGCAGTTCGCACAAGCTCGGCAGCTGGCGCAGGACATCGTCGACTCCGACGAAGGCTCGCGCAACGTCGCCGCCTACGACGTGATCGCCGAGTCGATGGAGGCCGCGGGTGATGCCGAGGGCGCCATGTGGGCGCTGCGCGATGCGGCGCTGGTGGTGCCATCGGCCAAACGGCACCGCATCTCTGGAGAATGCGCCTACCGCAACGGCGACCTGGACATGGCCAAGGCCTCGCTGATGAAAGCGACCAAGGCCAGCCGCGGCTCGGTGGTGGACAACCCACAAGACACCCTCTTGCTGGCTCAGACCTTGGTGGACCTGGGCCAACCCGCTGAGGCCATGAACCTCATCAAGGACGGCAACAAGTCCTACCGCACGCACCCCACCTTCAGCCAGGTGTCTCTGGCGATCAAGGCGCAGGCGGAGTTGGCGGCGGGAGAAGCCGACAAGGCACAAGCGACACTGGAGCTGGCGCGCGCCGGCCTGAGCAAAGGCAAAGCCGACTTCGCGACCGTGGCGCTGGCCAAGGCAGAAATCGTCTGCGGGCACGAAGAAGCCGGCATGGCTTTGCTCAAGGACGCCATCAGCGCGGACCACGAGAACCTGCGCATCAAGCAGATGATCACCCGCACGCTCAGCGACACCGGCCACGAGGACAAGCTCGACGCCGTCATCGAGTCGGCCACGGCAGGCTTGCAAAGCAAGGTCTCGGACGCGCGCAAGCTGCTGCGCGACAGCCGCATCGACGAAGCGGTCGGCCTGATCGAGGCGGCGGCGCACGAGTACCCGGAAAACACCGGTGTGTTGCTGCAAGCTTGCCAGATCAACTGCATGGCGCTGCGCTTGAAGAAGGAAGCCAACGCCGAACGGATCGAAAAGATCCAGGTGTACCTGGGAGAGCTCGAACGCCTGATGCCTGGTCAAGACCGGGTGGTGATGATGCGTCGCTACTTCAGGGAAACACTGGGCACGCTGGATGCCCACAGCCTGCAACACTGAGCCATGGACCGCAGCGCCGCCCTCGCCCTCATCGCGCACGACTTGAAAAACGCGCTGGGCGACCTCGAGACGGAGTTGTCGCAACTGATCGACGACCCTGCCCCGGTGCTGGCGCAGCGGGCACACCTGCATTGCACCGACCTGCGGCGGCAATTCGTGCAGTTCCTGACGCTCTACAGCGCCGGGCAAGATGGCCTGCGTGTGCTTTGCGAGGACGAGTCTCCCATTGAGCTGCTCGAAGCACTGCTTCGGCAATGGACCTTGAAGCTCAAACTGGACGACCACCCCATCTCCATCCACCTGAGGCAGACAGCCACGCCACCGCCCTTCTGGTACTTCGACCGTCGGCTGGTTCAGCTGGCGCTCGACTCGGCCATCCACAACGCCACCCGGTTCGCAAAAGGACATGTGTGGATCGGGGTGCACGAGCAGGATGGCCAGCTGTGCTGGAGCGTCGACGACGACGGCGCAGGCCTGGGTGCCGACGACCCAGGACAAGAGAGCGCCACCGGGCTCGGGCACGCCCTGGCAGAAGCCGTGGCACAGGCCCACCGCCATGCCAATCGCCGAGGCAGCGTCAAGCTCGACACAGGCCCTGCCGGAGGCGTTCGGTTCACCTTGCAGCTGCCCTGATCAACCGGTCAGCCCCCTCACCCCACAACGAGAAGGCCATGCACGAAGTCCTCAAGGCCCGAGACAAGAACGACGATGCGGAGAACTCACCGCTGCACGACCTGCGCAACGCTCGCGCCCTGGTGATCGACGTCAACCCGACATCTCGCAGCATCCTCAAAGGCATGCTGGTTGACCTGGGCGTGCCCAGCGATCGCGTCAAGCAAGTGGGCCGCTACAACGAGGCCCGCAGCGAGTTGGAAACCACCCAATACGACGTGGTGCTGTGCGACTACCACTTCAACGACACCCAGCAAACGGGCGCAGACCTCATCGAAGAGCTCAGGCAGGGCAACAACCTGCCCTACGCCACCGTGTTCATCATGGTGACCTCCGAGGCGAGCTACTCACGCGTGGCCGAAGCGGCCGAGTCGGCCCTCGACTGCTACCTGCTCAAACCCCACACCCACAACGACCTGGCAGCTCGACTGGGCGTCGCCAGGCACCGAAAGCAGTCTCTGGCCGACATCTTCCAGGCCATGCAGGAAGAGGACTTCCAGCTCGCAGCAGGGCTTTGCCAGGCTCGCTTTGAAGCCAAGGGTGAGTACTGGATCTACGCCGCGCGCATCGGTGGTGAACTGCTGCTTCGGTTGAACAGGCATGACGAGGCCAAAGAGCTTTTCGAGGCCATCGATGCCACCAAGGCGATGCCCTGGGCGCGGCTTGGCGTGGCCCGAGCTCAGCTCGATTCAGGTCAGGTGGCCCCCGCCAAGCGCGTTCTCGAAAGCCTCATCGTGGACAACCCGTCGTACGCCGATGCTTACGACGTGATGGGACGCGCCAACTTTCAAAGCGGTGACTTCGATGCGGCCTACGAGACCTATCGCCACGCTGTATCGTTGACGCCCTCTTCTCTTTCACGCTTGCAAAAAATGGGCTTGCTGGCCTTTCACCTGGGCAAGACCGACGAGGCCACACAGGTGCTCGAGCGAGCCACCGCCCTGGGCGTGACCTCGCGCATGTTCGACTTCCAGACCCTGGTGATGCTGTCGCTGAGCTACTTCGAGAAACAGGACAGCAAGTCCCTTCAGAAGTCGCTCAATCAGATCATGCAGGCCCACGAAAAGGCCCCTCGCAGCGCTCGCTTGCGCCGCATGCACGAGATGGTCAACGTCCTGAGCCTGATGCTGCAGCGCCAAGTGGCCGACGTGGTGCGCCGCGTGAAGAACATGACGAGGGAGTTCGCGCAGCCCGATTACGACTTCGAGACCGCCGGCAACATGATGAGCCTGTTGCTCAAGCTTCGCGCCAGCGAGCTGGAGTTGCCCGATGCCGAGTTGTGGATCGAAAAGCTGGCGCGCCGCTTCTGCATCAACAAGGGCATGACGGACATGCTGGCCATGATGGTGCACGCCCATGAGCCTTATGAATCACTGGTCCGCGAAAGCTACAAGCGACTGGTGACGCTGGCAGAAACATCGCTTTCCAAGGCCAAAGCTGGCCAGGCCAGTGGCGCCATCGCGGAGCTGGTCAGCCAGGGCACCACCACGTGCAACACCCGCATGATCGAGCTGGCCGACATGCTTCGTCAGCGCTACCAAGAGCAAGGCCTGGATGCCGACGTGCTGCAAAAGCTCGAGGAGCTGCAGGCCCGCTATGTGCGCAAGCCTGCCCCCATCAAGGCGTCACGCTGACTTGACGCAGTCGACGTAATAGCGCTTGCCACCCTTGTTGGGCAGCTCTTCGGCCACCAGGCCGTGCACGTCGGTGGCGAAACCCGGGAAGGCGTCGTTGAAATCGCGCGTGAACTTCAGGAAGTCGACGATCTTCTTGTTGAAGCGCTCACCCGGGATCAGCAGCGGGATGCCAGGCGGGTAAGGCGTCAGCAGCGCCGTGGTGATGCGGCCTTCGAGCTGGTCGATCTCGACACGCTCGGTCTGGCGGCGAGCGATGTACGCGTACGCATCCGACGGCTTCATGGCCGGCTCCAGGCCAGACAGGTAAACCTCGGTCGTCAGGCGCGCGATGTCGCCCTTGGCGTAGGCCTCGTGCACCGACTGGCACAGGTCGCGCAAGCCCATGCGCTCGTACATGGGGTACTTCTGGCAGAACTCGGGCACCACGCGCCACAGCGGCTGGTTCTTGTCGTAGTCGTCCTTGAACTGCTGCAGCGCGGTCAGCATCGTGTTCCAGCGGCCCTTGGTGATGCCGATGGTGAACATGATGAAGAAGCTGTAGAGGCCGGTCTTCTCGACCACGACGCCGTGTTCGGCCAGGTACTTGGTGACGATGGACGCAGGGATGCCGGTCTTGGCGAACTTGCCCGAAACGTCCATGCCCGGGGTGATGATGGTCGACTTGATCGGGTCGAGCATGTTGAAGCCGTCGGCCAGGTTGCCGAAGCCGTGCCACTTCTCGTTGGCCTTGAGCACCCAGTCGGTGGGCTTGCCGATGTCGTCGGCCACGAGCTTTTCAGGGCCCCAGACCTTGAACCACCAGTCCTTGTCGTATTCCTTGGAGACCTTGCGCATGGCGCGGCGGAAGTCCAGCGCTTCCTTGATCGACTCCTCGACCAGCGCTGTGCCACCGGGCGGCTCCATCATGGCCGCGGCCACGTCGCACGACGCGATGATCGCGTATTGCGGCGAGGTCGAGGTGTGCATCAGGTAGGCCTCGTTGAAGAGGTGCCTGTCCAGCGGCACGGTCTGCGAGTCCTGCACCAGCACGTGCGAAGCCTGCGAAATGCCGGCCAGCAGCTTGTGCGTGGACTGCGTGGCGTAGACCACGGCCTTTTTCGGGCGAGCGCGGCCCTTGCCCATGGCGTGGTACATGCCATAGAACTTGTGGAACGCGGCGTGCGGCAGCCAAGCCTCGTCGAAGTGCAGGTTGTCGATCCAGCCGTCGAGCATGCCCTTGATGGTCTCGGTGTTGTAGAGCACGCCGTCGTAGGTGCTCTGCGTGATCGTCAGGATCCGCGGCTTGACCTTCTTGACATCGACGCCCTGCAGCAGCGGGTGCTTGGCGATCTTCTTGCGGATGTTCGCCGGCTCGAACTCGCTTTGCGGGATCGGCCCGATGATGCCGAAGTGGTTGCGCGTGGGCGTCAGGAACACAGGGATGGCCCCGGTCATGATGATGCTGTGCAGGATGGACTTGTGGCAGTTGCGGTCCACCACCACCACGTCACCGGGCGCGACCGTGTGGTGCCACACCATCTTGTTGGACGTGGAGGTGCCGTTGGTGACGAAGAAGCAGTGGTCGGCGTTGAAGATGCGCGCGGCGTTCTTCTCGGACTCGGCCACGGGGCCGGTGTGGTCGAGCAGCTGGCCGAGTTCTTCCACCGCGTTGCACACGTCGGCGCGCAGCATGTTCTCGCCGAAGAACTGGTGGAACATCTGACCCACCGGGCTCTTGAGGAACGCCACGCCGCCCGAGTGACCCGGGCAGTGCCAGGAGTATGAACCGTCCTGGGCGTAGTCCATCAACGCCTTGAAGAAAGGCGGTGCCAGGCCATCGAGGTAGCCCTTGGCTTCGCGGATGATGTGACGCGCCACGAACTCCGGCGTGTCCTCGAACATGTGGATGAAGCCGTGCAGCTCGCGCAGGATGTCGTTGGGGATGTGCTCGGAGGTGCGCGTCTCGCCGTAAAGGTAGATGGGGATGTCGGCGTTCTTGAAGCGGATCTCTTCGATGAACTTGCGCAGGTTCAGCACGGCCGGGTCGAGCTCGGGGCCCGGCGTGAACTCTTCGTCGTCGATCGACAGGATGAAGGCGCTGGCGCGGCTTTGCTGCTGTGCAAACTGCGCCAGGTCACCGTAACTCGTCACACCCAGCACCTCGAAGCCTTCCTTCTGGATGGCGTCGGCCAGCGCACGGATGCCCAGGCCCGATGTGTTCTCGGAGCGGAAGTCTTCGTCGATGATGACGATGGGGAAACGGAAGCGCAGCATGGCCATTCCTGAATCAAAGGTGACGGGTCGGAAAAATGGCGAAGTGTAGGGTCTCAAGCCCCGGATTTGTTTGACGAAGCCGGGTTTTTGCGTCCACTCGCTTCAAATAGCGCCGACCGGCAAGCCTGCCTCGGGAAAACGTCGGGCGCCGGCATAAACTGTTGCCCACATCCGTGAATCAGATATGGGGATGTCGGACACATGAGTGACTCGACGCTGTGGTGGATCGTGGCGGGATTTTTCGTCAGCCTGGAATTGCTGACGGGCTCGTTTTACCTGTTGATGCTGGCGCTGGGCGCCAGTGCAGCGGCTTTGGCCGCGATGGCGGGGGCTAGCCAGTCCGCCCAGTTGGTCTGTGCGGCCGTCGTGGGCAGCGGGGCCGTTTACTTGTGGCACCGCCGGCTGCTGCAGCGCGGCATGCTGGGCGTTGAGGACTACACGACCACCGGGCTGGGCAGCCTGGACGTCGGTGAACAGGTCTCCGTATCGCAGTGGGGCCCTGACGGCACCACGCACGTCCACTACCGTGGCAGCGAATGGAAGGCCCGGTACCACGGCGCCCACGTTCCCACTGCAGGCCTGCACCGCATCCGCGCCATCGAAAGCAACTACCTCGTCCTCGAAAAGGCTTGATCCACCATGGAATTTGCCGTCGTCCTGCTCGTCATCGCCGTCATCTTCATCGCCAAGTCGATCAAGGTCGTGCCCCAGCAAAGCGCGTGGGTGGTCGAGCGACTGGGCAAGTTCCACACCACGCTCAAGCCGGGTTTGAACGTGCTGATGCCCTTCATCGACAAGATCGCCTACGAGCATTCGCTCAAAGAGATCCCGCTGGACGTGCCCAGCCAAGTCTGCATCACCAAGGACAACACCCAGCTGCACGTCGACGGCATCCTGTACTTCCAGGTGACCGACCCGATGCGCGCCAGCTACGGCTCGTCGAACTACATCATCGCCATCACGCAGCTGGCGCAGACCACGCTGCGCTCGGTGATCGGCCGCATGGAGCTGGACAAGACCTTCGAGGAGCGCGACGCGATCAATGCGTCGGTGGTCACCTCGCTGGACGAAGCAGCGCTGAACTGGGGCGTGAAGGTTCTGCGCTATGAAATCAAGGACCTGACGCCCCCCGCCGAAATCCTTCGCTCGATGCAGCAGCAGATCACGGCCGAGCGAGATAAGCGCGCGCGCATCGCCGAATCCGAGGGCCGCAAGCTCGAGCAGATCAACCTGGCCACGGGTGAGCGCGAATCGCACATCGCCAAGTCCGAGGGGGAGAAGCAGGCCGAAATCAACCGCGCCGAGGGCGAGGCGGCGGCCATTGCCTCGGTGGCCGATGCCACGGCCGACGCCATTCGCAAAATCGCGGCCGCCATCAACGAGCCAGGTGGACAACAGGCCGTGCAACTGAAGGTCGCAGAAAAGGCCGTCGAAGCCTATGCGCAGCTTGCCCAGAAGAACAACACCATGATCGTGCCTGGCAACATGAGCGAGGTTTCATCGCTCATCGGCACGGCCATGGCCCTGATCAAGTCCACCCCGACGGGCAAGCCATGAGCGTGCTGTTGACGCCCGGTCGCAACGTGCTGGGTGGGCCACTGCTCGCCTGCTCGTACGCGCCCGTGACAGGCTATTTTCGCGATGGCTGCTGCCGCACCCGATCGGACGACAGCGGCAGGCACGTGGTTTGCGCCCGCATGACGGCCGCCTTCCTCAACGATTCGCTCGAGCGCGGTAACGACCTCATCACGCCGCGTCCGGAGTGGCGCTTCCCCGGGCTCAAGCCAGGCGACCGCTGGTGCGTGTGCGCCGAGCGCTGGCTGCAAGCCGAGCGTGCTGGCGTGGCACCACCGGTTTCGCTCGAAGCCACGCATGAATCGGCGCTGGAGGTCATCCCCCTCGCACTGCTGAAAGCGCATGCCATCCAAAGCGGGCGCACCGAAGGCTCAGACGACGCTTGAAGAAGCTGGCTATGCCAGCAGGTCACGCAACCCCTGCTCGTCCAGGATGGTGATGCCCAGCTCCTGGGCCTTGTCGAGCTTGCTGCCCGCTTCGGCACCGGCCACCACGTAGTGCGTCTTCTTGGAGACCGACCCGGCCACCTTGGCGCCGGCGGCCTCGAGCATGGCCTTGGCCTCCTCGCGCCCCAAGGTGGGCAGGGTGCCGGTGAGCACCACGGTCTTGCCGAACAGGGGCAGTGTGGCGGCGTCGGCCTCGGCCGAAGGCTCGTGCTCGGGCCAGTTCACGCCGGCCGCCCGGAGTTGTTCGACCACCTCGCAGTTGTGCGGCTGGTCGAAAAAGGTGCGGATGCTTTGCGCCACGATCGGGCCGACATCTCGCACGGCCAGCAACTGCTCGAAGCTGGCGTTCATGATGCCTTCCTTGTTCTCGTCGTCCTTGTGACCCATCTTGCCGAAGTGGCGGGCCAGGTCCTTGGCGGTTGTTTCGCCAACGTGGCGGATGCCCAGACCGAAGAGGAAGCGCGGCAGCGTGGCCTTTTGCTTGCTCTGCTCCAGCGCGTCGATCAGGTTCTGCGCGCTCTTCTCGGCCATGCGGTCGAGCCCGGCCAACTTGGCCAGGCCCAGTTTGTACAACTCAGGCAGCGTGCGAACGATGCCGCCTTCCACCAACTGGTCGACCAGCTTTTCACCCAGGCCTTCGATGTCCATGGCGCGGCGCTGGGCGAAGTGCAGCAGCGCCTGCTTGCGCTGCGCGGCGCAGAACAGACCGCCAGAGCAACGGTGGTTGACCTCACCCGGTTCGCGCACCACGGTGCTGCCGCAGACCGGGCATTGCGAGGGCATGCGGAAGTTGGGAACATAGGCAGGCCGCTCGCCTGGCACCACGCCGACGACTTCGGGGATCACATCGCCCGCACGGCGCACGATCACGGTGTCGCCGACGCGCACGCGCTTGCGACGCAACTCGAACAGGTTGTGCAGCGTGGCGTTGGTGACGGTCACACCGCCCACGAACACCGGCTTGAGGCGCGCCACAGGCGTGAGCTTGCCGGTGCGGCCCACCTGGATGTCGATGCCTTCGACCTGCGTGAGCTGCTCTTGCGCGGGGTACTTGTGTGCCACGGCCCAACGGGGCTCGCGTGTGACGAAGCCCAGTCGCTCTTGCAGGTCGCGGCGGTTGACCTTGTAGACGATGCCATCGATGTCGAATGGCAGCTGGTCGCGGCGCGCACCCATCTCACGGTGAAATGCAACCAAACCGGCTGCCCCCTCGGTGACACAGCGCCCTGCGCACACAGGCAAGCCAAAAGCGGCCAGCGCGTCGAGCACACCGCTGTGCGTCTCAGGCGTGTCCCAGCCTTGCACCTCACCCAGGCCGTAGGCAAAAAAGCTCAAAGGCCTTTGGGCGGCGATGGCTGGGTCGAGCTGGCGCACGGCACCTGCGGCGGCGTTGCGCGGGTTGACAAAGGTCTTGGCGCCCTGCTCGCGCTGGCGTTCGTTGAGGGCCTCGAACGAATCGCGGCGCATGAACACCTCACCGCGCACCTCGATCACTGGCGCTTGCACGCCTTGCAGCCGCAGCGGGATCTGACCGATGGTGCGGATGTTCTGGGTCACGTTCTCGCCGGTTTCACCGTCGCCGCGTGTGGCGGCCTGAACCAGCACGCCATGTTCGTATCGCAGGTTGATGGCGAGCCCGTCGAACTTGAGCTCGGCGGCGTATTCCACCAATGGGGCCTCGTCACCCAGCGCAAGCTCGCGTCGAACACGGGCATCAAAGGCCTCAGCGCCACTCGCTTCGGTGTCGGTCTCGGTGCGGATCGAGAGCATGGGCACGGCATGGCGAACGGGCTCGAAACCATCCAGCACCTGGCCAATGACCCGTTGAGTGGGCGAATCGGGCGTGCGCAAATCGGGGTGCTCGGCCTCGATGGCCTGCAGGGACTGGAACAGGCGGTCGTACTCGGCGTCGGGGATGGTGGGCTCATCGAGCACGTAGTAGCGGTGGGCGTGCTCATTGAGCAAGGCCCGCAGGCGCGCTGCTTCAGTGGCCGCCGGCAGCGGCTTGGATGCCGCCGGATCCCGAGGCTCGGTGGGGGCAAACAGGTCGTTCTGAGACATCAGCTGAACAGGCGGCGGGTGGAGGGAGCCCCGGCGGCCAGGTCCCGCGCGGCCAAGGCCACGTACAGCTTGTCGAGCTCGCCCTCGATCATCGCGAAGGCTGCCGGCGAGAAAGGCTGCCCCTGGTCGTCGAGCATGACCGCGTCCATGGTCAGGCAAAGGGCCTCACCAGCGGCGCACCAGGCTTTGAACGGCGCAAGATCAGAGGCTGTTTGAGGCACATCGAAGCACAGCAGCAACTCGCGCAGCGTGGCCTGGTCGGCGTCTTCCGCGAAAGCGGCCTGGGCGTCGAACTGCAGGGTCAGCACAGGCGGAGCACCTTCTTCCGAACCGGGCAGGACGAACCGGCCGGGCGGCACGCCGGGCACGAAACCGTGCCGCGCTGCCTGCTGCTGCACGTAACCCAGCGACCAGGCACTGCCCTTGGCCGCCAGGCGCATCGCCAGTTGCGCATCGTGCGCGCCGGCGAAGGCGTCGAGCTCGCGCGCGCGCGCCACGACGTCCAGCATGTCAGGGAACTCCACGGCTGCGCCCAGCACATCGGCCATCGCTTGCAGCTTTTGCACGAACTCGGAGTACTCGATTTCGTTGAGGCTGCCCGTGCGGTTGGCCAGCAGCACGCCGCCTTGCAGCTCGGTGTAGAGCACGCCTGCCTGGGGCAACTCCCACTCGCCGCAATCGGCACGCAGGGCCTCGACCAACACGGGCTTGCTGCCCGCACGCCTGGTGGGCGGCAGGTGCAGCAGGATGTGGTCACCGCTGAGCGGGGACTCGATCGTCAGGGTGGCGATGGCGTCGACCAGGGCATCGAGGCGAGGCCCACCTCGGCGAACTGGCGGCAGGCTTGTGACAGCGGGGTTGGGAGCGAACTCCGGCGAAACAGGACCGCCTGTGTCCACCATCGGCTCGGTGGGCACGCTGTCGAGCGACAAGCCCGACTGGACGCTGCTGTCGACCGGCTCGAGCGTGGCCCGACGAGGCTGGTTGGCTGCGGCACGGCGAGCCGTCCAGGCACCGTGGGCCACGACGGCCGCCAGAACGATGCCGCCAAGGATGGCGAGGTAAAGGGTCAGGGAGTGGTTCATGGGGAATCTGTGGGGCGAGACGGCGGGCCTCAGGCTGCATGGGCCATGCCGAGCGCGGCTTCCATGTCGACCGCAACAATGCGAGAGACGCCTTGCTCCTGCATGGTCACGCCGACGAGCTGTTCGGCCATCTCCATCGCGATCTTGTTGTGCGAGATGAAGAGGAACTGGGTGCCGCTGGACATGTTCTTGACCAGGCGGGCGTAGCGTTCGGTGTTGGCGTCGTCCAGCGGCGCGTCGACCTCGTCGAGCAGGCAGAACGGCGCAGGGTTGAGCTGGAAGATGGCGAACACCAGCGCGATGGCGGTCAGCGCCTTCTCGCCACCCGAGAGCAGGTGGATGGTGCTGTTCTTCTTGCCGGGCGGGTGGGCCATGACTTGCACACCCGCGTCGAGGATCTCGTCGCCCGTCATCACCAGCTTGGCGCTGCCACCACCGAACAGGCTGGGGAACATGCGCCCGAAGTGTTCGTTGACGGTGTTGAAGGTGGCGCCCAGCAGATCGCGGGTTTCGAGGTCGATCTTGTGGATCGCATCTTCGAGGGTGCCGATGGCGTCCATGAGGTCTGCCATCTGCGAGTCGAGGAAGCCCTTGCGTTCGCGTGCGGACGTCAGCTCGTCGAGCGCAGCCAGGTTGACGGCGCCCAAGGCATTGATCTCGCGCTGGATGCGGTCGATCTCGGCCTGCAGGCCAAAGAGTTTGACGCCATCGCGTTCGATGATTTCGGCCAGCACAGCCAGGTCGACGCCAGCGGCGGTGAGCTGCTCCATGAACTGCGCCCCACCCAGCGAGGCGGCTTGCTGCTCGAGCTGCAGCTTGGTGATCTGGTCGCGCAGGGGCTGCAGGCTGTGTTCGAACTGCAGGCGCTGCTCGTCGAAGCGGCGCATCTGGGCGGACAGGTCGTCGTAGCGCTGGCGGGCCTGGCTGAGCAGGCCTTCGCGCTGCAGGCGCACAGCCAATGCCTCGTCCAACCCGGCTTGCGCCGAAGCATCGTTCAGGCGGGCCTGCTCTTCCAGCAGCTGCCCCACGGACGACTCGTTGGCATGGATCTGCTGCGAGGCGGTCTCGATGCTGCGCTGCAGCTCACCCCGGCGCGCCGCCATGCTGCGCACGCTGAAGGTGGCCTCTTGCGCCTGGCGTTCAAGCGCACGCGACTGCTCTCGGGCCTGGTTGAGTTTCCGTTCGGCGTCGATGACGTGCTCTTCGAATTCGGCGTGCTTCTCTTGCGTTTCACCCAGGTGGATGTCGAGCTCTTCGAAACGGGCCTCGCCTTCGGCGCGGCGCTCCTGAAGCCCTTCGAGCTGCGCGTCGAGCTCGGCGAGCTCTTCGTCGATCTGGCCACGTCGGCTGTTGGCCTGCTCGGCCTGCTGGTTCAGGCGCAACAGCTCCACCTGCCACTGGTGCACGCGCTGCTGCACCTCGCTGGCTTCGCGGCGCACGGTGCCCAGGCGCTGCGAAGCGTCGGTGTAGGCGGCCTCGGCGCGGATCAAGGCTGCACGTGCGTCGTCGGCGATCAGGCTCTGCGCCCTCACCTGCTTTTCCAGGTTCTCGATTTCCTGGGCGCGGGCCAGCATGCCAGCCTGCTCGGAATCGGGCGCGTAGAAGGTGACGGCGAACTGGCTGACCGCATGGCCCGCCGGGGTCATGATGACCTCGCCATGCGTGAGCTTGCTGCGGTTGGCCAGGGCCTCTTCGAGGTGGGAGGCGGTGTAGACGCCTTCCAGCCAGTCGTTCATCAGGGCCTTCAAACCCTGGTCGTTCAGGCGCAGCAGCTCGCTCAGGCGCGAGAGGGTCTGGTGGGTGTTCTGGATGCCGCCTGGGGGCAGGCTGTAGAAAGCCAGCTTGGCAGGCGGTGCGTCCTGCTCGAAGGCGCGCACTGTCTCGACCCGGCCGACCTCGAGCGCGGCCAGGCGCTCGCGCAGGGCAGATTCAAGGGCGTTTTCCCAACCCGATTCGATGTGCACGCGCGTCCACAGGCCCTGCAGGCTGTCCAGGCCATGTTTGGCCAGCCAGGGCTTGAGCTTGCCCTCGGTCTGGACCTTGTCCTGAAGGGCGCGCAAGGCTTCCAGTCGGGCGCTGTGCTCGGCCAGGCGGGCCGACTGCTGCTGGCTGTCGGCCTGCGCAACCTTGCGGGCCTCGTCTAGCGCGGGCACCGCCTCTGACAACTCGCCCAGTCGAGCTTCGATGACGCCTTGTTCTTCCTGCCCGACCTCGTGCTGACGGCGCAGGTCGGCCAAGCGCAATTCGTCGGGCGCAGCCAGACCCTGTACCTCCACGCGCAGGCGCTCGCGGCGCTGCTGGATTTGACGCGACTGCTCGTCCAGGTTTCGGGACTCGGCGGCCAGCAACTGGATCTGCTGCTGCACCTGGCCAGCCACTTGGCGCTGATCGTTTGCGCGTTGCGAGGCAGCGCGCACGGCGTCTTCCAAAGATGGCACGTTGCCAACCAGCTCTTCGGCCTGCGCCGCCAGGATCTCGGCCTGCTCTTCGCAGGCTGCCATCTTCTCGGCCAGCTCTTCGAGCTCGACCTGCGCCGCCTCCGCACGCATGGCCCACTGCTCGTTCTGGGCCTTGATCTCGGCCAGGCGCTGCTCGACCTTCTGGCGACCTTCCACCACGTAGCGGATGCGCTCTTCCAGCCGGCTGACTTCGAGGCTGGCCTCGGCCAGCGCGCCTTGCGCTTCGTGCAGGCCGTCGCTGGCAGCGTAGTGGTCTTGTCGCACATGCTCCAGCTCGGCCTCAACCGAACGCAGCTCGGCCATGCGGGCCTCGAGCGCGTTGGTTGCCTCGCTCACGGCAGCGTGGATGCGCGTTTCTTCAGACGACGCATCGCGGTGCTTGAGGAACCACAGCTGATGCAGTTTGGTTGTGCCCTGCTCCTGCAGCGCATGGTAGCGCGACGCCACCTCGGCCTGCTTTTCCAGCTTGTCGAGGTTGCTGTTGAGCTCACGCAGGATGTCCTCCACCCGCGTGAGGTTCTCGCGCGTGTCTTTCAGACGGTTCTCGGTCTCGCGGCGGCGCTCCTTGTATTTGGAGACGCCCGCGGCTTCTTCGAGGAACAGGCGCAGCTCTTCGGGCTTGGACTCGATGATCCGGCTGATGGTGCCCTGGCCGATGATGGCGTAGGCGCGCGGCCCCAGGCCCGTGCCCAGGAAGACGTCCTGCACGTCGCGGCGGCGCACCGGCTGGTTGTTGATGAAGTAGCTGGAGGTGCCGTCGCGCGTGAGCACGCGCTTGACCGCGATCTCGGAGAACTGGTTCCACTGCCCGCCCGCGCGGCCGTCTTCGTTGCTGAAGACGAGCTCGACGCTGGAGCGGCTGGCCGGCTTGCGGTTGCCCGAGCCGTTGAAGATGACGTCCTGCATGGATTCGCCACGCAGCTCGGACGCCTTGGACTCGCCCAGCACCCAGCGCACGGCGTCCATGATGTTGGACTTGCCGCAGCCATTGGGCCCCACCACGCCGACCAGCTGGCCAGGCAGCTGGAAATGGGTCGGCTCGGCAAAGGACTTGAACCCCGAGAGCTTGATCGAATTCAGTCGCATCTAAGTCGTTGATTTACCTGATGAATTTCAGGAAAACCATGGCCTTCCGAAGCTCAGGATGATAACATCCGGGGTTCGACGATTCACGCGCATTCCACGTTGCAGAAGACCATGGCCAAGACCGACTCCAAGCTGGCGCCCCAAGCTGCCAACACCGCTGCCTCCAAGACCTCCACCGCCCGAGCAGCCCAGCCCACCAAGAAACCCAAAGCTTCCGGCAAATCGGCCAAGTTGGAAGTGGGCACCCGCGCCAAGCCGGTCACCGCGCCTTCGGCACCCTCGCGCCACCTCGACGTTTTCCCCAACCCCGCCCCCGAGCGCGACTACGTCATCCAGTTCCAGGTGCCCGAGTTCACCTGTTTCTGCCCGCTGACCAAGCAGCCCGACTTCGCGCACTTCACCATCGACTGCATCGCCGACAAGCTGTGCATCGAGCTCAAGAGCCTGAAGATGTACATGTGGAGCTACCGCGACCAGGGCGCCTTCCACGAGAAGGTCACCAACGACATCCTGTCGGACATGGTCAAGGCCATCAACCCGCGATTCCTGCGCATCACGGCCAAGTGGTACGTGCGCGGCGGCATCTACACCAACGTCGTCGTCGAGCACCGCAAGAAGGGCTGGAAACCGGCCCCCAAGGTCGAGCTGCCGCAGCACAACGCAGAAACCGGCCTGCTGGGCTGACACCTCCATGCTGGACTGGGCCCTGTGTGCAGTGATCCTGGCTGCTGCATTGCCCTTTCGCCCGTGGCTGCCACTGCGCCACGGACCTCTCGTGCACCCCTGGCTGGGTGCCATGGTCTTGCTGCCCCTGCTCTGGTGCACCGACCGCCTGCTGCCGTCCGGCATGACCATGCACGTGTCGTCGGCCTGCCTGATGACGCTGATGTTTGGCTGGCCACTGGCCATGTGGAGCCTGGTGCCCGTCGCTTTTCTGGCGGGCTGTCTCGGGCACGGGCAGCTGCCACCCCTCGGTGAGGTGGCGTCTCACCTGGCGTGGCTGGGGCTGGTGCCCGGCACGCTCGGCCTGCTGATCGGACTGGCCGTGCGGCGCCTGCTGCCGCACCACATCTTCGTTTTCATCCTGGGGCGCGCCTTCATGGCCAGCATCGCCGCTGTGGTGCTGACCGGCGCGCTCGCCTGGCTGGCCGGACGCAAGCCAGAGGTCTTCAGCACGCTGGAGTGGATGCTCGGCTACACGCTGGTGGCCTGGGGCGAAGGCTTCAGCACCGGCATGTTGATCGCCATCTTCGTGGCATTCAAACCCGAATGGGTCCTGACCTATTCGGACGAGCGTTACCTGCCCAGGCGCCCCGGTCGGCAAGACGCCTGACGCGAAAGCCTGGCTCGTCAGCAGATCACCCCTTCGCCGCGCAAGCGCAACGGCCTGACGGCTCCCATGGTTAAAGGTGCCCCCCACGGCGCCGATAACCGTTGCAACACTTCGCCCGAGCCGATGAACCTGCCTCCTTGGTTGAACGCCGTCGCCCGCCCCCTGCTGGGATCCGATCCCCAGCGGGCCAGGCACGTGCTCTTTGTCCTCGCGTCCACGCAGCTGTACATCGTGAACCTGGGCATCATCTGGCACTCGGTTCACCTGGGCCTGCTGCAGCCACAGATCGCCAGCGACCTGACCTGGGGCAGCATCCTGACCCTGTCGATCGTGTTCCTGCTCGTGCGCAGCGGGTGGAGTCAGCGCCTGAGCGACCCCGTGGTCACCCTGCCGCATGCCTTGATCAGCATCGCACTGTGCTTCATGGCTTACCTGCAGGTGGGCGAACACCGAGCCAGCGTCCTCATCCTGGTGGCCGAAGCCATCGTGATGTGCATGTTCCGGCTTCGCCCCACGCAGATGGTGGTGCTGGGCATGAGCTCGGTGGGCATGTTGCTGATGTGCGTGATCGCCCTGACCTGGGCAGACCCCGTTCGCTACCCGGCCTCCACCGGCCTGATGCACTTCGTCATCGGCGGCTCGACGCTGCTGATCCTGTCGCTGGTGGCCAAGTGGGTCACCGACATCCGAGTTCGCATCGGCCTGCAGTCCAAGGAGCTGTCTCAAGCGCTCAACACCTTGCAGCACATGGCCACCCAGGACAGCCTGACAGGGCTGCTCAATCGCCGCATCATGGTTGACCTGGTCGAGACCGAGCTCAAGCTGGTCGAACGCCACGGGCACCCCATGACCGTGGCCCTGGTCGACCTGGATCACTTCAAATCGATCAACGACCGATTCGGCCACCAGGCCGGTGACGCCGTGCTGATCGGCTTCGCCAACCTGGCCCAGACCCAGCTCAGGCAGGTGGACAAGGTGGCCCGCTGGGGCGGCGAGGAGTTCCTCATCATGCTGCCCCAAGTCAAGGCCAGCGAAGCCTTCACCGCACTGGAGCGGCTGCGGCTGTCGATGGGCAGCCTGACCTTCCCAGGGCACCCAAGCGTGAACGCCACGTTTTCCGTGGGCCTGGCGCAGGCCCGCCAGGGCGAAAGCCTCGAACACCTGATCGAGCGGGCAGACCAGGCGCTCTACTTGGCCAAACGCCAAGGTCGCAACCGCAGCCACGTGGCCGATGAAGAGGCCGAAGCCGACGTGGCGGTGGGCCTTGCACCGCTGACGGGGGGCCACGCATGAGCGAAACCCTGAGCAACATGCCACAACACGACCCCATCATCGATTCGATGGGGCGACTGGTGAAGCTCATCTTCGGGCCGGACCGGGCCACGCGAGCACGCACGGGCGTCATCCTGCTGTGCGCGTTGATGTACGCCATCTGTTGCAGCGCGGCCTTCTACGCGGCCGAAGTCGGCATGATGCGTGACTTCGCGCCAAAACTGCTGCTGCTCACCACCATCCCCTGCTACACGGCCTTCTACGTGCTGGTGCGCACCGGCCGCACGCGCACCATGCGAGACCCGAACCTGATGATCCCGCAGCAGAGCTTTTCGCTGCTGGCCATCGCTTTCGCCTACACCGCCATCGGCCCCCACGACCGGGGACTGGTGCTGGTGCTGATCGCCCTGGTCATGGTGTTCGGCATGTACACGCACCAGCCACGACAGGCTGCCTTCGCCGGCGTGCTGGCCATGGTGTTGCTGGCGATGTGCATGGGTGTGTTGTCGCACATCGACCCCGTGTATTACCCGCCCACGCTGGAGCTGCTGCGCTTCGAATTGATGATCGGCACGCTGCCGCCGCTGATCCTGGCGGCCTACCAGATCTCGGCCTGGCGCAACCGCCTGGCTCAGCAACGCCGCGAGCTTCGCGACACGCTGGAGAAGGTTCAAACGCTGGCCAGCCGCGACGCGCTGACGGGCCTGTACAACCGTCGCCACATGCAAGACCGCCTGGTCGACAGCGCCAAACGCCACGAACGCTATGGCGAGCGCTTCACCGTCGTGCTGGTGGATCTGGATCACTTCAAACGCATCAACGACGTGCACGGTCACCGCGTGGGCGACGAAGCGCTGATGGCCTTTGCATCGGCGGCCACCTTGGCCCTGCGCGAGTCGGATACCGTGGGCAGATGGGGCGGCGAAGAGTTCCTCTTCATCCTGCCCAACACCAGCCCGACCAAGGCCCTCGTTGCACTGGATCGCTTGCGTGCCGCACTGCAGCACTGCAGCATCTCGTCTCGCGTGCCTGGCCTGAGGGTCGCATTCTCGGCAGGGATCGCCCAGCACGACGTGGCCGCACCGGTCCACCGCACCCTGGAGCGAGCCGACCACGCGCTCTACCAGGCCAAGACGGCCGGGCGCAACCGCAGCCTGGTGTCGCCCAGCGACCCCCGCTGACGCCGGGCAGCACCGCACGGATCTGCTCGCCTGCGCACAGACCCCGTGGCCATGTCGCATCAGGGCCATGCCAGCCCTGGGATAATGCCGCGCATGAACCCCCTGCTGCAGCGTCTTCAGCCCTACCCCTTCGAACGCCTGCGCGGCCTGACCGCCGGCGTGACCCCGAACCCTGCCCTGCGCGCCATCAGCCTGGGCATCGGCGAGCCCAAGCACCCCACACCTGCCTTCATCAAGCAGGCCTTGACCGACGCGCTGGACGGCCTGGCCGCCTACCCCGCCACCGCCGGTGAGCCCGCCCTGCGCGAAGCCTGCGCCGCCTGGGTGCAACGCCGTTACGGCCTCAAGCTCGATGCAGCCACGCAGATCCTGCCCGTCAATGGCTCGCGCGAGGCGCTGTTTGCCCTGGCTCAGGCCGTCATCGACCCAACCCAGCACCGCGAGGCTGGCGGCCCAGCCGTGGTCTGCCCCAACCCCTTCTACCAAATCTACGAGGGCGCGGCCCTGCTGGCGGGGGCACGCGTGGTCTTTGCCAACTCCGACCCGGCGCGCAACTTCGCCGCCGACTGGGGCAGCATCCCCGAGTCGACCTGGGCCACGACGCAACTGCTTTACGTGTGCTCGCCCGGCAACCCGACGGGCGCCGTCATGCCGCTGGATGAATGGCGCAAGCTCTTCGCGCTGAGTGACCGCTTCGGCTTTGTCATCGCCTCGGACGAGTGCTACTCGGAAATCTACTTCCGCGAAGGCGCAGGCGCCGCCCCCTTGGGTGGGCTCGAGGCCGCCGCGCAACTGGGTCGTGTCGATTTCAGGAACCTGATCGCGCTGACCAGCTTGTCCAAGCGCTCCAACGTGCCCGGCTTGCGCTCCGGTTTCGTCATGGGTGATGCCGCCCTGATGAAAGCCTTCCTGCTCTACCGCACCTACCACGGCAGCGCCATGAGCCCCTCCGTGCAGAAGGCCAGCATCGCTGCCTGGAACGACGAGGAGCACGTTGTCGAAAACCGCGCCCTTTACCGCCAGAAGTTCGAGCGCGTCACACCCCTGCTGGCCGAGGTCATGAACGTGGCCCTGCCCGACGCTGGCTTCTACCTCTGGGCGGAGGTGCCCGCGCACGTCTGTGGCGGCAGCGACGAGGTTTTCACGCGCGAGCTGCTGGCTCAATACAATGTGGCGGTGCTGCCCGGCAGTTACCTCGCCCGCGAAGCCCATGGGCTCAACCCCGGTCGCGGTCGGGTGCGCATGGCGCTGGTGGCCGGTGTCGACGAATGCGTGGAGGCCGCCGAACGCATCCGCGCCTTCATCCGCGCCTTCCCGCGCTGATCGCAAGAGGCCGCACGAACCCCTCATCTCCCCCCGAGCAGCCCCCAGCCGCTCGCGGACAACCCCCTCCGATACGCTCTTCGATAGAAAGCCCCAACATGAGCCAAGCCCTGCAAAACACCATCGACCAGGCCTGGGAAAACCGCGCCGAGCTGTCCGCTGCCAGCGCCCCCGCCGAAGTTCGTGACGCCGTCAACCACATCATCGACGCCCTGGACACGGGCAAGCTGCGCGTGGCCGAGAAAATCAACGGCGCCTGGGAAACCCACCAATGGGTCAAGAAGGCCGTGCTGCTGAGCTTCCGCCTCAACGACAACGTGCCCATGGGCGACGGCGCCCTGCAGTTCTACGACAAGGTGCCCACCAAGTACGCCGGCATGTCGGCCGAGCAACTCAAGGCCACCGGCGTTCGCGTGGTGCCCCCGGCTGTCGCCCGCCGCGGCTCCTTCCAGGCCAAAAACGTCATCCTGATGCCGTCCTATGTGAACATCGGCGCTTACGTCGATGAAGGCACGATGGTCGACACCTGGGCCACCGTCGGATCTTGCGCCCAGATTGGCAAGAACGTTCACCTGTCCGGCGGCGTCGGCATCGGTGGCGTGCTGGAACCCCTGCAGGCCAACCCCACCATCATCGAAGACAACTGCTTCATCGGCGCCCGCTCCGAGGTGGTTGAAGGCGTCATCGTCGAAGAGAACTCGGTGATCTCGATGGGCGTGTACATCGGCCAGTCGACCAAGATCTACGACCGCGCCACGGGCGAAGTCAGCTATGGCCGCATCCCCGCCGGCTCGGTGGTGGTGTCGGGCAACCTGCCTTCGGCCGACGGCAAGTACTCGCTGTACTGCGCCGTGATCGTCAAGCGCGTGGACGCCCAGACGCGCTCGAAGACCAGCATCAACGACCTGCTGCGTGGCGCTTGATGCGATGAATCAGGGCCTGACAGGAACCCACATCCTTGCAGGCCCTTCTTGTCTGAACACCCCTTGCAAAAACAGCTGAGGAGAGATCGATGAGTGGAGGCAACCTCGAACGCGTGCTGCGACTGATGGCCGAGAAGAAGGCGTCCGACGTCTTCCTGTCGGCCAAGACGCCGATCCTCATCAAGATCAACGGTCAGATCATGCAGCTGACCGATCAGGTCCTCACACCCTCTCAGCCCCGCCAACTGCTGGCCGAGATGATCTCTCCCACACAGATGGAAGAGCTCGACGAGACCGGCGAGCTCAACATGGGCATCACCATCCCTGGAGTGGCCATCTTCCGCCTGAGCGCGTTCAAGCAGCGCGGCTCGGTTGCAGCGGTGTTTCGCTACATCCCCTCCGACATCCCGGCGCTGGACACGCTCAACGTGCCGCCCATCCTCAGCGAGCTGGTGCTGCAAAAACGCGGCCTGATCATCCTGGCAGGGGCCACCGGCACGGGCAAGAGCACCACGCTGGCCTCGATGCTGGAGCATCGCAACCAGCGCATGACCGGCCACATCCTCACCATCGAAGACCCGCTCGAGTTCCTGTTCTCCAACAAGAAGTCCATCGTCAACCAGCGCGAAGTCGGCCGCGACACCCAATCGCTTCAAGTCGGCTTGAAGAACGCCTTGCGCCAAGCCCCGGACTGCATCCTGATCGGTGAAATCCGCGACCGGGAGACCATGACAGCCGCCATCTCGTATGCGCTGTCTGGCCACCTGGTGCTTTCGACCCTGCATGCCAACAACAGCTACCACGCGCTCGGCCGGATCCTGTCGTTCTACACCCCGGAAGCCCGGCCAGCCTTGCTCTCCGACCTGGCTTCGGGCCTCAAAGCCATCATCTCTCAGCGCCTGCTCAAAGCCGAAGCCGGCCCCAGCGCTGGCGGCCGCGTGCCCGCAGTCGAGGTGCTGCTCAACACCACGCTGGTCTCCGAGATGATCGACCGCGGCGACTTCAACGGCGTGAAGGAAGCGATGGAGAAGTCCATGGCAGAAGGCTCGCAGACCTACGAGCAGGACATCGCCCGACTGATCAACGAAGGCATCGTCAGCCGCGACGAAGGCCTCATCAACTCCGACTCGCCGACCAACCTGATGTGGCGCCTGCAAAACAGCACGGCCACCCAGTCCAAGCTGATCGCCAAGCCAGTCGAAGAAGAGCACGGCCCCTCGTTCACCGAAATCACCCTGGACGTGCACGCCGAAGACCCCGCCTCCAACTTCGGCGGCATCCGACACTGAGGCGCCCCAGGCGCCTGCACCACGCAACATGACCGACACCCTGCGCTTGACCGAGGCGCTGATCGCCCGTCCTTCCGTCACCCCCGAAGACCTCGACTGCCAGCAATTGATGGTCGAGCGCCTGAGGCCCCTGGGTTTCGAGTGCCACACCCTGGTCTTTGGCCCGGCCAACGCGCCGGTGACCAATTTGTGGGCGATCAAACACGGCCGTGACGCCGCCGCACCGGTGCTGGCCTTTGCCGGCCACACCGACGTCGTGCCCACGGGCCCGCTCGATCAATGGACCTCGCCGCCCTTCGTGCCCACGCACCGCGACGGCCTGCTCTACGGCCGTGGCGCCGCCGACATGAAGACCTCGCTGGCCGCCATGGTCGTGGCCACCGAGGCCTTCGTGGCCCGCCACCCCGAACACGCTGGCAGCCTCGCTTTCCTCATCACCAGTGACGAAGAAGGCCCGTCTGTGGACGGCACGGTCAAGGTCTGCGAATGGCTGCAGCAGCAGGGCCAGCGCCTGGACGCTTGCATCGTCGGTGAGCCGACCTCGGTCAAGCAGGTGGGCGATATGATCAAGAACGGCCGCCGCGGCTCGCTCTCGGGCAAGCTGCGCGTCAAGGGTGTGCAGGGCCACATCGCCTACCCGCACCTGGCCAAAAACCCGATCCACCTGCTCGCACCCGCCCTGGCCGAGTTGGTCACCATCGTTTGGGACCAGGGCAACGACCACTTCCCGCCCACCACCTGGCAGTGCTCCAACGTCCATGCGGGCACAGGCGCCAACAACGTCATCCCGGGTGACGTGGTGGTCGACTTCAACTTCCGCTTCTCGACCGAGTCCACGCCCGAGTCGCTGCAGCAGCGCCTCGAAGGCGTGCTTCGCCAGCACGACCTCGATTTCCACATCGACTGGACCCTGGGCGGCAGGCCCTTTCTCACCCGCAAGGGCCCTCTCGTTGACGCCATTTCGGCCGCCATCGCGCAGGTCACCGGCGTCACCACCGAGCTGTCCACCACCGGCGGCACGTCCGACGGTCGTTTCATCGCCCAGATCTGCCCGCAGGTCGTCGAGTTCGGGCCCGTCAACGCCAGCATCCACAAAATCGACGAGCACGTGCGCGTCGCCGACATAGAGCCACTGAAAGACATCTACCTCGGCACCCTGGAAAGGCTGCTGGCGTGACCCTCGTCGAATTGATCGAACAAGCCGCAGCGCGCCTGGACGCCGCGCAGGTGGGCTACGGCCACGGCACCACCAACGCTTTCGACGAGGCCGCCTGGCTGGTGATGTGGCGCCTGAGGCTGCCCATCGACGCGCTCGATGAACACGAGCAGCGCGCCGTGAGCCCCGACGAGCAGTCGCAAGCACAAACGTTGATCGACGAACGCATCGCCACCCGCAAGCCCGCCGCGTACCTCACAAAGCAAGCCTGGCTGCAAGGCGTGCCCTTCTACGTCGATGAACGCGCCATCGTGCCGCGCTCCTTCATCGCCGAGGTGCTCGCCGACGGCAGCATCGATGACTGGCTGAGCGACCGCACCCATCGCGTGCTGGACCTGTGCACTGGCAACGGCAGCCTGGCCGTGCTGGCCGCCATGGCCTACCCCGACGTCACCGTCGATGGTGCCGACATCAGCCCAGACGCATTGGCCGTGGCCCGCATCAACGTCGATCGGCACGGCCTGCAAGACCGCATCACCCTGCTGCAAAGCGATGGACTGAACCAGGTCAACGGCCCCTACGACCTGATCCTCTGCAACCCGCCCTACGTCAACGCCGACTCGATGGGCAAGTTGCCCCCCGAGTACCGCGCCGAACCCGAGCTGGCCCTGGCTTCCGGCACCGACGGCATGGACTTCACGCGCGCCCTGTTCACCGCACTGCGCACCGAGCCCGACCGCTTCATGAGCGAAGACGCCGTGCTGGTGCTGGAGATCGGCAACGAGCGAGCGAACTTCGAGCGCGCCTTTCCCGACCTTGCAGTGACCTGGTTGCCCACTTCCGCGGGCGACGATCAACTGCTGCTGGTCACCCGCGACGCGCTGCTGCTGGCTGACACCCCCGGCAAGCACCTGGCCTGAGCCCCCCCATGATCAACCTCAAGAACGTTTCCCTGTTGCGGGGCACGAAGCCCGTGCTCGCCGGCGCCAGTGCCACCTTGCACCCTGGCGAAAAGGTCGGCCTGATCGGCCGCAACGGCGCAGGCAAATCTTCGCTGTTTTCGCTTTTGGCCGGCCGCCTGCAGGCCGATGCCGGCGATGTCGAGATCCCGCCCAGCTGGCTGCAACCTGGTGGCATGGCCGAGGTCGCGCAGAACATGCCCGAGACCGACGAGCCCGCCACCGAGTTCGTGCTGCAAGGCGACACCCGATTGATGGCCGCCCGCCAGGCCCTGGCGCAAGCCGAGGCCGCGGACGACGGCAACGCCATCGCCGAGGCGTACATGGCACTGGCCGATGCCGGCGACTTCGATGCCCACGCCCGCGCTCAAGCTTTGCTGCTCGGCCTGGGCTTTCAGCTCGAGCAAACCACGGCGCCCGTCAACAGCTTCTCGGGCGGCTGGCGCATGCGCCTGCAGCTCGCCCGCGCCCTGATGTGCCCGGCTCAACTGCTGCTGCTCGACGAGCCCACCAACCACTTGGACCTCGATGCCCTGGTCTGGCTGGAAAGCTGGCTGCAACGCTACGAAGGCACGCTGATCATCATCAGCCACGACCGCGAGTTCCTCGACGCCATCACCCGCGTCACCCTGCACCTCGACGAAGGCAAGCTGACCCGCTACACCGGTGGCTACACGGCGTTCGAAGCCATGCGCGCCGAGCGCCTGAGCCAGCAGCAAGCCGCGTACGGCAAGCAGCAAGAACGCATCGCCCACCTGCAAAAGTTCATCGACCGATTCAAGGCCAAGGCCAGCAAAGCCCGTCAGGCGCAAAGCCGCGTCAAGGCGCTTGAGCGCATGGAAAAACTCGCGCCCGTGCTCACCGCCAGCGATTTCGAGTTCAGCTTCCCCGAACCCGCCAGCCTGCCCAACCCCATGCTGGTCATGCAGGAGCTGCAATGCGGCTACCAGCCCGCCAGCGAAGACGCCGAGCCGATCACCATCGTGCGTGGCGTCAACCGCTCGGTGCTGCCGGGCCAGCGCATCGGCATCCTGGGCGCCAACGGCCAGGGCAAATCCACCCTCGTCAAGACCCTGGCGCACATGCTGCCCGCCATCGCCGGCGACGTCACCGAAGGCAAAGGCCTGAGCATCGGCTACTTCGCGCAGCAGGAGCTCGACGTGCTGCGCACCGACGAAGGCCCGCTGGCGCACATGATCCGCCTGGCCAGGGAGGTGGGCCCGCAGGCACGCGAGCAGGAACTGCGCGATTTCCTGGGGCGCTTCCGCTTCACTGGCGACATGGTCTCGCAACCCGTCGGCCAGTTCAGCGGTGGCGAAAAGGCCCGCCTGGTGCTGGCCCTGGTCGTGTGGCAACGCCCCAACCTGCTGCTGCTGGACGAGCCCACCAACCACCTCGACCTCACCACCCGGGAGGCGCTGAGCATCGCGCTCAACGAGTTCGAAGGCACCGTCATGCTGGTCAGCCACGACCGCGCCTTGCTTCGCGAGGTCTGCGACGAGTTCTGGCTGGTCACGCGCGGCGGCGTCAGCACCTTTGACGGCGACCTCGACGACTACCAGAAGTGGCTGCAGGATCAGTCCCGCGCGGTGGCGGCTGCGGCGCGCGCCGCACGAGATCAGCGAGGGGCTAGCGAAGCCCCCACACCCGCACCATCACCCGCCCAAGCGCCTGCAACAGACGCATCGGCTGGCAACCGCAAGGAAGACCGCAAAGCCAACGCCCAGGCCCGTCAGCGCGCCACCGAGCAGGCCAAACCCCTCAAGGCAGAGATCAAGCGCATCGACACCCGACTGGCGGCCGCTCAGGCCGAGTCGGAGCAGATCACGGCCCAGCTCGGCCAAGCCGCCCTGAACGGAGCCGAGCGGGCCGAACTGGGCAAACGCCTCAAGGCCCTGGGCGACGAAATCGAGGCGCTCGAATCCCGGTGGCTGGAACTCACCGAAGCAATCGAGCAACTCGGGTCGTGAACTGCGGCCAAGCTCAACGCACAGCCTGGTGCGCCGCTCGGTGCTCAGCCATGGCCTGACAGCCCACGCACAGGGCAGCTTCGGGCAACACGCTCAATCGCAAAGCCCCGATGGGCTCGCCGCATTCAAGGCACAAGCCATAGCTGCCCTCTGCCATCCGCGCCAGCGCCCCCTGGATGGCCCTCAGCTCCTCCTGCTCATGGTGCAGCATCGCGATCACCTCGTCATCGGCCTCTGTCGCGCAGGCAGCTTCGGTGCCAGCGACAAACGTGTTGGCCGTCACAGCCTGCTCGCTGGCCAGGCGCTCGCGCAAGGCCACGTCCTGGGCAGACAACTCAAGGGCTCGTTCTTCCAGCCTGGCTTTGAGCTCACCAAGGTGGATGACACCCGGATCAACCGGGACTGACTCGGGACGGAGGATGGCCGACATCGATGCTCCTGCTCGCACTCAGTGCGCATTTGTTCACGGGCCAAGCTTAGGAGCCAGCCAGAATCAAGGCCTTGCTCCGCATCAAGCACCTGCTCCGGCGCCATGCGCCTAACATGACGCCATGTCCAACCCCAACCACGCGCCCTCGTCACCAGGCCCGGACCAGTTGCTCAGGCTCGACCAGCAACTGTGCTTCGCCCTGTACGCCAGTTCACTGGCCATGACCAAGCTGTACAAGCCGCTGCTGGCGCCGCTGGGCCTGACCTATCCCCAGTACCTGGTGATGCTCGTGCTCTGGGAGCGCGACGACCGCGCGGTGCATGAACTCGGGGAACTGTTGCAACTGGACTCGGGCACCCTGACCCCGCTGCTCAAGCGCCTCGAAGGCTCAGGCTTGGTCTCCCGTCAACGCGACCACACGGATGAGCGACGCGTGCGCATCCGCCTGACCGACGCTGGCAGCCAGCTCAAACTGGCCGCCAGCAGCATCCCCGCCTCTGTGATGTGCCAGGTGGGGGGCGAGCTGGATGCCGTGGTCGAGCTTCGCCAGCGCCTGCACGACCTGCGTCAGCGCCTGCAAGGACAACCTCGATCCAACTGAGGTCTTTGGCGGTCGATTCGGCCTTTTCATCAGCCCAGGCGCAAAATTCGAAAATCGATTGCGCACAATCTTTTAAAGAGGACCCCACCATGGCATCGCCCACCCAAATCGTCTACACAGCCCACGCCACCGCCACCGGTGGCAGAGACGGTCGCGCGACCAGCGACGACGGCAAGCTGGACGTGGCCCTGGCCCGCCCCAAAGAAATGGGCGGCAACGGCGCAGGCACCAACCCGGAACAACTTTTCGCCGCTGGCTACAGCGCCTGTTTCCTCGGCGCCATGGGTTTTGTTGCGGCTCAGAGTAAGCAATTCCTGCCCGCCGGCACACAGATTTCCGGAGACGTCGGCATCGGCCCCATCCCACAAGGGTTCGGCATCACCGTGACACTGCGCATCACGCTGCCTGGCATGCCCCGAGACGCCGCCCAGGCGCTCGTCGAAGCCGCCCACCAGGTCTGCCCTTACTCGAACGCCACCCGGGGCAACATCACTGTCAACCTCGAACTGGTTTGACAGACCTGCCAAGGGCACGGCGCCGCAGCCGATGGCCTGCGCAATAGCCCGAAGAAAGGGTGTTAACCTCACGTAATCCATTAGATACCGAGGTTGACGGGGCGGCTTGTGCCGCCTACCCTTGCGACCCATGCCTTTGACGACCCGACACGCCAGCCGGCGGCCCCAAGCCACCGACTTCCCTGCCGGGCAAGGATCGCAATCCAGCCGCCTGCTGAAAGCCCCCCGGGCCGTCCTCGCTGGCGCCTTGCTGCTGAGTTGCCATCTCCTGCCACATACCGCGCTGGCGCAGCAAGCCAGCGTGCCGCCTGCCGTGAGCGCTTCCGCCGCCACGTCCAGCGAAGACCCGGTGGCAAGGTTTCTCTCAGACAAAGGCCTGATCCCCTCCACACGGCCGGTCGCCGAACTGGCACAGCAGGTTCGCGACACCGCGACCGACCTGGCCTCCGAACTGGTGCTGTCGGCGATGAACTTCCTGGGCGTGCCCTACCGTCGAGGGGGCAACTCCGAAGAAACAGGTTTCGACTGCAGCGGCTTCACCCGCCATGTGTTCGAAAACAGCGTCGGCCTCATCCTGCCGCGTCGCGCGTCGGAGCAAGCCCGTTCGCCCCAATTGATCCCGGTCCAGCAACAGGCCGAACTCAAGCCAGGTGACCTGGTGTTCTTCAACACTTTGCGCCAAACCTTCTCCCACGTCGGCATCTACATCGGCGACAACAAGTTCATCCACTCGCCCCGCGCCGGTGGTCACGTTCGCGTCGAAGACATGCGTCAGGCCTACTGGCAGCAACGCTACAACGGTGCCCGCCGAGCCCCGTCGGTTTCAGCCCAGGCAAACCCTGCCGCTGGCACCAACAACTGACCCTGCAGTAGCCCCCAGGCTCGATGGGAGCCCGCCATTGGCGGCACAATGGCGCCATGAAGCCAGATGCCGCCCAGCGGGCAGCCATCATCCCCATCGCAGCAGATAAGCCCAGCCAGCTTCGCGCCATGCCGCCTGCGCTGGACGAGTTGCCCGCCACCCTGCGAGACCAGAGGCAGCGCGCATTGCAGGACCTTCGCATCTCGGTCACCGACCGGTGCAACTTCCGCTGCCCGTATTGCATGCCGCGCGCCACCTTCGGCACGCAACACCGTTTCCTGCCCCACGAAGACCTGCTGAGCTTCGAAGAGATCACTCGCGCGGCCCGCGCCGCCACGGCACTGGGGGTCCGCAAACTGCGACTGACGGGAGGCGAGCCCCTGCTGCGCAAGGACCTGCCGACGCTCGTGCGCCAGCTCACTGCCTTGAAAACGCCCCAAGGGGTCGCGCCCGAAATCGCACTGACCACCAATGGCGTTTTGCTCACCCGGCAGGCACAGCCCCTGAAAGACGCCGGCCTGAAACGCGTGACCATCAGCCTCGATGGATTGGACCAAGCTGTTTTCGCACGCATGAGCGACAGCGGTCTGCACGTGGACGATGTGCTGGCCGGCATCGAGGCAGCCCAGCACGCGGGACTGGGCCCCATCAAGGTCAACATGGTGGTGCAACGGGGCGCCAACGACGACCAGATCCTGCCACTGGCCCACCACTTCCGGGGCACGGGGGTCGAGCTTCGCTTCATCGAATACATGGACGTGGGCAAGACCAACCGATGGCAACTTGATCAAGTGGTGCCCTCCAGCGAGGTGCGTCAACGCATCGCAGATCAGTGGCCACTTTTGCCAGCCAGCCCGGTCCATGCCGCCGACACCGCCGAGCGATGGCTTTATGCCGACGGCGCAGGTGGCGTCGGCTTCATTTCCAGCGTCACGCAGGCCTTCTGCGGTGACTGCACCCGACTGCGCTTGTCCACCGATGGGCGCCTCTACACGTGCCTGTTCGGCACACGTGGCCACGACTTGCGCGACCTGCTGCGTGACCCACAAATCAGCGACGATGAACTCAGGCGTCGCATGGCCGCCTTGTGGCAAGCCCGCGATGACCGCTACTCCGAACTGCGGCAGTCCAGCACCTCCGCAGGGCTCGGGGACCGGGTGGAAATGAGCTACATCGGTGGCTGAGCCTTTGCCCTCTCCCAGCGCGGATGCCGCCGCGCACGAGCCCAAGGTCCAGGTGACCGCGTGGGTGTTGGCGGGTGGGGAAGGCCTGCGCATGGGCGGTGTAGACAAAGGGCTGCAGCCTTGGCGGGGGCAACCGCTGGCTCAATGGGTGCTCGAGGCCTTGCAGAAACAGGCAGACCACCTGGGGGTTGGCGCCAATCGCAACCACGCCAGCTACGCTCAGCTGCTTCATCGCGCCTGCCAAGCCAGCGACCAGTCTCCCGGGCCGAGTGCAAGCGGCCCAGGCAACGCTGGCGTCCATCCTGATTCACCAGAGTTGCCCCCCCGCAGCGGTCCCCTGGCTGGCATCTTGACTGCCCTGCGGCAATGCCCAAGCGATTGGCTGCAACTGGCCGCCTGCGACACCCCGAAGCTGCCCGATCACCTGGTTGAACGCCTGCTGGCTGCCGCCCGCCATGCTGGCGCCGACATCGCGGTCCCTGTCACAGAGGAACCCAGAGAAGGTGCGCTGGAAGAAAGACCGCACTGGACCTGCGCGCTCATCCACAAGAGGGTGACCCCTGACCTGGCTGCGGCCTTCGTGAAGGGTGAACGCAAAGTGGGTCAATGGATTCGCTCTCAGCGCTGGGTGACGGTATCCTTTACGCCAGCATGCGACTTCGAGAACATGAACACCCTGGAGACACTGGAGGCTGCGGATGAGCGACGCTGACGCCCAGGTGCGCGTCGCCCGCATCACCGCAGCCGACCTCGGTGCCTACAAGCGCTTGAGGGACGAGGCTTTGCGCCTGCACCCCGATGCTTTCGACGCCGACATCGACAGCGAGCAGTCCCGCCCACCGGAAAGTTACCTGTGGCGGCTCGGCATGGGTGAAACGCTGGGCGGCACCTTCTTGCTGGGAGCCTGGGACGGCAGAGAGCTGATCGGCATGATCGGCCTGGAGCGACAAACCCAGGCCAAGCTGCGCCACAGCGCCGAGTTCAACAGCATGATGGTGCACCCGAGCCACACTGGGCGCGGCATCGGCATCCGGCTTGTGCAGGCAGCCATCGCCGAAGCCAGACAGGCCATCGGCCTGGAGCAGATCACCTTGCGCGTGAGCACGTCCAGCAACTCAGCCATCCGGCTCTACGAGCGAGTGGGTTTTCAAGGCTGCGGCGTGCTGCCGCATGCCATCAAGCTGGTCGAGGGGCCTGGCCAAGTCCGCTACCACGACAAGCTGACCATGGTCCTCATCCTCTGAGGCCCGAAACCAGGCCCTGGCCTCAGGCCTCGGCTGCACCCCGGTTGGCCAGCGCATCGGCCTTTTCGTTGCCCGGGTCACCCGCGTGCCCCTTGACCCAATGCCAGGCCACGTCGTGCCGGTGGGTCTGGGTTTCAAGCTCCACCCACAACTCGGCGTTCTTGACGGGTTTGTTGTCTGCGGTCTTCCATCCACGGCGTTTCCAGCCGGTGATCCACTCCGTGATCCCCTTGCGGACGTATTCGCTGTCTGTGTAGACATCGACCTTGCAGCGCTTCTTGAGCGCGGTCAGGGCCTGGATGACGGCGGTCAGCTCCATGCGATTGTTGGTGGTCAGACGCTCGCCGCCCCACATCTCTCTCTGATGCTGACCACTGACCATCCAGACGCCCCAACCACCTCGGCCAGGGTTGCCCTTGCAGGCCCCGTCGGTGTAGACGACCACCGCCGGGTTGTTGTTCTCGCTCATCGAATCTCGCTTGTTTGCAGTCACGCGGTTTGTTGATCAGGTTTCGTTGCGCTGGTTGCGCTGGGCCACGACAGCAGGGGCCGCCGCAGGGCTCATGCGGGTGCGACGCACCTTGCCCACCAGGTGCATGCCACGTGCGCGCTTGACGGCCACCACAAAATAGACAGCGCCCAGCACCGGCCACCAGCGGTCGCCGGCATTTTCCATCCAGGCCAGGCGATCCCAGCTGCGCTGCTGACGCAACATGGGTCGGTAACAGCCAAAGCAACCCGCCTCGACTTCCAGGTCCAGCAGACGCAGCCAGTCGCGAAGGCGCCAGTAAGCAATGAACTCGCCTTGGGGCAACACAGGCGCAGATGCCGCGCCCCAACGCCCCATCCGCTGCCAGAGCCCCCAAAGGCTGGCCGGGTTGAAGCCGGCAATCACCACCCTGCCCTCGGGCACCAGCACCCGCTCGACCTCTCGCAGCGTGTGGTGTGGGTCGCGAGCCAACTCGAGTGCGTGCGGCAGCACCACCAGGTCCAGGCTCGACGAAGGAAAAGGCAAAGCCTCGAAATCGCACCGCAAGCTCAGCGGGGCGCCGGTGAGCAAACCCGTCTCGGCCTGCACTGGCTCGTGCACCAGGGGAGCCAGGTCAGCAGGGGGCGACCAGCGCTGATAGGCCGCGTCCACCGCCAGCCACCGATGCTGCATGCGGTTGGCACGCAAGGCATCGAGCTCGGGCAGGCCCAGCTGCAGCGCGTGAAAGCCGAACACATCGGCCACCAGCCGATCCATCTGCTGCTGCTCCCATTCGAGCAGGGACTGACCTGGCGCCAAAGCCAGCCAGGGGTGCAAATCTATAATCGGGTCGACTTTGGTCATGAAACTGATTGCCCTGCCCGCCTTCACCGACAACTACATCTGGATGCTTCACGACGGCCATCAAGCCCTCGTGGTGGATCCAGGCGACGCCGCGCCCGTGAATCAGGCTTTGGAGGCGCTCGGACTGGAGCTGACCGCCATTCTAGTGACCCACCACCACCACGATCACATCGGTGGGTTGCCCGCGTGGCGTGACAGCGGCATCCCCATCCACGGACCGGCAGACGAGCGCATCCAGGGCCTGACGCACGTTGTGGCTGAAGGTGATCGCGTGCAATGGGGCGCACTCGAGTTCTCCGTGCTGGACACCCCGGGACACACACGAGAGCACATTGCCTACCTGCTGCCCCAGGGCACAGGCCAAGCGCCTCATCACCCCCATCTGTTCTGCGGCGACACGCTTTTTTCGGCCGGGTGCGGCCGCATCTTCGATGGCACCCTGGATCAGCTGTACGATAGCCTGATGCGCCTGGCCACGCTGCCGGACGACACGCGCATCTGCGCGACCCACGAATACACCCTCTCGAACCTGCGATTTGCGCAGGCGGTCGAACCCCGCAACCCCGACATGGGTCGGCACCAGGCACATTGCGAAGCCCTCAGGGCCCAGCAGTTGCCCACGCTGCCCAGCACCTTGCGCACCGAGCGGCTCATCAACCCGTTCCTGCGCTGCACCCAATCCGACGTGGTGGCCAGTGCCCTCGCACACGGCGCCCAGGATGCCGACCCGCGGTCCGTCTTCGTCGCCCTGCGCCAATGGAAAAACCAGTTCTGACGATGTCTGCCAAGACCTTCCCGATGAGTCTCTCAAGAGCCCTCACCCTGCCGTTTGCCGCCATCGCCACCTTGCTGCTCTCGGCTTGCGGAACGCTGTACAACGACGCCTCGACGCGTCAATCCGAAGAGCTGAGCCGCCAACGCCAGGCGACCTCGGCCCTGTCGACCTGGGGTGACCAGCGTGTCGCAGCCGGCACCCGCCAAGACCCTACTTCGGGCCTGAGGGTCGACCTGGGTCCAGGCGCCTTGCGCAGCGACAGCCCCGAGCCGCGCCCGGACAGCCTGGAGGCCATCGGCAAGCCAACCGATCCGCTCGAGCCGGATGCCACGGTCAACCTCGACGATGCCAGCGCCACGCAAGACCTGTGGGGCCGCATCCGCCGCGGCTACGCCCTGCCCACGCTGGAGACATCGCTGGTTGCCGACCACGAGCGCTGGTACACCAGCCGACCTGATTACGTGCAGCGCATGACCTCGCGCGGCAGCCGTTACCTCTACCACGTGGTCGAGGAAATCAACCGCCGCAAGATGCCCACCGAGCTGGCGCTGCTGCCCTTCATCGAAAGCGCTTTCAATCCTCAGGCCATGTCATCGGCTCGTGCTTCAGGCATGTGGCAGTTCATGCCCGCCACCGGCAAGGACTTCGAGCTCAAGCAGAACCTCTTTCGCGACGACCGCCGCGACGTGCTGGCCTCGACCCGCGCCGCGCTCGACTACCTGCAGCGCCTGCACCGCATGTTCGGCGACTGGCACCTCGCCCTGGCTGCCTACAACTGGGGCGAAGGCAATGTGCAAAAAGCCATCCAGCGCAACCAGCGCCAGGGCCTGCCAACCGACTACCTCAGCCTGAACATGCCGGCCGAGACGCGCCACTACGTGCCCAAGCTGCACGCCGTGCGCAACATCGTGATGCAACCCGAGCGCTTCGGCCTGGCCTTGCCGCCGATCGAGAACCACCCTTACTTCGTGAGCGTGCCCATCCAGCGCGACATGGACGTGGCGCTCGCCACCAGGCTGGCCGGCCTTTCTGCCGACGAGTTCAAGGCCCTGAACCCTTCACAGAACAAGCCCGTCATCCTGGCCGCTGGCACGCCACAGTTGCTGCTGCCCTACGACAACGCCAACTTGTTCGTTCACAACCTGTCGCGTCACAAAGGGCCTTTGGCCACCTGGACCGCCTGGCAGGTGCCACGCACCATGCGACCGGCCGACGCCGCCAAGTCGGTGGGCATGAGCGAAGCCTCGCTTCGCGAGGTCAACCACATCCCGCCCAAGATGCTCGTCAAAGCCGGCTCGACCCTGCTGGTGCCTCGCTCAGAGCACCGCGAACAGGACGTCTCCGAGCGCCTGGCCGACAACGCCATGATGGCCCTGGCCCCGGATGTGCCACCGCTGCGGCGCACCGTCATCAAGGCAGGCAAGCGAGACACGGTCGCCAGCATCGCTCGCCGCTACAAGGTCTCGGCCGAACAAGTTGCGCAATGGAATCGCACCCAGGCGCGGGCCACGTTCGCTCGCGGTCAAAGCATCGTGGTGTACGTGCCATCGACCTCGAAGCGCCAGCTCGCTTCCGCCGGCAGGTCGTCGAGCAAGCAAGCCAGCAAACAAACCAACGCACGCAAGGTCAAGGTGGCGAGCAGCGCGCGAGCCAGCTCTGCAAAAGGCAAGGCCAGCGGCCGCGCCAACAGCAAGGTTCGCTTGGCCAGCGCGCGCTGAGCCAGCAGGCTCAGCGGCGGTCCATGAACGCGTGGGCGATGGTGCCCAGGTCAACGTACTCCAACTCGCTGCCAACCGGCACGCCACGGGCCAGGCGGGTGACCCTCAAGCCACGGCTGCGCAGCTGATCGGCCAGGATGTGGGCCGTTGCTTCGCCCTCGGCTGTGAAGTTCGTGGCCAGGATCACCTCCTGCACCACCCCATCGCTGGCGCGCTCAAGCAAGGGGCCCACGCCGATGTCACGCACACCCAAGCCATCCAACGGACTCAGGCGCCCCATCAACACAAAGTAAAGGCCTTTGTAGCTGCCGGTGCGCTCCATCGCGGCCTGGTCGGCAGGTGTCTCGACCACACACAGCGACAAACGGTCTCGCGTCTCGTCCTGACAAACCTCGCAAACCGGCTCGCGGCTGAAGGTGTGACAACGCGTGCAATGCCCGATCTCGGAGACCGCCACGTCCAGGGCTCTCGCCAACCTCACCGCGCCTGAGCGATCGTGCTGAAGCAGGTGATAGGCCATCCGCTGGGCCGACTTCTGTCCGACACCCGGCAAACAGCGCAAGCCTTCTATCAGGGCCTCGAGGGCGGAATCGGCCATGGATGGATGCGGGTAACGGGTGCGTTCAGAACGGGAGCTTCATGCCGGGAGGCATGGGCATACCAGCCGTCAAGCGAGACATTTTTTCAGAACTGGTTGCCTCGGCACGACGGGCTGCGTCGTTGAAGGCTGCGGCCACCAGGTCTTCCAGCATGTCTTTGTCTTCCGCCAGCAAACTGGGGTCGATCGTGACACGCTTGACCTCGTTCTTGCAGGTCATGAGGACCTTGACCAAGCCTGAGCCAGACTGCCCTTCGACCTCGACCAACGCCAGTTCATCCTGCGCCTTCTTGAGGTTGTCCTGCATCTGCTGGGCTTGCTTCATCAGCCCGGCGAGTTGTCCTTTGAGCATGGCTCGTCCTTTCGATCGGTAGAGAGAAAACGGATGGGATTGTCGCTCAAGGCCAAGGCCACTGAGCTCACAAAGGGCGCACCGAGCCGGGCAGGATGCGTGCGCCAGCATGCTCAGTCATCAAGCGGCGAACCAGGGGGTCGGCTGCGATCAAGGCCTCGGCCGCACGCTGACGCGCCTCCCTGGCGGCCAGGTCGCGCTGAGCTGGTGTGTTGGAGGCGGCGCCCTGCTCCAGCTCAATGCGCACCTCACGCCCCGACAGTGCAGCCAAAGCCTGATGCAGGCGCTCCTGGTGCATCTCGCCCATCAGGCTGACACGCTCCACACGCAGCTTCCAGTGCTCCGAATTGCCCTCGACCCGGTGCGCCAGGCATTGCGATTGAACGGCCAGCTCACGCACCAGGGCCGTGATCAGACCTCGGCTTTGCAATTGGGCCACCACGTCGGCCCAGGTGTCGGCCAAGGGATCGGGGTCAGCGGACTGCGCCCCCAGCGTTGGGGTGGGCGTCTGCGTGTCCACCAAGGCCGCCGTGCTCAACTCTGGCGGTGCCCCATCGTCTGACCAGTCTGAAGCTGGCGCGGCGTCAGGCTCGGCCAGCGGAGGCTCGTCATCCCAAGGTGGCGCTGCAGGCGCAGGCGCCCTGCCGGTCTGCGATGCCGATGTGGTCAGGCCCCCAGGGGCAACGCCGGCTCGGGCAGGTGCCTGCGCGCCTGACTGCGGGGCCGCCGGGCCTGGCCGCGGAGCGGGCCCTGCATGAGGCTGGGACTGAGGCTGGCTCGAATGCACCAAAGGCGCAGCCGGGGCAGCGGTGCTGGAGGCGCGAGAGACCGGCTCGGCGGACTGAGCGACCGCCGAGCCCTCAGCTTTTGGGTCGCCGGGCCCCCGGGTGTGAGTGCCGTTTGGCTTGAAGGCCAGCAGCCTCAACATCAACATGAGCAGCCCGCTGTGTTCGTCAGGCGCCAAGGCCAGCTCGGCTCGCCCCTGCAGGCAAAGGCTGTAGAACAGCTGGGTTTCGTCAGGTGCCAACCTTGGCGCCAGGCTGGCCCAGGTTTCTGCATCGGGGTCATCCGCGTCACTGGCCAGCGACGGAACCGCCTGCACCACCGCCATGCGCTGCAAAGCAGCCGCCATCTCTTCCAGCGTGCCAGCAGCCGACAGGCCTCGGTCGCGCAAGGCGTCCACTGCGGCCACCAGCGCCGCGCCATCGCCGTCGGAAACGGCCTCGATCAGGCGTTGCACGTGGCTGCGATCGACCGCACCCAACATCTGCCGCACCACGTCTTCCTGCAGGCCACCGCCGCCGAAGGCGATCGCCTGATCGGTCAGGGACATGGCGTCACGCATCGAACCACGGGCCGCACGCGAGATCAGGCGCAACGAGGCAGCGTCATGGGGTACGGCCTCCTTGTCCAGCACCTCGGCCAGGTGACTTTGCACCGTTTGCGCCGCCATCGGGCGAAGGTTGAACTGGAGGCAGCGCGACAGCACCGTGACCGGCACCTTCTGCGGGTCGGTCGTGGCCAGCACGAATTTCAGGTAATCGGGCGGCTCCTCCAGCGTCTTGAGCATGGCGTTGAAGGCGTGCGTGGACAGCATGTGCACTTCGTCGATCATGTAGACCTTGAAGCGCCCGACCACCGGCTTGTAGACCGCTTGCTCCAGCAACTGGGAAATCTCTTCAACCCCGCGGTTCGAGGCAGCGTCGAGCTCGACATAGTCGACAAAGCGACCGCTGTCGATGTCGCGACAAGGCTGACATTGGCCGCAGGGGTGCGCGGTGATGCCACCGGAGCCGTCTGCGCCGATGCAATTGAGCGATTTCGCCAGGATGCGCGAAACCGTGGTCTTGCCGACACCGCGGGTGCCCGTGAAGAGGTAGGCGTGATGCAGCCGCTGCTGCGTCAGCGCATTGGAGAGGGCCTGGACCACATGCCCCTGGCCGACCATGGCCTCAAAGCTGCCAGGCCGGTGCTTGCGCGCGAGAACCGTCGATGTCATGCACGGATTCTAGGGGCAGCAGCGACTGGCACCCTGGCCGCCATGGAAGCAAAAGGCAGTTGTGGCGCCCACAACATTCGCTACATCTGGTAACATCCATATTCAGAAAGTCACCCCTCATTTCGTCAAATCATCCCCACCCGGATGTGGGGGCACCCATACAATTTGACGAGGGATCGACCGGACACTTCTGTCAGGTTCGATGATTCCATTTAACTGGCGGACGCCGGTTGACTCATGCAGACCGAGCCCGGCCAACGTGAGTGCAGTCGCCGCGTCGCACCAAGCGGGCTCGCTGTATGTCCTTTGAAAACCTGGGTTTGTCTGCACCGATTTTGCGTGCCATCCAAGAATCGGGTTATGACCACCCAACCCCCATCCAGTCGCAAGCCATTCCGGCCGTGCTCGCTGGTGGAGATTTGCTGGCTGGTGCGCAAACCGGAACTGGCAAAACGGCAGGCTTCACGCTGCCCATGCTGCAAAAGCTGTCTGCTTCGGCGCCTGAGGGTGCTCGCAAGCGCACCATCCGCGCCTTGGTGCTCACCCCGACCCGTGAGCTGGCAGCTCAGGTCGAGGAAAGTGTCCGAAATTACGGCAAATACCTGTCTCTGAAATCGATGGTCATGTTTGGTGGGGTCGGCATGAATCCCCAGATTGACGCCTTGCGCCAAGGCGTCGATATCCTGGTTGCAACGCCGGGCCGCCTGCTCGATCACCACCAACAAGGAAACCTGAAACTCGATGACGTCGAGATTTTCGTCCTTGATGAAGCGGATCGCATGCTGGACATGGGTTTCATCCACGATATCCGTCGTGTGTTGAATATCCTCCCGCCGAAAAAACAAAGTCTGCTGTTTTCGGCGACTTTTTCCGACGAAATCAAGGCCCTGGCCGAGCGCCTGCTCAACTCGCCTCGCGTGATCGAAGTGGCACGCCGCAACGCCACCGCCGACACCATCGCGCAGAAGGTGCACCCGGTGGACCGCGATCGCAAGAAGGAACTCCTCAGCCACCTGATCCTCAGTCAGGATTGGCACCAGGTGCTGGTGTTCACGCGCATGAAGCACGGCGCCAACCGCTTGGTCGAGTACCTCGACAAGCAGGGCATCACGGCCATGGCGATCCACGGCAACAAGAGCCAGAGCGCACGCACCCGGGCACTGGCCGACTTCAAGACGGGCGACCTGCGCGTGCTGGTTGCCACGGACATCGCCGCGCGTGGCATCGACATCGATCAGCTGCCACACGTCGTGAACTACGAGCTGCCCAACGTGCCTGAAGACTACGTGCACCGCATCGGCCGCACAGGCCGAGCTGGCGCTGAAGGCGAAGCCGTGTCCCTGGTCTGCGTGGACGAGGACGGCTTCCTGGCCTCGATCGAGAAACTCATCAAGCGGCAGATCCCGCGCGAAGTGATCCCCGGTTTTGCACCCGACCCGAATGCCCGGCCAGAGCCCATCCAGCTGGGTCGACGGGTGCTTCACGGTGGGGCTGGCGGCGGCGGTCAGCGGTCTGGTGGTGGCGGCGGCGGTAACCGTGGCTCATCGGGATCCGGCCAAGGCGCTGGCTCGCGCGGTGGACAAGGCGGCGGCGGACGCCAGCAAGCATCGTCTCGCCAAGGTGGTGGTCGGCAAGACGCTGGCGATGGTGGCGCGGCCGTGATGGTTCGCCGCCGTCGCAGCGCCTGAGTTCAACCTTGGTTGATGGCGGGCACCTGCTCGCCGTGTCAGTCGAATCGCCCAGCTCGCAACCACTTGGTGGCCACCCATTTCTCCCCTGCGAGCACAGGCGCTCCGCCATGCAGGGTGCGCGTGAGTGGGCTGGGTTGTTCGTAAGCGAAGAACACGGCGCTGCCACGCTGCGCATGCACCTCGACGCCCGCATCCGGAAAGGTGGTGGCGCCGCCTGATTCGGGCGTGTTCAGGTACATCAGCACCGTGCCCACGCGCTGCCCTCCCCGCTTGAGGATGGCCGGACTGCCCGGCTGCGCGGGATCAAAATAATCAAAGTGTGGCCGGTACTCGGCCCCCACGCCGTAGCGCAGCACCTGCAGGCCTTCGCCCCTGTCAACGGGCCATTTCAGCAAGGCGGCGATGCGGGCCTCGACGGCACCCACCAGATCACCCTCGCCACGCGAGAAAAACATGCCTTGGCTGGTGCGCGCCGCGTTGACCTCGCTGCCGCCGGTGCGGTTGACCACGGTTTCGGAGCGCGAGAGCCTCGGACGAGCCAGCTCGATCAGTGCGTCGCATTCGGCGTCGCTGAGCAGGCCACGAAAGACCACGATGCGCGGCTGGCGCATGCAGACCAGGACATCCACCCATCGATCGTGCGCCTGAACACGGTGCCCGGCGCCGTTGGGCAAGTCGGGCATCTCGAGCCCAGCCGAAGCCAAGTCATGCGCCGCATCGGGCATGACTTCGCGAATGGCCTCCACGGCGACGCCGCTGTCCCAGCCGCTGGCCTGCATGGAGGCGAGCACCCTGTCTGCGCGATGGCCGGCTGCCACCTGTGCGAGGAGCCACTCGCGCAACTCGGGGGTGATGGTCTGGCGGCTGTTCATGGCTGGCCCCGTCAGCCCTCGATGCGGCGACGAAAAACCAGGCGTTCAGGAGTGGATGCTTCGGCGTCGTGTGCATAGCCCTCGGCGTCGAAGCTCAGCAGGTCTTTGGGTCCCTTGGCACGCCGGAGGATGGCATGACGCGCCATCAGGCCTCGCGCACGCTTGGCGTGGAAGCTGATCACCTTCCATTGCCCTGCCTTCCAGTCCTCGAAAACGCACTCGACCACCCTCGCCTTCAAGGCCTTGCGCTTGACCGACTTGAAGTATTCCTGCGAGGCCAGGTTGATGACCACATCGCTGCCCTGCTCGGCGAGTTGCTGGTTGAGGTGGTCGGCCAGTTGGTCACCCCACCAGGCGTAGAGGTCTTTGCCACGCGGGTTGGCGAGCTTGGTGCCCATCTCGAGCCGGTAGGGCTGCATCCAGTCGAGCGGCCGCAAGATGCCATACAGACCGCTGAGGATGGCCACGTGCTCCTGGGCCCAGTCCAGGTCCTTCTGCTTGAGGCTGGGGGCATCCAAGCCCTCGTAGACATCGCCGTTGAACGCCAGCACCGCCTGCTTGCTGTTGCGCGAGGAAAAGCGCGGTGACCAGGCGGCGTAGCGGGCCACGTTGAGCGTGGCCAGCGCGTCGCTGAGGTCCATGAGGGACGACAGTTGCGCAGGCGTGTAGGGACGCAACACCTCGATCAGCGCCGACGACTCGGCCACGAACTGCGGCAGGGTGTGGCGATCGGTGGTGGGGGCCGTGTCGTAATCGAGGCTCTTGGCCGGGGACAGCAGGATCAGCATCTTTGGGGGGCGACAGCAAGGTCTGGCAAGGGCAGGCGATGGGTTCGGTGCGACTTGGGCAATCCGTCAGAGCGTGGCGCCACCCACCGGGCGGTTGCAGGCGCAGGCGCCATCGGTTTGCAGGGCATCGAGGACGCGCAGCACCTCGTCGGGGTTGCGTCCCACCATCAGGCTGTTGACCGAGACGTGGCGGATGACGTTGTCCGGGTCCACGATGAAAGTGGCGCGCAGGGCGATGCCTGCGGCGCGGTCGCGCACGCCCAATTGGTCGACCAATTGGCCGGATTCGTCTGCAAAGGCGTGGTGGCCTGGCTGATCGATCTGAGGAGCCTCGCGGCGCCAGCCCAGCTTGGCATGCTCGTTGTCGGTCGAGCCACCCATCAGCACCGCGTTGCGATCGGCGAAATCCTTGGCCAGGCGGGCAAAGGCCTCGACCTCGCTGCCGCACACCGAGGTGAAATCTTTCGGGTAGAAGTAGATGACCTTCCACTTGCCGGGAAAGCTCTGCTCGGTCAGCTCCTCGAACGCGGACTGGCCGTGCTCTTCGGGGTGCTTGAAACCGGGCTTGACGCCCACAACTTTGAACGATGTCAGTTTGTCGCCAACGGTTTTCATGGGGACTCCCTGCGCCCAGGGGCGCGGTGAACGGTTTCGGTGATTCGGATGTCCCTGATTTTGCCCTGACGCGCAGGCATGCACACCATCGCTCGGGCTTTTAGAATCACCATCCCACTCCCAACGAGACCACCATGGCGCTTTACCGCATTCACGACAAGGCCCCGACCGTCCACCCGAGCGCCTACGTGGCCGAATCGGCTGATGTCATCGGCGACGTGACGCTGTCCGAGGGCGCCAGCGTGTGGTCACACGTGACGCTGCGCGGCGACAACGAACCCATCGTCATCGGTGCGCGCTCCAACGTTCAGGAGTCGTCGGTTCTGCACACGGACATCGGCTTTCCCTTGAACATCGCCGAAGACGTGACCGTGGGCCACCAGGCCATGCTGCACGGCTGCACCATCGGTGCCGGCTCGCTGATCGGCATCCAGGCCGTGGTGCTCAATGGCGCCGTGATCGGCAAGAACTGCCTGGTGGCCGCGGGTGCGTTGGTCACCGAGGGCAAGGTGTTCGAAGATGGCATGCTGATCATGGGCTCGCCCGCCAAGGCCGTGCGCCCGCTGACCGAGGCCGACCTGCTGCGCATGCACCTGGGCACGGGCCTCTACGTGGCCAAATCGGCCGAATACAAGACCGCGATGGTGCGCATCGACGCGCCGTCCAACTGAGTTGAATCGAGCTTTCATGAGCGAACTGCACACATTCCTGTTCGAGGGCCTGCCGGTGCGTGGCGTCCTGGTGCGACTGACCGAGTCCTGGCAGGAGCTGCTGCGCCGTCGTGAAGCCGGCGGCGGCTTCGAAGAGCCGGTGCGCCGCCTGCTGGGCGAGATGAGCGCGGCCACGGTGCTGCTGCAGTCCAACATCAAGTTCAACGGCGCGGTGGTGCTGCAGATTTTCGGCGATGGGCCCGTCAAGCTGGCCGTCACCGAGGCTCAGCCCGACCTGTCTTTCCGCAGCACGGCCAAGGTGGTCGGTGACATCCCGTCAACGGACAGTGGCAGCCTGCCGCTGGAGGTGCTGGTCAACAACCATGGCAAGGGCCGTTGCGCGATCACGCTCGACCCGAAGGACCGCCAGCCCGGGCAGCAGCCCTACCAGGGCGTGGTCTCGCTCAACCACGTCGATGGTGGCTTGCTCAACGACCTGGGCGAGGTGCTGGAGCAGTACATGCGCAAGTCGGAGCAACTCGATGCGAAGCTGATCCTTGCAGCCAACGACGAGATCGCTGCGGGCTTGCTGATCCAGCGCATGCCCATCGAAGGAGAAGCCAACCTGGCTGGCACCGACCGCTTGGCGACCACGGAAGAAGAGCTCGACGAGGCCTACAACCGCATTGCAACGCTGGCGGCCAGCCTCAAGCGAGAAGAGTTGCTGACGCTGGATGCCGAGACCATCCTGCGGCGCCTGTTCTGGGAAGAAGACCTGCGCTACTTCGAGCCCAAGGTTGGGCCCACCGGCCCGCGCTTTGTCTGCACCTGCTCGCGCGAGCGCGTGGCCGACATGCTTCGCAGCCTGGGTCAGCAAGAGATCGACAGCATCATCGCCGAACAGGGCCAGGTCGAGATCGGCTGTGACTTCTGTGGAGAGCACTACCACTTTGACCCGATCGACGCGGCCGGCCTGTTCACCGGGGAGGCCAACACACCGCCGGGCTCGAGCAGCCTGCAGTGAGGTGATCTGCAACGACTCAGCGGCAGCCTGAGTGGCGCCCTGAGCGAGTCACGCGGCAGGCAGCAGGCTGCCGAGCAGGCGCTCGCGGGCGCCTGGCTGGCTCCATGCCCAGGGCTCAGCGAGCAAACGCTGCCAATCCGCGTTCAGCTCGGCCGAGGACAGCGGCGATGCGATGTGCAGCCACTCCCGTGCCCGATGCGGGTGCGGCAGGCTGAGCGAGGCCGCGTGCAACCACAGCCGCTGCACGCCCAGGTGTTCGGCCCACCAGCGGTTGTGAGCGCCCTTGCCATGGGTGGCGTCGCCGATGATCGGGTGCGCCAGGTGCTTGAGGTGGCGCCGAATCTGGTGTCGGCGACCGGTGATCGGCATCGCTTCGACCAGCGCCACGCGGGTCTGCGGGTAGCGGTCCACCGGCACATCGAGGCTGCATCGCGCCAGCAGGCGGAAGTCGGTGACGGCATCTTGCGCCGGCGCATCGGGCGGCGCGTCATCCGGGCGCAAGGCATGGTCCACGTGGGCCTCGAGCGGCGGCCAGCCGCGCACCAGGGCCACATAACGTTTGTGGACCTCCCGACGCTCGAAACACCCCGACAGGCGCCGGGCCGCGTCGGGCGACAGCGCCATCAGCAACACGCCCGAGGTTCCCTTGTCCAGGCGATGGATCGGGTGCACGGGCACGCCCAACTGGTCCCGCAAGGTCTGGACCACGAAGCGCGTTTCACCCGCGTCCAGGCCGGTGCGGTGCACCAGCCAGCCTGCCGGTTTGTGGATGGCGATGCAGTCGCCCTCGTGCCAGAGCACGGGCAGCGCCGGCATCGCCGGCACATCAGCCGACATCGGCTCCACCTTGCGCGCCATCTGGGGTCGAAGGGTCTCGCGCCCCGCTTGCCACCGTCCGTGTCAGCCAGTGCTGCTCGCATTCGCCGTCATCGCAGTTGTCACAGAACCAGCGCCAGCGCGAGCCACCCGCCTGTCGCTGGCTGCGAGTCGGCGCGCCGAGCAGGTGCTCGATGCTGCTCAGTGCATTGGCCTGGCGACGCAGCCCCTTGCCCATGACCAGCGCGTGCGGCACGCCACCTTGTTGCAGCAGGCGGCGCAGGCAGGTGTCCACTGCCTCGCGCACCTGGGGGCCATCACGGAGGATGCCATCCGGCACCCAGGGCAGGTCGAGCGCGGTCAACAGCGTGAGGTCGCAGCGTGCGTGTTGGGCCAGCGCTTGATCGTGCAGGCTGGTGTCTGAAAACATCACCTCGCTGTAGACCGCCGTCATGAGCGCGGTCGTGTCGGCCAGCACGATGGCAGCACGCTCTGCGGCGGTGGCGATGCGGCGCGTTTGCTCCTCGGCGATGGCTCGCTGCTCATCGGGCCGCGGCGTGCGCCCCTCGCGATCACAAAACAGGCGCAGCGCCTCGGGCACCGTGACCACCTGCAGCCCACGTTCACACAAGGTGCGACCCAATTCTTTGACCAGCAAGGTCTTGCCAGTGCTTTCCGCTCCGACGATGCCAACCACCAGCGCACGCGTGGCGTCACCCTTGCCATCACCTGCCGCAGCACTCAAGGCAGCCCCCTCCAACGCTCGGCGCCAACGCGCCTGGACCAGGCGACCCAGCCCGCGCAAGACAGCACGGCAAAGACCCCGTAAAGCCCCACCGTGAGCCAGAGCCCTTTGTGCGCGAACAGCGCCATGCTCAGCAGGTTCACCGCCAGCCAGCAGGGCCAGTTGTCGACCCACTTGCGGGCCAGCAGCCATTGCCCAACCAGGCTGCCTGCGGTGGGCAAGGCATCGCCGTAAGGCACGTCTGAATCGGTCAAGGCATCGAGCAAAACACCGATCACACCCCACAGCAGGACCGTGACGCCCAGCAGTTGCCAGCGCGCGTTGGGCCTGAGCTGACGCACCTGCAGCGCTTGGCCCGAGCCATCTTGCCCACGCAGCCACTGGGCCCAGCCCCACGCGGACAAGGCGATGAAAACAAGTTGCAAAGCTGCTTCACCATACAGGCGGCTGCGAGCAAACAGCAGCGCATACAAGGCCGAACTGGCGATGGCCAGCGGCCAACCCAAAGGGTTGACGCGCAGGTTGAAACCCACCATGGCCAGGGCCAGGATCGACGCGATGGCTTCGAGTCGGCTGATGGGCAATGCCCAGCCCGCCACCAGCGGCAAAAGCCAAGGATCGAGCCAGGCCAAGTGCTCCGCCAGGCCACTCCAGGAGGCGCTCATGGATGTTGGGTCAACGCGTGACGGGCACGACAGCAGACCCGGCAGAAGAGGCCGAGGAAGACGGCGCGCTCAGCACAGGCGGGGCCTTGGTGGTGAGCTGGACGTAAATCTCGTCGGGCTTGACCATGCCCAGTTCGGTGCGGGCCTTTTCTTCGACCATCTCCAGGCCTTCCTGGAGGTCGCGCACTTCGGCGGCGAGCTGGTCGTTGCGGGCCTGGGCTTGTGCATTGGCCTTTTGCTGCGCATCGACCTCGGCGCGCAAGGTCATGACCCGTGGTGCGCCACCCTTGCCGAACCAGAGTTCGGCGTGGATGGCAGCCAGCAAGGCGACAAGGACGAAGAAGGCCACACGCATGCGCAGATTATCCACGAGCCACCATGAAAAACGGGGCCTGGTTCAGCACCAGGCCCCGCCGTGTTTCGCCCTGTCCCGGCATCCGATGCCAGACCAGGGCACCCGCTTGTCAGCGCAGGTTGTAGAAAGCGCTGCGACCAGGGTATACCGCCACGTTGCCCAGGTCTTCTTCGATGCGCAGGAGCTGGTTGTACTTGCTCATGCGGTCCGAGCGGCTCATCGAGCCGGTCTTGATCTGACCCGCGTTCAGGCCCACGGCGATGTCGGCGATCGTGTTGTCTTCGGTTTCGCCCGAACGGTGGCTGATGACAGCGGTGTAGCCGGCGCGCTTGGCCATCTCGATGGCAGCGAACGTTTCGGTCAGGGTGCCGATCTGGTTGATCTTGATGAGGATCGAGTTGGCGATGCCCTTCTCGATGCCTTCCTTGAGGATCTTGGTGTTGGTGACGTACAGGTCATCGCCCACCAGCTGCACCTTCTTGCCCAGGCGTTCGGTCAGGTGAGCCCAGCCGGCCCAGTCGCCTTCGTGCATGCCGTCTTCGATGCTAATGATCGGGTACTTGTCGCACCAGGTGGCCAGCATGTCGGTCCACTGCTCGGCGGTCAGGGTCAGGCCTTCGCCTTCGAGGTGGTACTTGCCGTCCTTGTAGAACTCGGAGGCGGCGCAGTCCAGGCCCAGGGCGATCTGCTCGCCAGCGGTGTAGCCGGCGGCCTCGATGGCTTGCAGGATCAGCTGGATGGCTTCTTCGTGGCTGGCCACGGAAGGTGCGAAACCCCCTTCGTCGCCCACGGCGGTGCTGATGTGCTTGTCGTGCAGGATCTTCTTCAGAGCGTGGAAGACCTCGGCGCCATAGCGCAGGGCTTCGCGGAAGGTCGGGGCGCCCACCGGCAGGATCATGAATTCCTGGATGTCCAGGTTGTTGTTGGCGTGTGCGCCACCGTTGATGACGTTCATCATCGGCACGGGCAGCTGAACAGCGCCCATGCCGCCGAAGTAGCGGTACAGGGGCAGACCGGCCTCTTCGGCAGCGGCGCGGGCCACGGCCATCGACACCGCCAGCATGGCGTTGGCGCCCAGGCGGCCCTTGTTGTCGGTGCCGTCGAGATCGATCAGGGTCTTGTCCAGGAAAGCCTGCTCGGAAGCGTCCAGGCCCAGCACGGCCTCGGCGATTTCGGTGTTGATGTGCTCGACGGCCTTGAGAACGCCCTTGCCCAGGTAACGCGACTTGTCGCCATCGCGCAGCTCGATGGCTTCGCGCGAACCGGTCGAAGCGCCCGACGGCACGGCCGCACGGCCCATCACGCCCGATTCCAGCAGCACGTCGCATTCGACG
>CAYJXE010000004.1:149457-180458 GCA_964373965.1 uncultured Aquabacterium sp. | reverse complement strand
TTCCGATCTCGTCGGCGAACACGAACCGGCCTTTGAGATCGGGGATGGCGTCGCCGTGGTACACAAAGCCGCCGATGACCGCGTTGCCGGCGCCGCTGTCGTCGTGCTCGTACACGAGGGCGGCTTCGGACAGGCCAGTGCGCACACAAGCGACCCAATTGGTGCACTGGTTGCCCTCCAGGATGGGCCATCCGTGGTTGCTGCCCTTGACCACCCGGTTGACCTCCTCGAACGCGCCCTCACCGACATCGCCCACCCAGATGTCGCCGCTCACGCGGTCGATGGTCCAGCCCCAGGGGTTGCGAAAGCCCAGGGCGAAGATCTCCGGCCTGGCTCCTGCTCGGGACACGAAAGGGTTGCTCGGTGGCACGGCGTAGCCCGTCGCCGGGCTGACATCGATGCGGATCATCTTGCCCAGCAGGCTGCTCAGGTCTTGCACGGCGGTGTGTTGCCGTCCGTCACCGAAGGCCGCGTAAAGAAAGCCGTCCGGGCCGAACTGCAGCGAGCCGCCCCAGTGCAGCGCCGACGTCCGGGGCACCCGGATGAGCACCTCTTCGGAATCCTTGTCCAGCGTGAGCCCGTTGTCGCGGCTGATGAACCGGGAGATGCGTCCCTCGGTGGCCGTGCCGCTGGCACTGGCCCCGCTGTAGTAAACGTAGACCTGAGCGTTGGCAGCGAAGTTCGGGTGCATGACCATGCTGAGCAGGCCCATCTCCCCCTGGTTGCCTTGGACCGCGGTCTGGACCCGATCGCGCAGGTCCACGAAGTCTCCCGCAGCGCTGAACGAGCCACCTTGTCGGCTGAAGCGTTTGATCACGCCTGCGCGGTCGACCAGGTACCACTTGCTGGGGTCGTTGGGCGCGCGGGCCATGCCCACCGCGCCAAAGCCCACGTTCGAGATGGCCCTGCTCAAGGAAACGCTGGCCTGCTCGACCGGGCGCTCCGGGGCGTGGCAGGTGGCGTTGGGCGGGCGCGTGTCCAGGCCGGGGGGCGATTCGTTGGGGTCGCCAGGCGTGGGTGAGGTCGGCAAGCCTGGGTCGCTGGGCGCAACAGGGGTTGATCCGATCACGGTGGTGCCTGGGGGCAGGGTGGGCGTGGTGGAGCCGCTGCCCCGGATCAGCACGGTGGCGGCCATCACGCCACCCACCAAACCCAGCAACACCCATGCAACCTTTGACACGGCCAATCGGCCGAGCTTGCGCTTCCCTGGCATCCTGGTTTTCTCCGCTGCGTTGGACCTGGTTCAACCGACATGGCCAGCGCCAGGTCGGAGGTGCAGGAAGCGAGCTGAACGCGCGCTCCGCGTCGCTCAAATTGTCAGAAATGCCGAGTGACGTCCAGCGGGAAATTGTTGCAGCATGTCATGGCGGCCGTTGCATCGACCGCGTTGACCGGGCTGCGCGCCCAGGGCCGGGCGGCGTCAAGGCCGGGTGCGTCAGCCTGCGCTGGCGATCACGCCGCCACCCAGGCAGACATCGCCCTGGTAGAGCACCGCCGACTGACCGGGCGTGACGGCCCATTGCGCCTCGGGAAAGCGCAAGGCCAGCGTTTGCGCACTTGCGTCCGTGACCTCGCAGGCCGCATCGGCCTGGCGATAACGCGTTTTGGCGGCCATCGGCTGCAGGCCCACCGCGGGGCCCCGACCATCGACCCAGCTCAGGTCGTCGGCCACCAGCGTGTGCTGCTGCAGCCAGGGGTGGTCGTGACCTTGCACCACGTAGAGCGTGTTCTTTTCAAGGTCTTTGCGAGCCACGAACCACGGTTCGTGCTCACCACCCCCGCGCGGCGCGCCCTTGTCTTTCACGCCACCGATGCCGATGCCCTTGCGTTGGCCCAGCGTGTAGAAGCTCAGGCCCACGTGTTCACCGAGCGTGCGGCCCTTGTCGTCCTTGATGGGGCCGGGTGTGTTGCTCAGGTAGCGGTTGAGGAACTCGCGAAAGGGCCGCTCGCCGATGAAGCAGATGCCCGTCGAGTCCTTTTTTCGGGCGTTGGGCAGCTTGATCTCGCCTGCGATGCGGCGCACCTCCGTCTTGGGCAGCTCGCCCACCGGGAACATCGTCTTGGACAGCTGCGCCTGGTTCAGGCGGTGCAGGAAGTAGCTTTGGTCTTTCAAAGGGTCCAGGCCCTTGAGCAGCTCGAAGCGCTGGCCGCCTTCGAAGGCTTCATCGGCCACGCCGCGCACCCGCGCGTAGTGCCCGGTGGCGATCTTCTCGGCGCCCAGGCGCATGGCGTGGTCCAGGAAGGCCTTGAACTTGATCTCGGCGTTGCACAGCACGTCCGGGTTGGGCGTGCGACCGGCCTGGTACTCGCGCAGGAACTCGGCGAAGACGCGGTCCTTGTAGTCGGCCGCGAAGTTGACGTGCTCGATCTCGATGCCGATGACGTCGGCCACCGAAGCGGCATCCAGGAAGTCCTGGCGCGACGAGCAGAACTCGCTGTCGTCGTCGTCTTCCCAGTTCTTCATGAAGATGCCGATGACCTCGTGGCCTTGCTGTTTGAGCAGCCAGGCCGTGACGGCCGAATCCACCCCGCCACTGAGGCCGACGACGACACGTTGGGGGCGGATGGACATGGGGTGCGAGGGCAGTCAGGGGGCCCGCGGCGAGAGCCGGGGCCAGCCGCTTTCAGGCGGCGCGGTGGTGGCTGGGCGCCGAGAACACGCTTTCGTGAACGGTGAGCAACTCCAGCGGGTAGCGCTGGCCTGCCAGGTAGCTCTCCAGGCACTCGAGCACCAGCGGGCTGCGGTGGCGCTCAGGGCAGGCGCGGATCTCGTCTGCCGTCATCCAGACCGCGCGCACGATGCCTTCGTCGAGTTGCAAGGCCAGGTCGGGCTCGCTCACCGAGCCGAAGAAAGCCAGGCGCAAATAGGTGATGTCCTCGCCAGTGCGTGTGCGCCGGAAGCGCGACATGTACATGCCCAGGAAACCCTCTGGGGTGAACTGGCAGGCGGTCTCTTCCAATGTCTCGCGGATGACGCCCTGGATGGGCGACTCGCCCGGGTCCAGGTGGCCGGCCGGGTTGTTCAACAGCAGGCCGTCCGATGTGTCCTCTTCGACCAGCAGGAAGCGGCCATCGCGTTCGATGAGCGCGGCAACGGTGACGTTGGGCTTCCAGCGCACCTTGGGGGTGGCGGGTTGTCCGGGCGTAACCTTGGCTGCGAGCAGATCGGCGGAGTTCATGAGCCGAGCATTATCCGCCAATGTTGTGGCGAAAGGGTGACGTCTTGAATGCGCCCGGAGCTTTGGCTCCCCTCGGTTTCCCTGTTTCGGCCAAACGGAGGAGGTGTGCAGGCGCGAACGGCGGGGCGGATCTGTTACTTTTGTATCCCCTCGAGGCGTCGACGCCTCTGGGCAGGATCCGTCCACAACCAAGGGAGAAAAAGTGACCCTCCGCACCCTCACGGGCGCCGCATGCGCGGCCCTGCTGGTGCTGGGAAGCGGCTGCGCATTCAAGGCGCCGCCCTACCAGCCCTCCATCAACAACGTCAGCGTGCTCAAGCGCGAGACGACCCAGGCCGCCAGCGTGGGCACGTTCACGCCGCCTGCACAGGTTGGCGCCGGCGCGTCGATCGGCCTGCGCGGCGGCTCGATGACCTCGCCTGTTGGCAACAGCTACGCCGATTACCTGGCAGCCGCCTTGCAGGCCGACCTGGCCTTGGCCCAGCGGCTCGATGGCAAGTCGAAGATCGCCATCAGTGGCGCCCTGCTGGGCACCGACATCGACGTCGCCATCGGCACGGCCACCGGCTACGTCGAGGCCCGATTCGTCGTGACCCGCGACGGTCAGGTTCGCTTTGACAAGGTCAAGCGTGGCACCCACAGCTGGGAATCGTCGTTTGCCGCCGCTGTCGCCGTGCCCGCCGCCCAGAACGCTTACCCCGTCATCGTCCAGAACCTGCTGTCCGGCTTGTTCTCGGATGCCGATTTCCAGTCCGCTCTCAAATGAGTCATTTCAGGAGTTTTGTCAGCATGAACCGTCTCGTGTCTCTGTCCGCCGCACGTCGTTTTGTCGTTGCCGCCTGCAGCGTTGTGGCCGTTGTTGCCGTCACCGGCTGCGCCCACCCCATCTCGATCACCCCCAAGACCGATGCAGCGGCCCAGGGCGCTGCCGTCGCCAAGATCGACAAGTCGGTGGCCTACGTCATCACGCCCGCCGACATGGCGCTGGAAGTCACCTCGCCCGGCGGTGGTGGCGACAAGGTCAAGTACCAGCCCTACCGTGACCTGGACGCCAGCCTGTACGCATCCTTCTCCAGCGTGTTCAAAGACGTGACCAAGGCCGCCAGCGTGGACGAAGCCAAGGGCCTGGCCGCCAAGGGCGTGCAACTGGTGATCGTGCCCACCATCACCACCACCTCGTCTTCCGAAAGCGCCTTCACCTGGCCGCCGACGAAGTTCTCGGTGACGCTGACCTGCACCGCCACCAACCCCCAAGGCCAGCAGATCGCGCAGATCAGCGCCACGGGCAACGGCGCCGCCGAGTTCGACGAGTTCAAGAGCGACTTCCCGCTCGCCGCTCGCCGTGCATCGCGTGCTGCCATCGACAACCTGACCAAGGCCCTGGCCGAAAACGAAGCGCTGCGTCGCTGATGTCGGGAGCCCCTGGGGGCTCTCCGCCGAACGAAGGGGCCTTGAGCCCCTTTTTTCATGCATGGGGTCTGCCTGGTGCGCTCGCGTTTGACAACATCCGTCCTCAATTTGAGGGGGTGGGGCGCTCGCGCGACGCAAAACGGGCCCTTGGCATCATGTCCCTCCCCGGGAAAGTCGCCGTCTTTGTGTATGCTGGTGGGTTTGGCACCATTCATTCCCGTCGGGTTCACCTTTCTTCACAATCATGTGAGGGGGACAGGGCCCGGCGCCTCACCAGCAGGAGACACGTATGCTCATCGGCATACCCCAGGAAACCTTCGCGGGCGAAACCCGCGTTGCCGTGACCCCGGAAACCGTCAAGAAGCTCAAGGCCCAGGGTCACACCCTGCGCGTGCAATCGGGCGCCGGCGTCGCCGCCAGCGTCACCGATGAGGCCTACGTGGCCGCCGGTGCCGAGATCACCGACCTGGCCGGCGCTTTCGGTGCCGACATGGTGCTCAAGGTGCGCTCGCCCAACGCCGACGAACGCGCCCTCATGAAGCCCGGCGCTGCGCTGGTCGGCATGCTCAACCCGTTCGACAAGGACGGCCTGCAGGGCATGACCGACGCCAAGCTGACCGCCTTCGCCCTGGAAGCTGCGCCCCGCACCACCCGTGCCCAGAGCATGGACGTGCTGTCCTCGCAGGCCAACCTGGCGGGCTACAAGGCCGTCATGATCGCCGCCGACAAGTACCAGCGCATCTTCCCGATGCTCATGACCGCCGCCGGCACCGTCAAGGCCGCCCGCGTGGTGATCCTGGGTGTGGGCGTGGCCGGTCTGCAGGCCATCGCCACGGCCAAGCGCCTGGGCGCGGTCATCGAAGCGTCCGACGTGCGCCCCTCGGTGAAGGAGCAGGTCGAGTCGCTGGGCGCCAAGTTCATCGACGTGCCGTATGAAACGGCCGAAGAGAAGGAAGCCGCCGAAGGCGTGGGCGGTTACGCCCGCCCGATGCCGCAGTCGTGGCTCGACCGCCAGAAGGTCGAAGTCGCCAAGCGCGTGGCCCAGGCCGACATCGTCATCACCACCGCCCTGATCCCCGGTCGCGCAGCCCCTGTGCTGGTCTCCGAGGACATGGTCAAGGCCATGAAGCCTGGCTCGGTCATCGTCGACCTGGCCGCGCCCGCTGGTGGCAACTGCCCCCTGACCGAAGCAGGCAAGACCGTCGTCAAGCACGGCGTGACCCTGGTCGGTGAAACCAACCTGCCGGCCCTGGTGGCCGCCGACGCGTCCGCACTGTATGCCCGCAACGTGCTGGACTTCCTGAAACTGGTCTTCAACAAGGAATGCCAGTTCCACGTCGACCTCGAAGACGACATCGTCAAGGCCTGCCTGATGTGCCGCGACGGTCAGTTGCTGCGGGCCTGATCACTGTAGGAGTACCCCATGCAACGCGTCATGCTGCGAGCCAAGCTTCACCGTGCCACGGTGACCGAGGCCGATCTGAACTACGAGGGCTCCTGCGGGATCGATGAAGACCTGCTGGACGCCGCGGACATGAAGGAGTTCGAGTACATCGAGCTCTACAACATCAACAACGGCGAACGCTTCTCCACCTACGTCATCAAGGCGCCGCGTGGCTCGGGTGTCATCTCGCTCAACGGTGCAGCGGCCCGCAAGGCCCACGTCGGTGACCTGCTGATCATCTGCACCTACGCGCCCATGACCGAAGGCGAAGTCGCTGGCTACAAGCCCAAGGTGGTGCTGCTCGACGAGGGCAACGCCATCAAGGAAGTCCGCAAGTTCGACTGACCCCCTCTTTTCAAGATCCCAGGAGACAACGATGGAAGCGATCTCGCACGTCGTCATCAACCTGACCATCTTCGTGCTGGCCATCTACGTTGGCTACCACGTGGTCTGGACGGTGACCCCCGCTCTGCACACGCCGCTGATGGCCGTCACCAATGCCGTGTCCGCCATCGTCATCGTGGGCGCCATGCTGGCCGCCGCGCTGACGGTGACCCCGCTGGGCAAGACCATGGGCGTGCTGGCCGTGGCGCTGGCCGCGGTGAACGTCTTTGGTGGCTTCCTGGTCACCCGGCGCATGCTCGAGATGTTCAAGAAGAAGGACAAGAAGGCAGGAGCCAAGTAAATGAGCATGAACCTCATCGCACTGCTGTACCTCGTCGCCTCGGTGTTTTTCATCCAGGCGCTCAAGGGCCTCAGCCACCCGACGACGTCCATCCGTGGCAACGTCTTCGGCATGACCGGCATGACCATTGCCGTGCTCACCACCATCGGCCTGATCCATGGCCAGGCGCAAGCGTTGGCCCTGAACTTCGGTGAAGGCATTGCCTACGTGTTGGGCGCGCTGGTGATCGGTGGCGGCGCTGGCGCCATCATGGCCAAGCGCGTCGAGATGACCAAGATGCCCGAGCTGGTGGCCTTCATGCACAGCATGATCGGCCTGGCTGCGGTGTTCATTGCCGTGGCCGTGGTCGCCGAGCCTTATGCCTTCCAGATCGTGGCCAAGCCGGCTGACGGTTCGCTCGCCCAGATCCCGGTGGGCAACCTGCTCGAACTCGCCCTGGGCGCGGCCATCGGTGCCATCACCTTCTCGGGTTCGGTCATCGCCTTCGGCAAGCTCAGTGGCAAGTACAAGTTCCGCCTGTTCCAGGGCGCACCGGTGAACTTCGCTGGCCAGCACATGCTGAACCTGGTGCTGGGCCTGGCCCTCATCGGCCTGATCGGTGTCTTCATGGCCACGCAGCGCATGGACGTGTTCGTTGCGCTGATCGCGCTGAGCTTCGTGCTGGGCGTGCTGATCATCATCCCCATCGGCGGCGCAGACATGCCCGTGGTGGTGTCGATGCTCAACAGCTACTCGGGTTGGGCCGCGGCCGGCATCGGCTTCTCGCTGAACAACTCGATGCTGATCGTTGCGGGTTCGCTCGTGGGCTCGTCCGGTGCCATCCTCTCGTACATCATGTGCAAGGCGATGAACCGCTCGTTCTTCAACGTGATCCTGGGTGGCTTCGGTGGTGACGCAGGGGCCGCCGCCACCGGTGGTGCGCAGCAGCAGCGCAGCGTCAAGAGCGGCTCGGCCGACGACGCCGCCTTCGTGCTGGGCAACGCCGAGACCGTGGTGATCGTGCCGGGTTACGGCCTGGCCGTGGCCCGTGCTCAGCACGCGGTCAAGGAACTGGCTCACAAGCTCACCGAGAAGGGCATCAACGTCAAGTACGCCATCCACCCGGTGGCGGGCCGCATGCCCGGTCACATGAACGTGCTGCTGGCCGAGGCCGAAGTGCCCTACGACCAGGTCTTCGAGATGGAAGACATCAACGGCGAGTTCGGTCAGGCCGACGTGGCCATCATCCTGGGGGCCAACGACGTGGTGAACCCGGCTGCGCACGTCAAGGGCTCGCCGATCTATGGCATGCCCATCCTGGAGGCCTACAAGGCCAAGACCGTGATCGTGAACAAGCGTTCGATGGCTTCTGGTTATGCCGGCCTGGACAACGAGCTGTTCTACATGGACAAGACCATGATGGTGTTCGGCGACGCCAAGAAGGTGGTCGAGGACATGGTCAAGGCGGTGGAGTGATTGCTTCAGGCGAGCAGGGAGTAACGCCCTGCTTTGCATGAAAAGGGGCCGACGTTTGTCGGCCCTTTTCGTTCGCGCGCAGTCTGAGTCGGGAACTCAGGCTTGATGGCGTCGACGTGCCACCCAGGCTGCGGCGGGAAGTCCCAACATCAGGTAGGCCAAAGAAGACGCCTCGGGCACAGCCGAGGCAGAAACAACGAAGCCCTTGCCATGGTAGATGCCGGTGAACGAGGTCACGGCCGAACCATAGTGGGCCTCGACGCCTGCGATCAAGCCAGGGGTATTGCAGCCGCCTGTGTCGCTGGGCCATTTGAATGCGCATGCAGCGAAGTAGTTGCCCAAGCCGGTGCGGTCGACCACTTTGCTGGCATCGATGCCGGTCACGAAGCTGTCGTGGTAGCCGTTGACCAGGACGGAGGCCACAGCGCCCAGGCCTTCACCGAAGAGAACCCAGTTTGTCGGCTCGTAGGAAGACAGCACCAAGTTGATGGGTTGGGTGATGTCGCCCTTGATTTCGATGCGCCCCGTGCCGGTGGGGTGATAACCACCGAAATGGGACGAGTCCGTTTCGTACACCCCGATCACGTGAGTTTCGATGGCGGTGGGTGTGGGATTCTTGTAGGCCGTGACGCCCGAGCTGTATGCGACGGGGTCAACGAAAGTCACGGTGGTGGCTTGTGCGACTGCGCTCAGTGCAAAAGACGCGAGCAAGAAAATGCCTGCTTTCATGGTTCTCTCCTGATTGATGTTGTGAACGGCTGCGCGATCAAGACGTTGCAGCTCCAATCTGAATGTACGCATTCATGCCGTTCTTGGCACGAGGGCTTGCACCGAATCCTCTGAAAATGGGGGGTGGTCTCAGGGTGCAGGAGAAGCGACTTTGGGCATTGACGCATCGGAGGCCGGGGCTGGAGCCACCGAGGATGGCTCGATCGCCTTTGTCTCTTTGGTGACCGCAGCTTGCGCAGGCACTGGGCAAGCCATGCCCAGGCGAATGCCCTTGAGGTAGGCCCGCCGCACGCCACCGGCGATGATCGAAGCGGCAACTTCCTTGCTGTGCTTTTCTGCGCCGGTGAGTTTGCGCACCCAGCTGCGGAAGGGGACCATGCCCTCGACCGTGCGGCGCACGAAGCCCACGCCGTAGTCTTCGGCGGCATCGGTGCCTCGGTCCAGCAGGCTGAGTTTGCCCTTGGTGTTGGGGTCGTCGATGTCCGGGCCGAGCACGGCGGTCAGGCGGTTGATTTCATCCTGCACGACCGCGCATTCCAGCTTCTCGGGGGCGGCGTAGGGGCCTGCTTTTTTGGCGTGGCGCAGCACCTCGGGGATCTTTTCTTGCACCACGTTGAGGTCGCTCAGCGGGGTGATGGCCGCCTGGCCCACGCGGTCGGTGACGTCGCTGTCGGCATCGACCCGGTCGACCTCTACCATTGCGGGAACGGATGGCAGCTCGGGGGCCTTGGGGGCGCTTTCGCAGCCGGCGAGCAGCAGGGCGGTGATGGCGACGCAGAGGAGGCGACGCGGCATGGCTTGGGTCGGGTGTGCTTGGGTGTGCGATGACATCTGGGGTGGGTCTCCTGTTTGGATCTTAGGTGGTCGCGGTGGCCTCGGCATGCGGGCCTGCCCCACCCATTGGGGCGGGTTGCGGACTGGATGTTACGGCTAGCGCGGCGACATCAGCCGTGCTCGCTCAGCAAGCTGCGAAAGCGCTGTTCGCCGTCTTTGAGGCTGTAGCGGTTGATCACCGTTTGCCTTGCGGCATCGCGCAAGGGTTGCAGGGCGGCCTGGCGCTCCAGGCTTTCGACAATGCGGTCGGCCATCGCGCCGGTGTCGAAGAAGTCCACCAGCAAGCCGTTGATGCCGTCTTCGATGACCTCCTGCACAGGCCCGGTGCGCGAGCCGATGAGCAGGCAGCCCGAGGCCATGGCCTCCAGCATCGACCACGACAGCACGAAGGGGTAGGTGAGGTAGACGTGGGCGGCCGACACCTGCAGCACCTTGCAATAGGCGTCATACCGCAGCTTGCCCAGGAAGTGGGTGCGCTGCGGGTCAAGCTGAACTTCGGCGAGCATCTTCTCGCGCCAGTTCTTGGCGTCTTTGGGTTGCCCGCCATAACTCACATCGTCGCCACCGACGATGAGGGTCTGGCACGTTGGGTGGGCCTTTTGCACCTTTTCAAGTGCGCGCATGAAGTTGTGAAAGCCGCGATAAGGCTCGAGGTTGCGCGCGACGTAGGTGATGACCGGGTCGCCCTTGCGGATGGTGTTGCCCGAGGGCAGCGTCAGCTCTGCATGCGCAACGGGTGCCAGCAAGTCGGTGTCGATGCCTTCGTGCGCCAGCTCGATTTTGTTCAGGTAGGTGCCGGGATGGCGGCTGCGTTGCCACTCGGTGGGGCTCACGCCCACGTCGCAGTGTTCGAGGTTGAGGGTGTGCAGCGCGTTCCAGGTGCGCAGCTTGGCGAGCCCATCGAACGAGGTCGGGAACTCGGGGTCGAAGTTGGTGTCGCTGTTGGGGGTGCCGTAGAACCACTCGCAGAAGTGGACCAGGCGAGTGTTGGGGAAGATGTCCTTGGCGTAAAGCGTTTCGCCCCAGCCCGGGTGGGCGAAGATGGCGTCGGGCGTCCAGCCTTTTTGCTTGAGCTGCATCAGCTGGCGCGCGACGGCCTGGCCATGCAGCACGGCGGTTTCCATCTGGCGCAGGTAAGGGTGCTGGTCTTTGAGGCCCTGGCGGTGCAGGGTGTAAGGGATCCAGCGGACGCTTTCCATGCCCGGGGCGGTTTGGCGGCCCATGCCGATGACTTCCCAGCCGGGTTGTTGAGACCAGAGATGGGCGATGCGGCGGAACTGGCCGGGGAAGTTCTGGTGGATGAAGAGGATGCGCATGAGTCAGAAAGGCCCGGCCTTGTGAGGGCCGGGCCTTGTTGGCCTGGTGTCAGGCTCTGGGGGGTCAGCTCCAGTTGGCCGCGAGCACTGGTGCCAGCTGGGCGCGCTGGGCGTCGGTAAGGGTGGTCTGGCCCATGGCGGGCGGCGTCATGGAGGCCATGGCTTGGACCAGGTTGGCGACCTGGGTGTGAGACAGGGTTTTGCCGCCGGCGGTGAGTTGCTCGATGCGGAGGCTTGCACTGCCTGCCCCCCCGGCGATCATCACGCTGTCAGTGGTGCCGATGACGCTGATCGTCAGGTTGCTACCTGATTGGCTGAACCACAACTGATCGTGTGCAATGCCAGACTGGAACTGCAGGATGTCGGTGTTGCCAACAGTGGCGTCGATGTCGACGATGTTGTCTTGGCCTCCTCCGCGCGAGAAGCGGTAGGTGTCGTTGCCGGTGCCGCCGCCGAGGTAGTCGTTGCCAACGTCTCCTACTAGGGTGTCGTTGCCAGTGCCACCGTACAAAGTGTCGTTACCTCTGCCCCCTCGAATCATGTCAGCGTCTTCTCCTCCGTCGATGCGATCCATGCCATCGCCTCCGAAAAGCGAATCGTCGCCGAAAGATCCCCAGAGCGAATCGTTGCCACTTCCTCCTAAGAGCGTGTCATCTCCCGCGTTGCCTTTGATGGAGTTGCTAAGAATATTCCCCAGCAATGCGGCACCTTGAGTTGTCGCGATTTCAAAGCGCTCAATATTCGCTGGCCCGATATATGTGTCGGGTGCGGTGTAGACGAGCAGATCGTTCCCCTCGTCGAGGTTTTCCTGGGCCCTGTCGAATCGGGTATCAAAGTAGTAGACGTCGTCACCTGCGCCACCAATCAAGGTGTCAGCCTGTGCGCCCCCATCAAGCGTGTCGTTGCCCATGCCTCCGTTCAGTGTGTCGCTACCCGCCAGCCCACTGATGTGGTCGCTTTCGGATGTGCCCGTCAAGTTGTTGCTGGCTTCTGTTCCATTGATTTCCATGGTTTCTCCGTTGAATTAATTGATTTGATTTGATCGGTGGTTTGATGTTGTGTTTGCATTCCTTTCAGGTTGTTGTCTCCTATGACGGGGGTTTGGTCCTTAACGATATCGGCTATTGCGGGACGACTTATCTCTCTTTAAAGGCTTCGCTCGCATGTGACTGAACCGGACTTAGTAGGTACTCAATGACCCGCCGATTGCCCGTTTTGATTTCGGCCGTGATGTTCATGCCCGGCATCAGCCGTATGGATTTGCCATCCACATTGATCGAATGAGCCGCCAGCGTGAGCGCGGCCGGAAAAACCGTTCCGCCTGATGCAATCGCTCTGTTATTCCAGTCCGGGCGCACGCTAGGCTCTTTCATCACCGCATCCGCAGTGATGGTCGTCACCTTGGCCTCGACCGTGCCATAGCGAGTGAAGGGGAAGGTTTCTAGCTTGATGGCAGCTTCCTGCCCCAAGTGCACAAACCCCACGTCCTTGTTCTCCAGCGTCACTTCGGCGGTGACCTGCGCTGCGTCTGGCACTACCACCATGAGCACCTGCGCGGGGGTGACCACACCGCCGTTGGTGTGTGCAGCGCGCTGCTGCACGGTGCCGCTCACAGGAGCGCGCAGCGTGGTGAGCTGCGCTCGCTGACTGGTCTTGGCGCCTTCGGCTTGGAGCGAGCGTGCTTGCAAGTCGGCTCTGGCGTGGCGCTCGCTCAGTGTCTTGAGCGTTTCGGAGCGCCAGGCTGCCTGTGAGTGCTCTGACTGTGCGATGGCTGTCTTGACTTCGACCAAGCGCGCGCGCTGGGTGGACAGGTCGTGCTCGAGTTCGACTCGCATTCGCGTTCGGTCTTGACTCGCATGCTGGCTCACAAAACCTTGGGCCTGCAGGGCCTGGAAGTCGTCTTCGCGCTTGCGCACGATGGGTAGCGTTGCTTGGAGCTTCTCGATCTGCTCCTTGACGGTTTGCAGCTCGGCCTGGCGGGTGTCGATGTCGGCTTGCAGGCGCGCGAGCTGGGCCTGGGTGTCCCGCCACTCGGCGTCAAGCTGGCTGCGCATGAGCTCGCGCTCGTCGGGGCTCAAGGCGTTGCTGGCCTGGCGGGCTTCTTCAGGCAGCACTGGGGCTTTGGTGCCACCCTCGCGCAAGGCTGTCAGCAGGGCTTGCGTGCGCCAGACTTCTGACAGGGCGCCTGAGCGCTCTTGGCTCACACGGCTGTTGTCAGCCTGGGCGGATGTGGCGTCGAGCTCGATGAGCACCTGACCGGCCAGCACCTTGTCTCCGTCTTTGACGTGGATGGCCTTGACCACGCTGGCCTCAAGCGGCTGGATGAGCTTGGTGCCGTCACTCACCACGATGCGCCCCGGCGCCACGGCCACGATGTCGACCTGGCCGATGCAGGCCCACAGCAGGGCGATGGTGAAGAGGGCCATGATGGCCCACAGCGCGCGGCGCGGGGCTGGGTGGGGCGGCGTGGCCTGCAGGCTCAACGCCGCGGGCAGGAAGGCGGCTTCGTCGGCCATGCGGGCGGGGCCGGCCAGTTCATGGCGGTGGGCCCAGGCGGTTTGCACCACGACGCGGTAGCGCTGCAGCAGGTCGAAAAAGGGGGGGCGGGTTGATGGATCTGCGTTGCTCATGCCTGCCCCTCCGGCTTGTCTTCACTTCCCCCTTGTTGCTGCATGCGCCACAGGTAGGCGTACAGCCCCTTGGGTCTTTGAATCAGCACCTCATGCGGCCCCGCCTCGACGATGCGCCCCCTCTCCATGGCCACGATGCGGTCGGCGTGGCGCACGGCGCTGAGGCGGTGGGCGATGATGATCACGGTTCGGCCCTTGCTGATGGCGGCCATGTTGCGCTGGATGATGGCCTCGCTCTCGTAGTCCAGCGCCGAGGTGGCCTCGTCAAAAATCAGCACACGCGGGTTGGTAAACAGCGCCCGCGCAATCGCGATGCGCTGGCGCTGTCCGCCCGAGAGCGACGCCCCTTGCTCCCCCACCACGGTGTCATAACCCTCGGCCAGCTCGCTGATGAAGTCGTGCGCGCCGGCAAGGCGGGCGGCGTGCATGATGGATTCGAGCGGCGCGGCTGGGTCGGCCACGGCGATGTTCTCGCGCACGCTGCGGTTGAACAGGAAGTTGTCCTGCAGCACCACGCCCACCTGGCGGCGCAGCTGCGCGGCGTCCACCAGGCTGATGTCGATGCCGTCGACCAGCACGCGGCCCTGCTCGGGCACGTACAGGCGCTGCACCAGCTTGGTCAGCGTGCTCTTGCCCGAGCCCGATCGCCCGACGATGCCGATGACTTCGCCTGCGCGCATGTCCAGGCTCACGTCGTGCAGCACGGGGGCGGCTTCGGGCCGGTAGCGGAAGGTGACGTTGTCCAGCGTGATGCGGCCCTTGAGCTGGGGCAGCTGGGCCGCCGTGCTGGGCGGCACCTCGGTGCGGGTGTTGAGGATGTCGCCCAGGCGCTCCATGGAGATGCCGGTCTGCTGGAAGTCGGTCCACATCTGGGCCATGCGCATGATGGGCTGCGACACACGCCCGGCGAACATGTTGAAAGCCACGAACTGGCCGACGGTGAGCTCTTGGTCCATCACCAGCTTGGCGCCGAACCACAGTGTGGCGGCGTTGATGAGCTTGCCGATGAGGTTGATGCCCTCGTGGGCCCAGGTGGCCAGCGTTTGCGTCTTGAAGCTGGCAGAGACGTAAGCGGCGAGCTGGTTGTCCCAGCGGCGCGCCATCTGGGGCACCAGGGCGTAGGCCTTGACGGTTTGGATGACGGTGAGGGTTTCGACCAGCAGGGACAGGTTCTCTGCGCCACGGGCGAACTTCTCGTTCAGGCGCCCGCGCAGGATGGGCACGACCACCAGCGTCAGCAGGGTGTACAGCGGCAGGCTCACCAGCACGATGAGGGTGAGCTGCCAGCTGTAGAGCAGCATCACGGCGATGAAGAAGACCGAGAAGAGCACGTCGAGCACCAGGGTCAGGGCCTGGCCGGTGAGGAAGCTGCGGATGTTCTCGAGCTCGCGTACGCGGGCGACCGAATCGCCCACGCGGCGGGCCTGGAAATAGGCCAGGGGCAGTTGCAGCAGGTGTCGGAACAGCCGCGAGCCCAGCTCGACGTCCATGCGGCTGGTGGTGTGGCTGAAGACGTAGGCGCGCAAACCTGTGAGCAGCGATTCGAAGACCACCATCACCACCAGGCCGATGACCAGCACGTCCAGCGTGGTCAGGCCCCGGTGCACCAGCACCTTGTCCATGACGACCTGGAAGAACAGGGGGCTCACCAGGGCGAAGAGCTGCAGGAAGAAGGAGACCAGCAGAACCTCGCCGAGCAGCTTGCGGTGCTTGACGATGCTGGGGATGAACCAGCTGAAGTCGAACTTGGCGAGGGCGCCGACCAGGCTGGCGCGGCTGGTGGCCAGCAGCAGGGTGCCCGAGCCTGATGGATTGCCAGCCGGGGCCCAGCGGGCAACAAAGGCCTCCATGGGCTCGATGGTGGGGCGGCTACCGCCTTCGGCCGACGGGTCTTGGTAGAGCACGCGCTGGCCATCGCATTGCGCCAGCAGCACCCAACGCTCAGCGCCATCGTCAGCTCGGATACGAGCCAACGCAGGCAAGGCGGATAACGACAAACGTGATCCGGTGGTTTGGCTGAGCTTGGCTTTTAGGCCAACGTGCTTGGCGGCCAGCAGCAACTCGGTGTCTGAAACCGAGCTGGACGCTGTGACGCCGATTTCGTGCGCCAACAGGCACGGGTCAACGGCAATGTGGTGCAACCGAGCCAGCAGGCTCAATGCCTGCAAGGGCGAGGTAGGTTTTGATTCGTCGCACGCTTGCGCCGCCGCCTGCTCTGAAGAGCCGGGCAGCGATTGTGCTGCAGCGGTGTACTGCATGCCATCCCTGATGTGTTGTTCGTTTGTGCACCAAGATTACTGGAATCGACCAAAAGTTCGATCGCCCTTCGGAGGGGGCGTCTATCTCACGGCGGCATCAGCCGAATGGCTTTCGGTTCTCAACCCGTGTCGCCCCCAATGCCACCCTGTCGCCCCCGATTCACCCCCAATTGCTTCGCGCGCGAAGTTGTCCGATCCGGTCACGTTCTGTCCACCTCTGTCATGCCGACCCGATGTGCAATGCACCCGAGTCGCCGTTCAGCCCGGCTGACTCAGCGCAACCGAGGAGACACCCATGACCCCGCAGCCAACCCACGCAAAGCAGCAACCCCGCCCGATGCAGGCGCGCGAAAAGCTCGACTTCCAGCTCGACGAGCGCATCCCGCGCTTCTGGAACGGAGGCGATCCTTACAAGACCCGCTTCTTCGATGCCATGTCACTCACCTTCCCGATCGGTGAGCGCTACTTCATCAGCAGCGTGCGCGCCTACCGCGATCAGGTCAGCGACCCCAAGCTGCTGCAGGAGGTCAAGGACTTCACGCGGCAGGAGGCGCAGCACGGCATCGTGCACGCGCAGTTCAACGAGATGCTGGCAAAGCAGGGCCTGAACGTGGGCTGGACGCAGCGCTTCCTGGACAACAAGTTCAAGTGGCAGCTCAAGGTGTGGCCCAAGTCCTTCAACCTGGCTTACACCGCAGCGGCCGAGCACCTCACGGCCATGATGTGCACGACCTTCATGGAGCGGCCCGACATCATCGAAGGGTTCGATCACCGCATCCGCGCGATGTACACCTGGCACTCGATCGAAGAGGTCGAGCACAAGGCGGTGTGCTTCGACGTGCTCACCAAGGTGGCCAAGGCGAACTACTTCACGCGCATCGCCGGCCTGATCTACTTCAGCATTGAGTACCCGATCGGCAACTGGTACATGGTCAACCGCATGCTCAAGGACGATGGCTTTGGCTTCTTCCAACGCATGAAGATGCTGGCCAAGGGCGCCTGGTGGTTGTACAAGCCGGGTGGGGTGTTCCTGCCGGCGGCCGGCTTTTACCTGAGCTACTTCAAGCCAGGCTTTCACCCCTGGCAGCACCAGGAGATGGGGCGCTACGACACCTGGCTCAAAGCCTTTGAGCGCAGCGGTGACCCGGTGGTGGCTGGCGAAGCCTATGCGCAGGAGGTGATGGCTGCGCGTTGAGGGGTGTCTCCAGCGGGCTGGTCTCCTCGGCGACCGTCTGGTTGTGCAAGCGCCGGCGCCATCCGTGAGAAACGGCACGTTTGTGCCCCTTTGTTTGCCGTGTTGAATGGGGGGCGTCCGGCCTAGCATCCGGATCATGAGCGAACCCCTGGCTTCTGCGATGCCAACGTCCCCTGTGGGTGACGGCGGTGTGTCGCGCTTGAGCGAGCGGGCCCTGCACGGCCTGTTGCGCGAGCGCGGCTGGCGTGCGGCCACGGCGGCCTTGTGCACGGAGCTGACGCTGGCGCTGGGTTGCCGGCGCGTGGCGCTGGGCTGGCGGGTTGACGGGCGTGTTCGCGTGGTCGGCTTGTCGCACGGTGCCCAGCTGGCCGAGCACCCGGTGCTCGGTGGCGTGGCCGAGGCCATGCAAGAAGCCATGGGCCAGGGCCTGACCCTGTGCGTGCCTCGCGTGGCCGATGGCGCGGTGCGCATCACGCTGGCGCAGCGCGCGCTCATCAAGCGCGAAGGCGTGGCGGCCGTGCTGACCGTGCCTTTGGCGCAGGACGGCGAGGTGCTGGGCGCCTTGCTGTGCGAGCGAGATGAAGGGCGCTTCACGCCCATCGACATCATCGCGATGGAAGATGTTGCGCGCACGGTGGCGCCGCTGCTGCGCCTGTTGCACGAGGGCGAGCTGTCCTGGCGGCAACGCTGGCAGCGCAGCTGGCGTGCGTGGGTGGCCGCAGACGACCCCAGGACGCGGCGTTTGCGCCAGGCCGGCCTGGGCGTCGCGGGGTTGATGCTGGTGGCTTTGATGGCCGTGCCTTTGCCTCACCGCGTGCAGGCCAGTGCCCGCGTGGAGGGCGCCGAGCAGCGTGGCCTGACCGCGCCGCTGGATGCCTACCTGCGGCAGCTGCACGCCAGGCCGGGCGACTTCATCAAAAAGGGCCAGGTGCTGGCGCAGTTGTCCGACGAGGACTTGCGGCAGCAGGCGCGCAGCCGAGAGGCCGAGGTCGCGCAGCACGACAACGCTTTCGTCGATGCCTTCACCAAGGGTGAGCGCAGCCAGGCGGCGCAGGCGCAGGCGCGTGCAGCCGAAGCGCGGGCGCAGTTGGCGCTGGTCGAGCAGCAGCTGGCGCGCACGCGCATCACGGCACCTTTTGATGGCGTGGTGATCGCCGGGGACCTGAGTCAGAGGCTCGGTGCGCCGCTCAAGCGCAGCGACTTGCTCTTCACCGTCTCGCCCATGACGGGCTGGCGCGTGGTGCTGGAGGTCGATGAGCGCCAGATCACCTGGGTGCAAACCGGCCAGGTCGCGCGGCTGTTGTTGACGGCGCTGCCTAGCCAGCCGGTCGAGTTGAAGGTGCAACGCATCACGCCGGTGGCGCGCACGGTCGATGGTCGCCAGCGCTACGAGGTCGTTGCCGACCCGGTGGGGCAGCCGCCTGCCGGATGGCGTCCTGGTTTGCAGGGTGTGGCGCGCATCGAGCTACCCCCCGAGCCCTTGGGTTGGCGTTGGGGACGCGAGGCTTGGCAGGCCTGGCGTTGGGCCAGTTGGTCCTGGTTCTGAGTCCGATCAGGTCAGTCCATGGAAGCGTCCTTGCTGTCATCGCAGTGGTTCCGGGTGGCCACGCTCAAGCCGCACCTGCGACCCCAGGTCAGCGTGGCGCGTCAGCAGGCGCGCGGCCAGCTCTGGTATGTGTTGCACAACGAGGCGAGTGGTCGCTTTCACCGGGTCAATGAGCGTGCATACGAGGTCGTGGGACGGCTGGACGGTGAGCTCACGGTCGATGGGCTTTGGCGCGAGCTGATCCAGCAGCAAGGCGATGACGCGCCGTCTCAGGACGACGTGCTGCGGGTCTTGGGTCAGCTGGCCGAGGCCGACTTGCTGCAGGCCGAGCACATGCCCGACCTGCGTCGGCAAGTCGAGCGTGGCCTGGCGCGAGAGCAGGTGCAGGCGCGCAGCCGGGTGCACCCGCTGTCTTTTCGGGTCAAGTTGTTCGACCCCTCGCCGTGGTTGCTCAGGCTGGGTGGCATGGCGCGGTTGGTGTTCAACCGCGTTTCACTGTGGACGTGGGTGGCTTTGCTGGCCACCGGGGCGTGGGTGGCCTGGCAGAACGGGCCTGAGCTGATGGCGCATGCGCGCAGCAGCCTGTCGCAGCCGCGCGTGCTGTTGATGATGTGGTTGATCTACCCGCTGCTCAAGGCCTTGCACGAGTTCGGCCACGCGCTGGCGCTGCGCCGATGGGGATGTGCCACGCACGAGGTGGGCCTGACCTTCCTGTTGCTGATGCCCCTGCCGCACGTGGACGCGACGTCGTCTTTGCGCCTGCCAGATCGCTGGGCGCGAGCCACCATCGCGGCCGCCGGCATCATGGTCGAGCTCGGTGCGGCGGCGGTGGCCGTGATGGTCTGGGCGGCGGTGCAGCCTGGCTGGTTGCGCGATGCGGCCTTGGTCACGCTGACCTTGGGTGGCATCTCCACCCTGGTCTTCAATGGCAACCCCTTGATGCGTTATGACGGCTACCACTTCCTGTGTGACGCGGCGGGTTTGCCCAACCTGGCTGTGCGCAGCCAGGCGCATTGGCGCCAGCGGCTGACGGCCTGGACCGCGCGCTTGCTGGGCTCGCCCGTGGCCGACGCAGACGACGCGAACCTGCGGCTTGACCTCACCGAACGCCTGGCCTTGTGGTCGCATGCGCCTGCCGCCTGGTTGTGGCGCTTGACTGTTGGCACCGTGATCGTGGCCTGGCTGGCGGACCTCTCGACCTGGTTGGCGGTGGCGGGTGCCGTGTGGGTGGCCTGGGGCTTGTTGGCTGCACCGATCGCGGCCTGGGTGACCGATGTGACCTCCGCGCCCGAGCTGTCGCCAGTGCGAGGGCGCGCGCGCGCGCTCATGCTGGCCGTGGTCAGCGCGGCTTTGTTGTGCACCCTCGTGCTGCCCTGGCCCGCGAGCTTGCATGCCGATGGCCTGGTGTGGCTGACGCAGGAAGCCCAGGTGCGATCGGGCAGCCCGGCGTGCCTGGCGCAAGCGCTGGCCCGAGATGGTGACCTGGTTCAGGCCGGTCAGCCTTTGATGAAGCTGGTGGCCGATGAGCTGCTCGCCGAAAAAGCGGTGCTCCAGGCCCGCATCGCGGCGTCCGAAGCACAGCGCAGCGCGGCCTGGGCCACGGACCCCGTGGGGGTGTCGCAGGCCGAAGAAGCCGTGGACCGCGACCGCCAGGCCCTGGCCGAAGTCGAGCGACGCATCGCCGGCTTGACCGTGCGCGCGGGCGTGACGGGGCGCCTGGTCTGGCCGCATGCCGCCGACATGACGGGGCGCGACGTGAGCGAAGGCGAGGTGCTGGCGCAGGTGTTGCCACCTGGCGGCGCTCGGGTGCTGGTCGTGGTCAGCGAAGCCGATGTGGGATTGTGGCGAGAGGCCTTGCGCCGTCGCCGCGCAGGGGATGACGACCTGCACGTGATGTTGGCCGACGCCAGGGGCACGGTGTGGCCCGCCAGCTTGGTGCGCCAGGTGCCTGCTGCGCTCGATCGATTGCCCGCGCCTGCACTGGGCAGTGCCGCGGGCGGTCCGGTGGAGGTGGACCCGGCGGATGCGGATGGCACGCGGCCCTTGCACCCGGTTTTCACGTTTGAGCTGCTGGTGCCGCAGGCCGTGGCCGAGCGGGTGGGCTCGCGCGCGCAGGTGCGCCTGACGCTGGCGCCGCAGACCTTGGTCGATCGCGTGTTCTTCCGCATGCGCCAGCTGCTGCTCAGCCACATGGGGGCGCTGGGGTGAGTGGCGCGTCGGCGCGTCGCCTGCCGGCGTCGGCTGCGGGCGAGCGGTCGGCAGCGCTCACGCCGAGGCCGGGGCCTGTCTGGGGGAGCTACCCGATGCGGCCGGTGCCGCGCTGGCCCAAGCAGGTGCTGCTGTCGGCCGGCAAGGCCTGGCTTGCCCAATGGGGCCGAGGCCAGGCGAAATCGGTGCGCGAGTTGTGCAACAGCGTGCGCGTTCACCAAGCCCCCTTGCAGGCCATGTCGGACGAGGCCTTGAAGCTCATGGCCTGGCAGGCCCGAGCCGGCTTGTTGCAATCGGGTTTGACGGGTCACCCCTTGTCGCTGGCGCTGGCCGTGGTGTCGGAGGCGATGCGACGCGAGCGTGGTTGGTGGCCGCGCGACACACAGATCGAGGCCGCGGCCTGGATGCTGCACAACCACCTGGTCGAACTCGGCACCGGTGAGGGCAAAACCTTGGTGGCCCAGTTGGTGGGGGCCACGGCCGCGCTGGCCGGGGTCCCGGTGCACGTGCTCACCTCCAACGACTACCTGGCTCAGCGAGACGCCGACGAGGCGCGCGGCGTGTGCGACCGCCTGGGCCTGAGCGTGGGCTGCATCCAGCACGACGACAAGCCCGATGCACGCCGCCTCACCTACGCTTGCGACCTGGCGTATGCCAGCGCTCGCGAGGTTGTCTTCGATCACTTGAGGGATCGGCTGGGCGCTTCGGAAGAAGGGCGGGGCCACCCCGCTGCGCACGAGCAGCCTGTGTTGCGCGGCCTGTGCATGGCCGTGCTCGACGAGGCCGACAGCCTGCTGATCGACGAAGCTTCCACGCCATTGATCCTGTCGCAGCAGGTGCGCGACGACGAGTTGCCCAGGTGGCGCCTGGCGCTGTTCCTGGCCAGGCAGATGAAGCAGGGCGAGCAGGTGATCGAAATCGCCCCGGGCCGCTGGCAGTTGACGGATGCGGGCCGCGAGTGGCTGGGCCAACGCGCCCGCAACCTGGGCACGGAGTGGCAGCTTCGGCGTTTGCGAGAAGAGTGGTTGACGCAGGCGATCACCGCCTTGCATGCGTTCCAGCGTGATGTGGATTACGTGGTGCACGACGGCGAGATCCAGATCGTGGACGTGCACAGCGGCCGGCGCGCGCAGGGGCGCAGCTGGTCGCGCGGCCTGCACCAGCTCATCGGCCTGAAGGAGGGCCTGCAGCCTGCGCCAGCCACGCAGACCTTGCTGCAGATGACCAGCCAGCAGTTCTTCCCGCGCTACCTGCGTTTGTGCGGGCAGAGCGGCACCTTGAGCGAGGCGCGCTGCGAGTTGCTGGCCACGTACGGCCTGCCGGTTCGGCCCGTGGCGCCTCACCGGGTCAGCCAGCGTCAGGACCTGGGGTTGACGGTGCACGCGAATGCCAACGCACATTGGCAGGCCGTGGCCGAGCGGGTGATGGTTTGCCGTGCACGAGGGCAGCCCGTGCTGGTCGGCACGCGCTCGGTGGCCGATTCCGTGGCCTTGTCAGGCGTGCTGCAGGCGCTGGGCTGCGCGCACCGCGTGCTCAATGCCAGCCAGGACCAGGCCGAGGCCGAAGTGGTGGCCCAGGCGGGCGAGCCAGGTGCGGTCACCGTGGCCACGCAGATGGCGGGCCGAGGCACCGATGTGCACATCGGCGATGCGGCGCAGGCTTTGGGCGGTTTGCACGTCATCGTCGCGGGCCTGCACCCGGCGCGGCGCATCGACAGGCAGCTGGCTGGGCGATGTGCCCGGCGCGGTCAGCCCGGCACGCACGAGCGCATGGTGCACCTGGGCGACGAAGGTTGGTCGCCGTGGGCGCCTGCGTGGCTCAAGCGCGGCCTGGCGACGTTGCTGCTGCGCTGGCCCGGCTTGGCGGCACCGATGGCGCGCCTGGCGGTGCGCTGGGTGCAAGGGCGTCACGAGGGCGCTGCCGCACAGGCCCGCTGGGCCCTGCTGCAGCAAGAGGAGCAACTGGCCAGCCAGCTCAGCTGGCGCGGCCGACACCCCTGGGACCAGGCCTGAGCCCCAGGCCGTCTCCGGATCTGCCGGGCATCGGCGGCGGTATTCCGGTTTTCGTGACGCATCGCACGGGACCACGATGAGAAGGTGCCGACCAGAGGGTCCAGCCCCTTCTGCTGGCCGATACCTTGTGAGACAACTCGAAGCAGGTCTGCCCCGCCTGTCCCCATGTTCCGCCGACGTCCCGCCCCTGCCCGCGCCACGCCCCAGCCGCGCCTCCTTGTGGAGGAGCTGGAGCCACGCGTGCTTTTTTCGGCAGACGCCGAGGCGGTGCTGCCCGGCCTGAGTTGGCAGGCTGATCAGACTGCGGGGCCGCAGGTCGAGACCACCCTGGTGAGCGCTCACCAGGTGCGCAGCACCCAAGACGCGGCAACCACGGGTTCGCAAGCCGAGGCGCCGCGCCACGAGGTCGCATTCGTCGATGGGGGCATCGACAACGCAGACCAGCTCATCGCCTTGCTGCAGCAGCAAGCCCAGGCCGATCGCCGCGTGCTCGACGTGGTCCTGCTGGACGCCAACGCAGATGGCCTGCAGCAGATCGGCGACTGGTTGGCCCGGCATCAGGAGCTGGACGCGGTCCACGTGTTCAGTCACGGTCAGGCGGGCTCGCTGCAACTGGGCTCGTCGGTGCTCGACAGCGCCACCTTGGCCGAGCGGGCCGGTGAGATCGTGCAGTGGTCACAAGCCTTTGGCGATGACGGCGACTTGCTGCTCTACGGTTGCGACCTGGCCGCCAGCGCCGATGGCCGTCAGCTGCTGGCCGACCTGTCCTTGCTGACCGGTGCCGACGTGGCAGCCAGCGAGGACCGAACCGGCGCCAGTGCGCTCGGGGGTGACTGGGTGCTGGAGCAACGCGTCGGGCAGGTCGAGACCGCGGTGGCCCTGGGCGAGGGCCTGCAGACCCGATGGCAGGGCGTGCTGGCCACGGCCACCTTTCAGCAGGGGGTCTCCAGCTACACGGGCACGCAGGACACGGTCATCAACTCTGCGGCCCCGAACACGGCCGACGGCAGCAACACCTTGTTGAACATGCCGAGTGCAGACAACGATGCCAAGCAGGTCCTGCTGCGTTTTGACAACCTGTTCAGCAGCGCCGGCGGCAGCATCCCGGATGGCTCCGTCATCACCTCGGCCACGGTGCGTCTGTACATCACCGAAGACGGCACGGGTGATGCTTACCTGCACCGCATCCTGGCGGCGAACTGGGATGAATCATCGACCTGGAACTCGCTGACGAATGGCATCTCGATCGACAACGTGGAGGCCTCTTCGACCTCGGCTGGCGCCAACGACCTCAGCAGCAAGAACGTCTACACCACCTTCACCGTCACCAGCGCGGTGCAGGCCTGGGCCAATGGCGCGAGCAACCTGGGCTGGATGCTCTACACCGATGGCAACGAGGTCGCGTTCGCAAGCTCGGAGAACGCCACCTCGTCCTACCGCCCCTTGTTGACCGTCAACTACACCGCCCCCACGCCGCCGGCTGTGGACCTCAATGGCGGGGTGGCTGGCACCGGTTATTCGGCATCGTATTTCGAGAACACGCCCGTCAACATCACCAGCAGCACCCTGGCCACCGTGACCGCAGGCAGCAACGGCATCAACACCAACCTCAGCGGCATGACGGTGACCATCAGCAACATCCAGAACGCCGGGCTGGAGTCGCTGCTGGCCGATGTCACGGGCACGAACATCAGCAAGTCGTACAACGCCGCCACCGGGGTGCTCACGCTCAGCGGCAGCGACACGGCGGCCAACTACCAGCAGGTGCTGCGCACCATCCAGTACGACAACGCCTCCGACCACCCGAGCACCACCACCCGCACGATCAACTTCGTGGCGATGGACCCGTATGGCGGCAACAGCGCCACCGCGACCGCCTCGGTCACCGTCACGCGGGTCAACGACGCACCGGTCATCACCAGCAATGGTGGAGGCGCCACCGTCAACGTCAACGTCAACGAAACCCTCACGGCGGTGACCACGGTGGTGGCCACCGACGCCGAAGGCAGCGCCATCACCTACAGCCTGGGCGGCATCGACGCTTCGCTGTTCAACCTCAACAGCAGCACCGGCGTTCTGACTTTCAAGAACGCCCCCGACTTCGAGAACCCTCAGGACAGTGGCGGCAACAACGTCTACAACGTGACGGTGTACGCCAGCGACAGCCTGCTGCTGGACCAGCAGGACATCGCCATCACGGTGCTCGACATGCCGACCACGCTGGTGGTGGACACCACGGCCGACACCAACGACACCGGCCTGGGCACGGGATTCAACGTCGAACAGCTCAACGCCAGCAAGGGCACGGACAGCAAGGTGTCGCTGCGCGAGGCCATCATCGCGGCCAACAACACCGCGGGGCTGAACACAGTCACCTTCAACATCACGGGCTCAACGGGTGCCTACGGCGAGTACACGATCACGCTGAGCTCGACGCTGCCGACCATCTCCGAAGCCATCTACCTGAACGCGGCGACCCAGACCGGCTACAGCACGCACCCGCTCATCGTGCTCGATGGCGAAGGCGGCAGCGGAAACGGCTTCACGCTCAACTCGGCGGCCGATGGCAGCACCATCCGTGGCTTCGTGATCCGCGACTTCTCGGCCGATGGCATCCACATCGACTCGGGCTCGGACAACCACACCATCGTTGGCAATTACATCGGCAGCTTCAACGCCGATGGCAGCAACGCGGGAACCGGAGAGCGCAACGCATCCGAAGGCATCGAGAGCTATGGCGCCAACGTGCTGATCGGGGGCACGACTGCAGCAGATCGCAACGTGATCTCCGGCAACGCCTCGGCCTACAACATCTACTTGGCCAGCGGTGCCAACGGCACCATCGTGCGTGGCAACTACATCGGCACCGATGCCGCCGGCACCAGCGCCTTCACCAGCACCAACAGCGCTTACGGGATCATGCTGGAGACCTCCGCCAGCAACGTCACCATCGGTGGCACGGCGGCCGGCGCAGGCAACGTGATCTCGGGCTTCAGCAACCGGGGCGTGTGGGTCACCACCACGGGCACGGTGACCGTGCAGGGCAACAAGATCGGCACCGATGTCACGGGCACGGTTGACCTGGGTAACACGGGCTACGGCCTGTACGTGGACGACGGCGGCACCGTCACCATCGGTGGCACGGCAGCGGGTGCCGGCAACCTGGTTTCGGGCAACGATGGCGGTGGCATCTACATCGGTGGCAGCGTGACCGCCACCGTGCAGGGCAACACGGTGGGCCTGAACGCCAGTGGCACGGCGGCGCTGGGCAACACGGGGGTGGGCATCTACCTGACCAGCAGCAACGCCACCACGGTGGGCGGCAGCACCACGGCGGCTCGCAACATCGTCTCGGGCAACAGCTCGCATGGCATCGAGGTGCAAAGCAGCCCGGCCAGCGGGCACCGCATCCTGGGCAACCACATCGGGGTGGGCGCCGATGGCGTCACCTTGTTGGGCAATGGCGGTGCGGGCGTTTACATCAACGCCCACTACGTCATCGTGGGTGGCAAGAACGCGGGCGAGGGCAACGTCATCGCGGGCAATGGTGGTGACGGCATCGCCGTGGTCGGTGGACACACCAATTTCTACTACCGCAACAGCATCCACAGCAACGCCGGGCTGGGCGTTGACCTGGACAACGACGGCGTCACCCTCAACGACACCAACGACGGCGATGGTGGCGCCAACTACCGCAACAACTTCCCGGTCATCACCTCGGTGGTCACGAGTGGCGGCAGCACGCGCATCAACGGCGCGATCGACTGGTACACCGGTGGCGCCACGATCTACATCGAGTTTTTCGCCAACGACGTGGTCGATGCATCAGGCCATGGCGAGGGCAAGACCTACCTGGGCTTCGTGCAGGTCACCACCGATGCGAGCGGCAACGCCAGCTTCTCGCTGGACGTCTCCGGCGTCAGCGTGGGGCAGTGGGTCACGGCGATCGCCAACGTCGAGACCACTTACCCCGGTGCTTCCGAGTTCGCGTTGGCGGTGCAAGCCGTGGCCCCCGCCAATGGTCCGCGTGGCAAGCTCATCTGGAACAACAACGACCAGTTCTACCAGTACTACGCCGACTGGTTCGGTGGCAGCACCGGCTTTGGCGGCACGGCGGTCAACGGCCTGAGCTATGGCGATGACATCTCGATGCTGGCCGCGGCAGAGTCACCCGTGCGCGAAGAGATCATCTTCATCGGCTCGGCCGACGTGTCGGGCAAGGTGCTCGCCGGCGTGTGGGATGGCCAGAACTGGTCGTCGGTGCTGAGCATCCCGATTGCCGACCCGAGCGATTTCTCATCTCAGTACAACAACTTTGCCCTGGCCTATGACGAGGTCAGCGGCGACGCGATGCTGGTGTGGAGCAATGGCACCACGGGCACCGCCGGGTTGTCGTACGCGACCTGGAACGGCACCAGCTGGTCGGCCATCCAGAACATCACCGCGCCCGTCAGTGGCGAGCCGGTGCACATGAAGCTGGCGGCGCATCCGTCCAGCCACGAGATGATCCTGGTGGCGCACACCAACGCGGCCAGCAACAACGAGTACGCCGTGGTGTGGAACGGCAGCAGCTGGGGCAACAGCCAGGTGCTGGGCACCAACACCAGCCGGCAGTTCTTCGAGCTCAACGTGGCCTACGAAAAGCAAAGCGGCCAGGCCATGGTGGTGTACGACGCGTCGGCCTCAGACAGCTCGGCCATCCAGTACCGCACCTGGAGCGGCAGCAGCTGGAGCGCCGAGCAAAGCTTGTCCGCACCAGCTGGCGTGACGTCCACCTCGGAGCTGCACACCGTTGTGCTGGTGAGCGACCCCAGCAGCGACCGCCTCGCGCTGGCCGGCAAGAACGCCGCCAACCAGGTCTGGCTGCAAGTGTGGGACGGCAGCAGCTGGGACGGCGGCCTGCTGGCCACCTCGTCGGGCGTGACGCTCACCGACCACCACGCCACCATGGCCCTGGCCTTCGAGAGCCAGTCGGGCGACCTGCTGGCCGCCTACGGCACGAACACCGGTCCCTCGGTTTACTACCGCACCTGGACGGCCGGTGGCGGCTGGTCGGCCCAGGGCACGGGTCCCAGCATGGGCGGCACCGACGTGCCCTACGTCGTCAAGCTCTACGCCGACCCGTACAGCGACACCATCATGCTGGGCGTGCAGGACAACGCCGCCGACCTCAACATGGTCGCCTGGGATGGCTCGGGCTGGGGCAGCGTGAACACGCTCGATGCCGCGACCGGCTTCACCTACCGCGAGAATTTCACCTTCGTCTGGTACCGCGACTCGGCGGTGATTGCCTACCTCGATGGCGACAGCCTGAGCTACCAGGAGGACGCCGGTGCCGTCGTGCTCGACCAAGGCACCTCGGCCAACCTGACCATGGGCAACGACGCCGACTACGACGGGGCGGTGCTGACGGTGTCCTTCACCTCGGGCAGCACCGCGGGCGAGGACGTGCTGGGTGTGCGCAACCAGGGCACTGCAGCGGGGCAGGTGGGCGTCAGCGGCGCCAACATCACCTATGGCGGCGTGGTGGTCGCCACGTTCACAGGTGGCTCGGGCGGCACGCCCTTGGACATCACGTTCAACGTCAGCGCCAGCGATGCGGCGGCCACGGCGGTGCTGCGCAACATCACCTACGCCAACAGCAACACCAACACACCCGACACCAGCAACCGGGTGGTTCGCTTCGTGGTCCAGTCCCCCTTGGGGCACGCCAGCGCCTACAACGAGGTGACGGTGCAGGTGCAAGCCGTCAACGACGCGCCCGTCAACACGGTGCCGGGCGCGCAGTCGGTCAACGAAGACGTCAGCCTGACCTTCTCCACGGGCCATGGCAACCGCATCAACGTGAGCGATGTCGACGCCGCCAGCGGCAACATCGAGGTGCAGCTCTCGGTGAACCATGGTGTGCTGAACGTGCCCGGCTGGGCCGCCACCACGGCATCGAGCCTGACCTTGACCGGCACGGTATCGCAGGTGCAGGCCTGGCTGGCCAGCGTGGTCTACACCCCCACCGCCCAGTACAGCGGCGCCGACACGCTCACGGTCACCACCAGCGACCTGGGCAACGCCGGCACCGGTGGTGCGGCGACAGACGTGGACACCGTGAGCATCAACGTCGTCGCGGTGAACGACGCACCGGTCATCACCAGCGATGGCGCCGGGGCGACCGCCTCGGTGTCGGTCAACGAGGGCAGCACCGCCGTCACCACCGTGACCGCCTCGGATGCCGACGCCGACACACTGGTCTACAGCATCGTGGGTGGTGCTGACGCAGGCCGCTTCACCATCAACGCCAGCACGGGGGTGCTGAGCTTCGCGAGTGCGCCAGACCATGAAGCCCCGCACGACGCCAACGGCGACAACCTCTACGAGGTCAGCGTTCGCGTCAGCGATGGCACGGCGAACGACTCCCAGGACATCACCGTCACGGTCAACAACGTCAACGACAACGCCCCGGTCATCACCAGCAACGGTGGTGGCGCAGTTGCCACCGTCAGCCAGGTCGAAGGCAGCACCGCCGTCACCACCGTGACCGCCACCGATGCCGATGGCGACGCCTTGAGCTATCACATCGTTGGTGGCGCCGATGCCGCGCAGTTCCAGATCAACGCCACCACTGGCGCGCTGAGCTTCGTGAGCGCGCCCGACTTCGAGGCCCCTGCCGACCTGGCTGGCATCAACGTCTACGACGTGATCGTGGAGGTGCGCGATGGCGTGCACACCGACACCCAGGTCGTTGCCATCACCATCACCGATGGCAACGACCAGGCACCGGTCTTCACCAGCGATGGTGGTGGTGCCAGCGCCAGCCTGAACATCGATGAAAACACCACCGCCGTGACCACCGGCACGGCCACCGATGGCGACAGCGTGGGCACCTTGAGTTGGCGCATTTCCGGCGGTGCCGACGCGGCACGTTTCGTCATCGACAGCGGAACCGGTGCGCTCAGCTTCGTCAGCGCCCCGGACTTCGAGGCTCCGACCGATGCCGGTGGCAACAACGTCTACGACGTGGTCATCGAGGTCAGCGATGGCGTCAACGTGGACACCCAGGCGATCGCCGTCACGGTGGACGACGTGTTCGAGGTGGGCAACCCGCCCGTCATCACCAGCGATGGCGGAGGCGCTTCGGCCAGCCTGTCTCTGAACGAGAACACCTCGGCGGTGACCACGGTGACCGCGACCGATGCCGATGGCAACCCGCTGAGCTACCGCATCGCGGGTGGTGCCGACGCCGCGCGCTTTGTGATCGACAGCGGCACCGGCGCTTTGAGCTTTGTCAGTGCGCCCGACTTCGATGCGCCCCTGGATGCCGGCGGCAACAACGTCTACGACGTGGTGGTGGAGGTGACCGATGGCATCAGCGTGGATGCTCAGGCCATCAGCGTCACGGTTGTCGACCTGAACGACACCGCGCCCGACGTGACCAGCAACGGCGGTGGCGCCACGGCCTCCGTCAACGTGGCCGAAGGCAGCACGGCCGTCACCACCGTGACCGCCACCGACGCCGACACGGTCGGCAGCATCACCTACCGCATCGCAGGCGGTGCCGACGCCGCACGCTTCACCATCAACGCCGCCACCGGCGCGCTCAGCTTCGCCGCGACGCCCGACTTCGAGAACCCGCAAGACACCGGCGCCGACAACGCCTACGAAGTCATCGTCGAAGCCGACGATGGCGTGCAGGCCACCCAGCAAACGTTGACCGTCAACGTCACCGACACCAACGACACCGCGCCCGACGTGACCAGCAACGGCGGCGGCGCCACGGCCTCCGTCAACGTCGCCGAAGGCAGCACGGCCGTCACCACCGTGACCGCCACCGACGCCGACACGGTCGGCAGCATCACCTACCGCATCGCAGGCGGTGCCGACGCCGCACGCTTCACCATCAACGCCGCCACCGGCGCGCTCAGCTTCGCCGCGACGCCCGACTTCGAGAACCCGCAAGACACCGGCGCCGACAACGCCTACGAAGTCATCGTCGAAGCCGACGATGGCGTGCAGGCCACCCAGCAAACGTTGACCGTCAACGTCACCGACACCAACGACACCGCGCCCGACGTGACCAGCAACGGCGGCGGCGCCACGGCCTCCGTC
>CAYJXE010000004.1:0-149357 GCA_964373965.1 uncultured Aquabacterium sp. | reverse complement strand
CCGTCAACGTCGCCGAAGGCAGCACGGCCGTCACCACCGTGACCGCCACCGACGCTGACACGGTCGGCAGCGTCACCTACCGCATCGCAGGCGGTGCCGACGCTGCAGGGTTCACCATCAACGCCGCCACCGGCGCGCTCAACTTCGCGACCACGCCCGACTTCGAGAACCCGCAAGACACCGGCGCCGACAACGCTTACGAGGTCATCGTCGAAGCCGACGATGGCGTGCAGGCCGCGCAGCAAACCCTGACCGTCAACGTCACCGACATCAACGACACCGCGCCCGACGTGACCAGCAACGGCGGCGGCGCCACGGCCTCCGTCAACGTCGCCGAAGGCAGCACGGCCGTCACCACCGTGACCGCCACCGACGCTGACACGGTCGGCAGCGTCACCTACCGCATCGCAGGCGGTGCCGACGCTGCAGGGTTCACCATCAACGCCGCCACCGGCGCGCTCAACTTCGCGACCACGCCCGACTTCGAGAACCCGCAAGACACCGGCGCCGACAACGCTTACGAGGTCATCGTCGAAGCCGACGATGGCGTGCAGGCCGCGCAGCAAACCCTGACCGTCAACGTCACCGACATCAACGACAACGCACCCGTCATCACCAGCGATGGGGGGGGCGCCATCGCCCTCATCGAGGTGGACGAAGGCGGCACCGCCGTCACCACCGCCACCGCCACCGATGCCGACGCCACCGCCAGCCTGAGCTGGGCCATCGTCGGTGGCGCCGACGCAGGCCGCTTCACCATCGACGCCGGCACCGGGGTGCTCAGCTTCGCGCAGGTCACCGACCACGAGGCACCGCTCGATGTCGGTGGCGACAACGTTTACATCGTTCGCATCCAGGTCAGCGATGGTTCGCAAACGAGCTGGCAGGACCTGCTCGTGACCGTGCGTGACCTCAACGACAACGCCCCGGTGATCACCAGCCACGCTGGTGCGGCCTCTGCCACGGTCAACCACGCAGAAAACGCCCAGGCCTTCGCCACCCTGGCAGCCAGCGACGCCGATGCCAGCAGCACCCTGGTCTGGCGCATCAGCGGCGGGGCCGATGCCGCACGCTTCACGATCGATGCCGGCACAGGCGCGCTCAGCTTCGTGACGGCACCCGATCACGAGGCCCCTGTCGATGCCGACACCGACGGCACTTACGAGGTCACGGTCGAGGTCGATGACGGCAGCCAGACCGACACCCAGTCGCTGAGCATCGTGGTCGACAACGTCAACGAAGGCCCGGCCTGGTCGGGCGCTGCCCCCAGCTACACCACGCCCGCCGGCGCGCCGCTGAACGTGGTCGCCGGTGCCGGCCTGATGAACAACGCCCAGGACCCCGATGGCGACCCGATGCAGACGGTGCTGGTGTCCGGCCCCTCTCGCGGCAGCCTCAACCTGTCGGCCGATGGGGGGTTTGTCTACCAGCCGCAGGCGGGCTTTGCCGGCGTGGACTCCTTCACCGTGGCCCTGAGCGATGGCAGCCTGCAAGGCGCCAGCCGCGTCATCGAGGTGCGGGTCGAGGCACCGCCTTCGGTGCCCGATGCCGTGGTGCGCAACCCCGAGCCCTCGCCCGCACCGGCTCCCACGCCACCCAGCGCGCCGGCCCCTGCGCCTGCGCCCGAACCGGCACCATCGCCCGCACCCACGCCAGCAGACCCCGCACCCATCCAGCCCGCCGCACCCGAGCCGGTCGTCGATGGCCTGGGTCTTGTGGGCCCGGCCGATCCCAATGCCTGGCTGGGCCGCGCAGCCCCCGCAGCCGGCTCGGACGGCTCCCCGATGTCATCGACAACTTCCTCAGCAGACACCACCGCTGCCGGGCTGAGCCTGCGCATCGAGGCCGGGGCCACGCTCGCCCTGGTGCCGGTGGACTCGCCCCTGGTGGCGTTCTCGCGGCTGCTGCAGGCCGCGCAGCCCCAGGCCGACACCCCGACAGCCAGCCTGGACATCGCCGCGCCCGCCATCGACCTGGGCGGTTTCATGGGCTGGCCACCGAACGCGGGTGAGGACGGCGCCAGCGTCGACGTGAAGATGGCGCAGGCGGGTGGCGCAGCCTTGTCCGCCGGGGCCGTCTGGTGGGCGGCGCGCACCAGCGGCTTGCTGGCCAGCATGGCGATTTCCGCACCCGTCTGGCGCGGCATCGACCCCCTGCCGGTGTTGGGTGGCGCCAAGTCCCGTGACGACGAATTGGCCGAAGGGGGCTCCGCCGACGTGGACAGCGGGGCCGACGCCGAGGGCGACATCGACCACGTCTTCGACCGCAACGCGGCGGCCCCTGCGGGCAGCGACATCGCCCTGGGCACGCACGCGGGCGGGGCACGGTGAAATCCGCCTGCTCCACCTGTCTTTTCCGGGCTTGCGTGCCGCCATGCGAGAGGAACATGGGAGCGTGGTGCAGGATCGCCTGCGCCTGGGAACTGCCATGAATCGCACACCATGCCGTTTGCCTGCGTGGGCCTTGAAGGCCTGCCTGGCCTGCCTGAGCTGGCCCGCCCTCGCCAACCCGCTGGGCTGCCTGATCGAGCCCGACCGCGTCGCCGACGTGGGCAGCGCCTCTGTCGGGGTGATCGAATCCATCCAGGTCGAGCGGGGTGACTTCGTCACCGCCGGCCAGGTCATCGCGCGCCTGAGCGCGGGGGTCGAGCGCGCCTCCGTTGCCGTGGCCGAATCCCGAGCACGCGCGGACGCAGAGGTCAAGGCCGCCGAAGCCGCGTCCGATCTGGCCAGAGCCAAGTTCACCCGCGCCCGCGACCTGGTCAAGTCCGAGTTCATCTCGCCTCAGGCGCTGGAGCAGGCCCAGGCCGAATCCCGCATGGCCGATGAACGCGCCAGGCAGGCACGCGACGCCCGCGACGTGGCGCAGCGCGAGTTCCAACTCTCGGCCGCACAACTGGGTCAACGCATCATCCGCGCGCCTTTCGAAGGCATCGTGGTCGAGCGCTATCGCACTCAGGGCGAGCGAATCGAGCGCGAGCCCGTGGTGCGCATCGCACGCATCCACCCATTGCGTGTCGAGGCCATCGCGCCTGCCGATCGCTTTGGCAGCATCCAGTCGGGCCAAATCGGCCAGGTCAAGCCGCAACTGCCGCAGTTCGGCACCCTGCAGGCCACCGTCACGGTGGTCGACCGCGTGGTCGATGCCGCGTCCAACAGCTTTCGCGTGCGCCTGACCCTGCCCAACCCGGACCACCGCATCCCTTCAGGCCTGCGCTGCAGCGTGGACATCGCTGCTGCGCGACCGAGCTGAGGTGTTGCACCTGCCATGGCCCAAGCCCCCAAAGCAGCATCCGGATGGCGTCAGTGGCGGCCATCTGCCACGATGCGCCTGGCTTGGGGTGTGCTTTCGCTGACCATCAGCCTGCTGTTGGTCATGGACCTGCTGCTGGGGCTCTTTCCCAGCGAGCACGAGCGACTGCGGGCCGTGCGCGAGCGATCGGCCTTGAACCTGGCCACCCAGGTGCGCGTGATGCTGGCCCAGCCGCGCGCCGAGGCACAGCTCTCGGCCGTGCTCGACGGCATCGCCCAGCAGTCCGATGAGATCACGTCCATCGGCGTGCGCCGCAAAGACGGCCTGCTCGTGGCCGCCAGCGTCGAGCACGAACGCAACTGGGTGCCCAGGCCCGACCAGCGCTCCACGCTCGACGCCATCATCGTGCCCCTGCAGGAGCCCGGCGGTTTGTGGGGCGCGCTGGAGCTGCGCTACAAGGCCGATCCACTGATCACCGGCTGGCGCGGCTGGATCGGCGGCAACATGCTGGCCTTGATGCTCAGCCTGAGCACGGCAGGCTTGCTGGTCTACTACTTCTACCTGCGGCGCATGCTGCAGCACCTGGACCCATCGCAGGCCATCCCCGAGCGCGTGAGGGCGGCTTTCGATGCCCTGGCCGAAGGCCTGCTCGTGCTCGATCACCAGCAGCGCATCATGCTCACCAACGAGGCCTTCTCGCGGCTCTACCCCAGCGAAGGCGCGCAGCTGGGCAGACCGGTGTCGGAGCTGGCCTGGCTCAACGATGCGCTGGGCGAGGCCGTCAAGAACCCACCCTGGCTGGTGGCGATGAAGACCCGCGAGCCCGTGCTGGGCGTGCAAGTGCGCATCACCGGTGAGGACGGTCAGGCACGCCAGGCCCTGATGAACTGCGCCGCCATCTGCGATGCCAAGGGCGCTCCTCGGGGGTGCGTGGTCACGCTCGACGACGTCACCGAGCTCGACCGCGCCAACGTTCGCCTGCGTGAAGCGCTGGGCGAGCTGGAGCGCTCGCACGATCGCATCCAGACGCAGAACGTCGAGCTTGAAAAGCTCGCCAACCACGACCCGATGACGGGCTGCCTGAACCGCCGGGCTTTCTACGCCCGGGCCGAGCCGCTCTTTTCTCGCGCCCGCGAGCAGGGCACGTCCCTGGCTTGCATCATGAGCGACATCGACAAGTTCAAGAACTTCAACGACACCCATGGTCACGCCGTGGGCGACCAGGTCATCCAGCAGGTGGCGGTCTTGCTGAAATCGTCGCTGCGCCCGGAAGACCTCCTGTGCCGCTACGGTGGCGAGGAGTTCTGCATCGTGCTGCCCAACACGCCGCTGCCCGAGGCGCTGCGCGTGGCCCAGCGCATGCGCGCCCGCATGGAGGCCGAGGCCGGCCCCGGTGTGACCAGCGTGGCAGGCCTGCGCATCACCTCCAGCTTCGGCGTGTGCACCCTGCCTGAAAGCCAGGTGGCATCCCTGGACAAGCTGATCGAGCAGGCCGACGCCGGCCTTTACGCGGCCAAAGAAGCGGGTCGCAACCGGGTCCGCTATGCCCCCGGCGTGCAAGCTTCGCTGGATGTCGTGAAATCATCCACTGCCTGAGGTGCTGGGCGGCGTCCAGGCCGTTTTCGAGCAGGGTTTGACACCAGGGAATGCCTGATTTGGCGGGCACTTGCTTGGCGCACAATCGATCGGCGCGGGTGTCTTGCGGGCCTGCGAGGTGTCGATGTGCGCCGCAAGCCCCTTGACCCAAAGCCCCCTTGGCCATGGCCCGCACACCTGCTTCCGCATACCAACACCTGCCGGTGCTGGTGCCCCTGGCGCTCAGCGTCCTGGCCTTGTTGTTGACCCACCTCGCGCTCAGGCAACTCGAAGAAAGCGAGCGAGACGCAGCCTTTGCCAAGCAGGCCGTGAGGCTGCATGAACGCCTGGCCCAGCGGCTTCAGATATGCGATGCCATCTTGCGCGGTGCGGCGGGGTTGTTCGCGTCGTCCCAGAACGTCACCCGCGAAGAGTGGCGTGAGTACGTCGTGGCCCTGAGGCTGGAAGAGGTCCAACTGGGCATTCAGGGCTTGGGCTACTCGCAGCACATCTTGCCCGCTGACCTGCCCGAGCACCTGCGAGAGGTCCGTGCCAGTGGCTTTCCAGCCTACGACGTCACGCCCAAGGGGCAGCGGGATCACTACAGCGCCATCGTCTACCTCGAACCCTTCACCGGGCGCAACCTGCGCGCTTTTGGCTACGACATGATGTCCGAGCCGGTGCGCAGCGAGGCCATGTCGCACGCCCGTGATCAGGGCAACATCGCCTACAGCGGCGGCGTGCGATTGGTCCAGGAAACCGATGCCGATGTCCAGGCTGGGGTGCTCGCCTACCTGCCGGTCTACGAAGGCGGCATGGTGCCCGTGTCGACCGAGCAACGCCGCGCCCGCTTGAAAGGCTGGGTCTACAGCCCCATCCGCATTGGCGACCTCCTGGGGGCCGTGTTCCAGGACGAATTGCAACGCGTCAAGGTGCGACTGGTCGACCAGGGCATCAACAGCCAAGGTCAGCCACAGGTGCTGTTCGAGAGCGCCCCGCAGGTTCAGCCCGATGGCGTCATGCAGGACGAGAGCCTGCCCGAGGTCAGCCTGACCATGTGGTTGCACGGGCGCCAATGGGAGGTGCGCTACAGCGCGCTGCCCGGATTTTGGCCGCTCAATGGGCGAAACACGCATGCCCTGACCTTGGCTGGCGTGGCGCTGGCGGGCGCCTTGCTTTGTGCCCTGACCTGGAGCTTGGCGAACACGCGCGCCCGCGCCCGCATCATGGCGGCGTCGCTGGCCAGCGAGCTGGCCGATGGCGAGCAGCGCTTTCGGCTCATGGCCGAGGCCTTGAAGGACCACGCCATTTTCATGCTCGACGCCCGTGGCGTCATCATCAGCTGGAACCAGGGTGCAGAGCGCATCAAGGGCTGGCACGCCGACGAGGCCGTTGGCAGGCACTACAGCTGCTTTTTCTCAGAAGCCGATGTGGCGGCAGGCAAGCCGCAGCAGGCGCTGGCCGCGGCCCTGGTCAACGGCCAGTACAGCGAAGAGGGGTGGCGCCAACGCAAGGACGGCACGCTCTTTCGGGCCAGTGTGCTCATCCTGACCTTGTGCGACGCCCAGGGGCAGGTCAAAGGCTTTGCCAAGATCACGCGCGACATCACCGAGGCCCACGAACAGGCCGAGCGGCTCAAGCTGGCTGCGACCGTCTTCCGATCGACTCAAGAGGGCGTGGTGATCAGCGACCCGCAAGGTCGTGTGATGGCGGTGAACCCGGCCTTCGAGCGCATCACCGAGTACCGGGAGTCGGACGTGCTGGGCATGAACCTGCGGCTGCTGTCATCGGGTCGACATGAGCGGGCCTTCTTCCAGAACCTGTGGCGCGAACTGCTGGAGACAGGCACCTGGCAAGGCGAGATCTGGAACCGCCGAAAAGGCGGCGAAATCTTCCCGAGCTGGTTGGCCATCAGCACCGTGCGCGATGACCAGCAGCGCGTGATCAACCACGTGGGCGTGTACACCGACATCACGCGCATCCCCCATGCCGAGACGCAGATGGAGCGCCTGGCGCATCACGATGCGCTGACCGAGCTGCCCAACCGGCTGCTGCTGAACTCGCGCCTGGCTCACACGCTGGAGCGCACGCAGCGCGGGGGCGGCCGGTGTGCGGTCATGTACCTCGACCTGGACAAGTTCAAGCCCGTCAACGACCAGATGGGTCACGAAGCCGGGGACGAGTTGCTCAAGGGCGTGGCCAAGCGATTGCGCCTGCACCTGCGCGACAACGACACCGTGGCCCGCATCGGGGGCGACGAGTTCGTGGTGGTGCTCGAAGACCTTAGCAGCCCGGAGGGGGCCGAGGTGGTGGCGCGCGCCATCATCGAGCGCATGCAGCGCCCCTTTGCTTTGTCCGGAGACCGGGAGGCCCACATCGGCTGCAGCGTCGGCATCGCGATGTTCCCGCAGGACGGCACCGATGGCGAAACGCTGCTGCGGCATGCGGACGCCGCCTTGTACGCGGCCAAGGCGGCGGGGCGGGGGGCGTTCAGGTTTTTCTCGGCGGAAGTGGGCTGAGGTCGGCTTTCGCCGATGCGCGGTGAACGTCAGCCTCGGCGAGAACGCATGGTGTGCACGCCGAGCGCGAGCAGCCCCACCGCGAACATCCACAGCGAGTGGGCCTCTGGCACAGGGGTCAGCAAGTAGCTGACATACCGGCCTTGGTGCGTGCCCCAGCCGACGATCTGGCCGTTGTTGTTGATGTCCATGGCTTGCCACAACTCCCACCCCTGACCATTGCTCAGGCGGGAGGTGAGGTCGAATGCCGTGCTGCCTTCCCAGAGGGTTGCCCGGCTGCCAGGACCCGCGAACGAGGTGCCGACCACCAAGCCTGCGTTGTTGATGCCGTAGGCCCGGGCGCTGCGAACGCCCTCCAACTGGTCCAGGGCGGTGAGGGTGTCGCCATCCCAGCGGGCGGCCTGATCGACGTTGCCACCCCACTCGATGAACCCCGCCGCGCTGCCCTGGTCGTTCACGCTGGAGGCACCCGCTCCACGGGCTGATCCGTGGCCCAGTTGTTCGAGCTGCCCACCTTGCCAGCGCCATGCGTTCGAGGTGTAGGCGCTCGTGTAACCCGACCCCACCACGAAGCCGGTTTCGCTGATGTCGAGGGCGATGCTGCTGGTCAGGGAGGCCAAGGTGGGCAGCTGTTGCATTTGTCCGTTCTGCCAGATCACTGCGCGGCTGTCCGCGCTGCCGACGATGGTGCCGGCGTTGTTGATGGCGTACCCATTGGCGTAAGGCGCGTTGCCTGGCAGCGCCTGCACCGAACCCTGTTGCCAGATGGCTGCCATCGAGCCGGATGAGCCTACGACCTGGCCACCCTGGTTGATCCCGTACGCACCGCCGTAGCTGCTGTTGGGCAATTGGCCCAGCACTTGCGCCGCACCGTCTTGCCACAAAAACGCCTCGTTGTTGCCGTTGAAGTTGCCATAGCCCACCACCCAGCCGTTGTCGTTCAGCGCGTACGCGTGCACGAAGCCCTGCCCAGTGGGGGACTCGATGACCTGCGCCTGGTACCAGCTCGCCGCATGGGACGACAGGCTGGTCAACGCGAAGGCGCCGATCAGGGCCAGACGCGACAGGGGTGTGAAAACGGCGTGACGCATGGAAACTCCCTTTTGTATTGGTTGATGTGCGCCTGAACTTTGACATGAAAAAGGGCCCCATCGGGGCCCGGTTCAGGGGAGTCGGAGTCGGCCTCAAGCCGCCAACGCCAGCGCCCCCACGCCGTGGAACTTGGCGTCACGCAGCCCCAGCATCTGCCGCGCCTCGGCCGGCGAAGCCACCTCGCGGCCCGCACGCTTCGCGCAAGCTGCCAACGCTTCAATCAGCTGCCCATTGCCCGAGGTCTTCTCGCCACCCGGCAGGTAGAAGGTGTCTTCCACGCCGGTGCGCAGCATGCCGCCGAGGTCGGCGGTGGCCTGGTGCACGGCCCAGATCTCTTCGCGGCCGATCAGGGTGGTCTGCCAGATGGTGCCCGGCTCGCGGTACTTGACCAGCAGCTTGAGCAGCTCGGCGTCGGCCGGCATGCCCGAGGCCACGCCCATCACGAAGTTGTACTCCAGGTGCTCGGCCATGCCGGCCTTCTGGTACATGCCCACCGAGCGCACGATGCCCACGTCGAAGCATTCGAACTCGGGGCGGGTGCCGGTCTCGTTCATCACCTCGATCATGGCCTTGACCTTGTCGACCGTGTTGTCGAACAGCATGGGCGGCCAGGCCCACTGGCCGTTGTCCTTGATCTTGAGGTAGTTCAGGCTGCCGGCGTTGCAGGCGGCGATTTCGGGGCGCACCGCGCGGATGCAGGCCGAAGGGCCGCTGATGTCGGGGCCGACCACGCCGGTGGTCAGGTTGATGATGACGCCCGGGCAGGCTTCGCGGATGGCGGTGTCGATCTCGCCGGCCACGGCCGGGTCCCAGCTGGGGAAGCGGCCCATGCCGGGCTCTTGCCGGCGCAGGTGCACGTGCATGATCGACGCGCCTGCGTCGTAGGCCTCGCGCGCGGCGGCGGCCATCTGCTGGGCGGTGACGGGCACGGGGTGCTGTGCCGGGTCGGTGAGCACGCCGGTGAGCGCGCAGGTCAGGATGGCCTTGTCCATGTCAGTCTTCCTTGTTGAGTTCGATGTCGATCAGCAGGGTCTTGGCCTGCACCTGGTCGCCCGTCTTGGCGTACACGGCTTTGATCACGCCCGGCGCCTGGGCGTTGAGCCACATTTCCATCTTCATGGCCTCGATGGCCACCAGCGGCTGGCCTTCGGTGACGGCGTCACCGGCCTGCACCAGCACCTGCGTGACGGTGCCGGCCACGGGTGCCAGGGCGCGGCTCGGGTCGAGGGCGTTGCCCGCGTCGGGCCAGGCTGAAACCTCGGCGAAGGTGAAGACAGCGGCGTCGATGACGAGGTTCAAGGTGTCGCCCAGCCACACGGCGCGCACGCGGCGCTGCACGCCATCGAGCTCGATGCGGGCTTCGCCGCGCGTGGCGTCTTCGCTCAGCAGCTTCACGGCGAAGGCGGCGGCTTGCGGGTTCAACGCCACGTTGTAGAGGCCGCCCGAGGCCGCGCTCACGCGCAGCGTGCGCTTGACGCTGTCTTGCTGCAGCGGCAGGTCCCAGGCGCTGACGCTGTCGGCGCGCAGCAGCTGGGCCGTGCCTTGCTGGCGCGCACCGAACAGGGCGCCCGCGATCAGCCAGGCCTCGTCTGAGGCGACGGGGGCCTGCAGGATCGCTTCGCCATCGGCTTGCCACTGGTCGATCAGCGTGGTGGTCATGCTGCCCGCGCGGAAGCGCGGGTGGTCGACCAGGTCGCGCAGGAAGCGGGCGTTGTGCTTCAGACCCAGCAGCGGGGCGTCGTCCAGCGTGGCCATCAGGCGGCGGATGGCGTCGGCGCGGTCGCGGCCGTGCACGATGAGCTTGGCCACCATGGGGTCGTAGTGCGGGGTGACTTCGCCGCCTTCGCGGATGCCGTCGTCGATGCGCACGCCCTCGTACAGCGCTTGGGCGGGGCGCCACCACTGCACTGGGCCGGTCTGCGGCGCGAAGCCGGCGTACGGGTCTTCGGCGTACAGGCGCGCCTCGATGGCGTGGCCGCTCAGCGTGATGTCTTCCTGCTTGACCGGCAGCGGCTGTCCTTCGGCCACGCGGATCTGCCACTCGACCAGGTCGAAGCCCGAGACCATTTCGGTGACCGGGTGCTCCACCTGCAGGCGGGTGTTCATCTCCAGGAAGTAGTGGTTCAGGTCCTGGTCGACGATGTATTCGATGGTGCCGGCGCCTCGGTAGCCAATCGCTTGCGCGGCCAGCACGGCGTCGCGGCCCATGCGCTCGCGCATGGCGGGGCTGACCACCGGCGAAGGCGATTCTTCGATGACCTTCTGGCGGCGGCGCTGGGCCGTGCAGTCGCGCTCGCCGATGTAGACGGCGTTGCCGTGCGCATCCGCGAACACCTGGATCTCGATGTGGCGGCCGTCGAGGATGAGGCGCTCCAGCATCAGGGTGCCGTCTCCGAAGGCGTTCTGCGCTTCGCGACGCGCGCTGGTGATGGCTTGCGCGAGCTCGGCCTTCTCGTGCACCAGGCGCATGCCGCGCCCGCCGCCGCCACTCACGGCCTTGACCAGCAGCGGGTAGCCCATGCGCTCGGCCTGCTCGATCAGCGTGGCGTCGTCCTGTTTGTCGCCCAGGTAGCCGGGCGCGCAGGGCACGCCCGCTTCGATCATGGCGCGCTTGGCACCGGCCTTGTCGCCCATCACGCGGATGGCTTGCGGGCCCGGACCGATGAAGGTCACGCCGGCGTCGGCACAGGCCTGTGCGAAGTCGGCATTCTCTGACAGGAAGCCGTAGCCGGGGTGCAGCGCGTTGGCGCCGGTTTTGCGGCAGGCAACCAGCAAGGCTTCAACGTTGAGGTAGGACTGCGCCGCCGCTGCAGGCCCGATGCAGACGGCCTCGTCGGCCAGGGACACGTGCGGCGCTTGCGCATCGGCTTCGCTGTAGACGGCCACCGTGCGGTAGCCCAGCTTGCGGGCGGTGCGGATGACGCGGCAGGCGATCTCGCCTCGGTTCGCAATGAGGATTTTTTTGATCATGGTGTGATCAGCCTTGTTGGGGAACCCACTTGGGTTTGCGCTTTTGCATGAAGGCGCCGGTGCCTTCCTGGCCTTCTTCGCTGAGCACGGCTTGGGCGAACAGCTGCGCGGCGTCTTCCACCAGTTGCTCGGGTGGGGTCAGGCGGGCGCGGGCCAGCAGGCCCTTGGTGGTGGCGATGGCTTGCGGGCCGCAGGCCAGGATGCTGGCGAGCGTGCGCTGCAGCGCGCCTTGGAGCTCTTCGGTGTTGCTGTGCACCTCGTGTACCAGTCGCAGCGTCAGGGCTTCGGTTGCGTTGACCTTGGCGCCGGTCACCGACAAGCGCTTGGCTTCCGCGTAGCCCAGGCGTTCGACCAGGAAGGGCGCGATCTGCGCGGGGATGATGCCCAGCGAGGTCTCGGGCAGGCGGAAGGCCACGGTGTCCAGCGCCAGGCTGACGTCGGACACGCAGGCCAGGCCGAAGCCACCGCCCATCACCGTGCCTTCCAGCACCGTGACGATGGGCAGGGACGAGCGGGCGTAGGCCAGGCACAGGCGACCGAAAGCGGCGTTGGTCTCGGCCACAGGGTTCAGGCCCTCGACCGGATCGGGCGCGGCCTGCATCTGCGCCAGCTTCATGCGCGCCTGGGCCATGTCGGAGATGTCGCCACCCGCGCAGAAGTGGCCGCCGCTGCCGCGCACCACCACCGCTCGCACGCTGGGGTCCTGTTCGGCGGCCTTCAGCGCGGTCAGCAGTTCGCTGACCATGGCCAGCGACATGGCGTTGCGCACCTCGGGGCGGTTGAGCGTGAAGGTGCACACGCCTTGCGTGGTCTGGACCTGGATGGTGGTGTGGGACATGGAGGCGGTCGGTTGAAGATGACAGCGTCTGAGGGAGGAGGGGCCCTCTGCGGGGCCTCGGGGAGTGCGCGACTCGCCTGTCGTGGCGAGCCCGAATCAGCGCGCCTTCTTGGGCAGCGTGCCCTCGAACTTGCAGATGATGCCGAGCATGATTTCGTCGGCGCCACCGCCGATCGAGACCAGGCGGCCGTCGCGGTAGGCCTGCGAGACGGGGTTGTCGTAGGTGAAGCCCATGCCGCCCCAGTACTGCAGGCAGCTGTCGGCCACTTCGCGGATCAGGCGGCCGCACTTGAGCTTGGCCATCGAGGCCATCTTGGTGACGTCCTTGCCTTGCACGTACTCTTCGACGGCGCGGTAGGTCAGCGAGCGCAGCAGCTCGACCTCTGTGCGCAGCTCGGCCAGGCGGAAGTGGATGACCTGGTTGTTGATCAGGGGCGAGCCGAAGGTGTGGCGTTCCTTGCAGTACTCGATGGTCAGGTCGATCAGCTTGTCGAGCATCTTCAGGGAGTTGGCCGCACCGTACAGGCGCTCTTCCTGGAACTGGATCATCTGCATCATGAAGCCCGCGCCCTCGGTGCCGATCAGGTTGCGACGCGGCACGCGCACGTTGTCGAAGAAGATCTGCGCCGTGTCCGACGAGTTCATGCCGATCTTCTTGATCTTCTGCGTGGTGATGCCCTTGGCGTCCATCGGCACGATGATCAGCGACTTGTTGCTGTGCACCGGGCCTTCGGAGGTGTTGGCCAGCAGGCAGCACCAGTCGGCCTGCGTGGCGTTGGTGATCCACATCTTGGAGCCGTTGATGACGTAGTCGTCGCCTTCGGTGCGGGCGGTGGTTTTCAGCGCGGCCACGTCGGAGCCGCCACCGGCTTCGGACACGCCGATGCAGCCCACCATGTCGCCAGCAATCGCCGGGGCCAGGTATTCCTTCTTCAGTTCATCGGAGCCGAAGCGGTGCAGGGCGGGGGTGCACATGTCGGTCTGCACGCCAATGGCCATGGGCACACCGCCGCAGGGGATCGCGCCCAGCTCTTCGGCCACCACCATCGAGTAGGAGAAGTCCAGGCCCATGCCGCCGTAAGCGGTGTCGTACTTGACGCCCAGCAGGCCCAGCTTGCCCATCTTCTTGAACACCTCGTGGGCGGGGAAGATCTCGGCGGCCTCCCATTCTTTGACGTGGGGGTTGATTTCTTGTTCGCAGAAGCGCTTGACGGTCTCGGCCAGGGCGCGGTGTTCGGCGGTGAATTGCATGGGTTTGCTCCTCGGGTCTTCGGTGGGGCGCTCTGTTGGGAAGTGGGCGGCGCCTGGTCGTGGTGGCGGGATGGCCAGTGAATCGGTTTGGAAGGGATGCAGAAGGGGCGTGGCCGATGGCTCAGAAGCGGGCCACGCCGAAGGTGTTGCCGCGCAGCTGGCGCTGGTCGGCGTCGCGCGCCAGGTCCAGGCACAGCGAGAGCACGCGGCGGGTGTCGCGCGGGTCGATCACGCCGTCGTCCCACAGGCGGGCGGTGCCGAACAGCACGTTGCTCTCGGCGTCCAGGCGCTTCTTGATCTCGGCCGACATGCCTTCGAGCATGGCGTCGTTGACGGGCATGCCGGCGCGCTCCATCTTGCCGCGCGTGACGATCTCCATCACCTTGGCGGCTTGCGCGCCACCCATCACGGCGACGCGGGCCGATGGCCACGAGAAGATGAAGCGCGGGTCGAACCCACGGCCGCACATGCCGTAGTTGCCGGCACCGAACGAGCCATTGAGCACGATGGTGAACTTGGGCACCCGCGCGTTGGCCACGGCCTGGATCATCTTGGAGCCGTGCTTGATGGCGCCGCCGTGTTCGGCCGCCGAGCCCACCATGTAGCCGGTGGTGTTCTGCAGGAAGACCAGCGGCGTGCCGGACTGGTCGCACAGCTGGATGAACTGCGCCGCCTTGGTCGAGCCCTGCGGCTGGATGGGGCCGTTGTTGCCCAGGATGCCGACCAGGTGTCCGTTGATGCGGGCGTGGCCGCACAGCGTCTCGCTGCCGTAGTTGGCCTTGAACTCCAGGAAGTCGGAGCCGTCGACGACGCGGGCGATGACCTCTCGGGTGTCGAAGGGTTCGCGGTCGTCGGCGGGGATGCAGCCCAGCAGCTCCTGCTCGTCGTACAACGGGGCGGGCACGGTGGGTTGCTCGCGCACGGCATCCCACTGCAGCTTGTCGAGCAGGTCGCGCGTCAGGGCGATGGCGTGGGCGTCGTTGTCGGCCAGGTACTCGCCCAGGCCGGTGACGCTGGCGTGCATCTCGGCGCCGCCCAGGTCTTCGTCGGTGGCGTCTTCGCCGATGGCGGCCTTGACCAGCGGCGGGCCGGCCAGGTAGATGCTCGAGCGGCCCTTGACCAGCACCACGTAATCCGACAGGCCGGGCAGGTAGGCGCCGCCGGCGGTGGACGAGCCGTGCACCACCGCGATCTGCGGGATGCCCATGGCTGACAGGCGCGCCTGGTTGGCAAAGCTCTTGCCGCCGTCCACGAAGATGTCGGCCTGGTACATCAGGTTGGCACCGCCGGACTCGACCAGGCCGATCAGGGGCAGCTTGTTCTCGCGGGCGATCTCCTGGGCGCGCAGGCCTTTGCGCAGGCCCATGGGCGAGATGGTGCCACCCTTGAGCGCCGAGTCGGAGGCGGTGATCAGGCAGCGCTTGCCGGCCACCACGCCGATGCCGATGACGGTGCCGCCACCCAGCACGCTCTTCTTGCCGTCGTCGTCGTGCATGCCCAGGCCGGCGAGGGTGGACAGCTCCAGGAAGGGCGTGCCGCGGTCGATCAGGCGGGCGACGCGTTCGCGCGGCAGCAGCTGGCCGCGCTTGTCGAACTTCTCGCGCTTGGAGGCCGAGCCTTCGCGCACCAGGGATTCGAGGGCGCGGACCTGGTCCAGCCGCTCCTGCATGCGGGCGGTGTTGCTTTGGAAAGCGTCGGACTGCGGGTTGAGGGCGGAGCGCAGGGCGGGCATCTTGAGGGTGATCCGTGATGAGTCACCGCCAATGTATGCGCGGTTGACGTTAACGTCAACCAAATCCTGCTTGGGTGAACTACCTAGCTTGTCGCAGGCTGCGCACGCGCTCGGTGTGTTCGTCCACGCAGGCGAGCAGGGCGGCCACGTCCAGGGGCTTGGTCAGGTAGCCCGAGAAGCCGTGGTCGCGCGCGCGGTGGATCTGATCGGGCATGGCGTCGGCCGAGAAGGCCACCCGGGGCACGCCTTGCAGCGTGGGCTCGGCCTGCAGCTGGCGGGTGAGCTCGAAGCCGCTCATGTCGCCCAGGTGCATGTCCAGCAGGAACAGGTCGGGCGCTTGATCGCGCGCCATGGCCAGGGCCTCGGCGCCGCTGGTGGCCACGCGCACCAGGCAGCCGGGCCGCAGCTTGAGCACCTCCAGCACCAGCTCGGCGTTGATGTCGTTGTCTTCGGCGTAGAGCACGCGCAGCTCGGTGCCCGTGGCCGTGCGCGCAGCCAGGTGCGCCGGGTCGGCCGCAGAGCCGCCTTCGGCGCCTGCCGACGCGCCAATGGCTTGGGGCACCCAGGCGATGAAGCTCGAGCCCTTGTCAGGCTGGCTGCGCACCTCCAGCCGGCCTTGCATGGCTTCGAGCAGCTTGCGCACGATCACCAGCCCGATGCCGGTGCCTTCGACCCCCGTGCGCTCGGCCCCCAGGCGGTTGAAGGGCTCGAACAGGTGCGCTTGTTGTTCGGCGTTCAGGCCTTTGCCGGTGTCGTCGATGGCGATGGCCACCAGGCCACCTTCGGCCCAGACCCTGGGCGTGACGTGACCTTGTGGTCGGTTGTACTTGATGGCGTTGCTCAGGAGGTTGACCAGCACCTGGCGCAGGCGCATGGGGTCCACCTGGATCGGCGTGTGGTCGCTGATCACCGGGGCACGCAAGGCGATGCCGCTGCCGCGTGCCAAGGGGGCGACCAGGTGGCAGGCTTCGTTGAGCACCGCGGCGGCCTGACAGGGTTGCGCCAGCAGCGGCAGGTTGCCGGCTTCGATGCGCGAGAGGTCGAGCACGTCGCTGATGATGCCCAGCAGGTGCGAGCCGGCGCTTTCGATGTGCTCGACGTGCTGGCGTTGCGCGGCGTTGAGTTGCCCGGCCGAGCTCAGGCGCAGCAGCTGCGCGAACCCGATGACGGCGTTGAGCGGCGTTCGCAGCTCGTGGCTCACCCGCGAGAGGAATTCGTTCTTGGCCAGGTTGGCGTCCTGGGCAACCTGGGCCGCCATGCGCGCTTTCAGCAGCGCCTTCTTGTCGGTCATGTCGGCGGTGTGACCGTACCAGACCACGCTGCCGTCTTCTTCGGTCACCGGGATGGCGTGACCGCCGTACACGCGCAGCCCCTTGCTGGGCAGGATCACGCGGTACTCGAAGTCGACCGGGTGCAGCAGGGCGCCGGGCTTGGGCGCGGTGGCCAGGCGCTTGACGTAGGCCTGGTCGTCGGGGTGCACGCGCGCGTGGTGGGCGTGGTAGTCGCGCTCCATCAACTCGTGCGGCAGCTCGAACATCTCCATCGCCCGGTCGCTGATGTAGAGAAAGCGCGCGCGGCCATCGGCGTCAAAGCCGATCTTGTGGATGAGGCCGGGCACGAACTTGCCCATGCTGCTGAGCAGGGCTTCGCGCTCGCGCATCGCCAGCTCCGAGGCCTTGCGCTCGGTGATGTCTTCGATGGCGGTGGCGAAGTACTGCGGCTGGCCCTCGGCGTCGCGGGCCAGGTGCGAGGTGACCTGGGCCCACACGGTGCGGCCGTCGGGGCGCAGGTAGCGCTTTTCGCAGCGGTAGCGCTGGAGCTTGCCCGAGCGCAGATCGACCGCGGCCTGAAGGCCGTCGGCCTGGTCGTCCGGGTGGGTGATGTCCAGGAATCGCCGGTTCAGCAACTCGGCCTGGCGGTAGCCCAGGATCTCGCACAGACTTTGGTTGACCTCCAGGAAGCGCCCCGTCAGGTCCACCAAAGCCTGGCCATGCGCCGACAGCTCGAACGCAGCCCGGTAGCGCAGCGCCTGGCTGAGCAGCCCGGCCATGTCGGCGTTCTCGGCCATGGTGGCGAGGTCGACCTGGTCGGGTGACGGTGAGGGCTCCATCCCGGGATCTTACGTGCGCCAGGCTCGCGCCGGGTGTGACGCTGCGCACGGCCAACGCGGCGCTGACGACCATGCAACTGACGCGCACGTAATTTGCATGCCTATGAGGTGAGCTACCTATGTCATGGTGCGGCTGCTTCCCTTAACCTGCTGCAGGTCAGCCGGTGACGGTGGGCGGCAGCGCGATGTCGCGCTTGTCGTACCATCGGCATCTTCAGCGAATCAGCCAGGTCAATGCAGTGGGGCGCCCCGTGAAATCCAAGCCAGAGTCATCCATCGGTGAAGTCGCAACCGGCGTGCCGCCGTCCTGGGCCCTGGAAGATCACGACGACCGCGACACCGACGCCATCATGGGCATCGCCGAGGTCTGCGAGCGCTACAAGGTCTCGCCGCGCGCCCTGCGCTTTTATGAAACCAAGGGCCTGCTGGCGCCGCGCCGCATCAATGGCACGCGCGTTTACAGCCAGGTCGACCGCGCGCGGCTGATGCGCATCCTGCGTGCCAAGTCTCTGGGCACGCCGCTGGCCGAGATCAAGCACTACCTGGACATGTACGGCCAGCACGGCGAGGGCCGCATCCAGCAGCTGAGCTGGGTGATCGAAAAAACGGACGCAGCCATCGCCGAGCTGGAAGCCAAGCGCGCCCAGATCGAGGCCTCGCTGACCGAGTTGCGCTTCATCAACGAGCGCACGCGCCAGACCCTGGCGGCCAAGCGCCAGGGCGGCGGGCAGGACAAGGCGGCGTGATCGGCCCCGGTTGCTGCGCGGCCTCGGCTCCGTGAAGGCTGGGCGTCAGGCCCGCATGCCCACGAACATCTTCCAGCGCCGCTCGTTCTGCTTCTTGGCCTCGTACAGGGCCTGGTCGGCCTGCGACACCAGCTTGCGCACCGAGGAGACGTCGTCGGCGTAGGCGGCCATCCCGACCGACACGCCCACCCCCACCTCGTCGCCGCTGCTCAGCTTGATGGGCTGTGACACCGCGCGCACGATGCGCAGCGCCAAGGCCTGGGCCGACTCGGTGTCGCCATCTCGCATGACCACGCCGAACTCGTCGCCGCCCAGGCGGGCCAGCACGTCGCCTGCGCGCACCTGGGTCAGCAGGCGCTGGCTGACTTCCTTGAGCGTTTCGTCGCCGGCTGCGTGGCCGAAGCCGTCGTTGACGGCCTTGAAGCCATCGAGGTCGAGCAGCAGCAAGGTGAAGGGCTCGCCCTGGCGCACAGCACGGCCGAACTCGGCCTCCAGTGCCCGTTCGAAATGCACCCGGTTGGCCAGCCCCGTGAGGTGGTCGGTCATGGCCAGGTGCTTGAGTTGGTGGGCCTGGTGGCGCGCGCGCAGGGCGCACATCACGAGCTCGGCCAGGTCGTGCAGGGCGCTTTCCTGCTCGACCGTGAACGCACGCGGGGCGGTGTCGAGCACAGCCAGCGTGCCCAGCACCGCACCGCTGACATCGATGAGCGGCGCCCCGGCGTAAAAGCGCAGGCGCGGCCCGGTCGTGACCAGGGGGTGATCGGTGAAGCGGGCGTCGTCCAGCAGGTCAGGGATGACCAGCGATCGACCGGGCTGGGTGATGGTGTGCGAGCAAAAGGCAACCTGGCGGTCGAGCTCGGGCACCTCCAGCCCCACGCGGGACTTGAACCACAGGCGGTGGCTGTCCATCAAACCGATGACGGCGATGGGCGTGGCCAAGGCATGCGCGGCCAGCCGGGTCAGGGCGTCGAAGTCGGTCTCTGGTTCGGTGTCCAGGATCGCCAGCGCGCGCAGGGCGGCGAGGCGGCGGTTTTCATCCAGCGGGAACAGGTCAACGGGGCAGTCGGCTTGCATGGTGAATCGTTCAGGAGCTGATGGAGATATCGGCCGAGCGCCGTCAAACATCAGCGCGCCCCCCTTGAATTCGGGGAAATGGCGAGCGAATGCACATGAAACGCGTTGCATGGGGAGCAACACCCGGCTCCCAGCCCATCGACCCCTTGATCGGGTGGGCGGGTTGCCCATCGGTTGGCGGTGCAGCAAAGGGATCACCCGCAACATTGAACGTGCGCCGTTGCCCAACATGAGGGTGCGTGGATGTTCACGCGTCAGCCAGGAAGGACCTCACCATGAACCCGACCCAGTGCACCCAACCCGAACAACTCTTCGCCGCCTGCATGCACGCTGGTGGCTGGCCCAAGCTGGGCTGGCAGTGCCAGGACGACGCCGAAGAGGTGCTGTCCTGCTACGACGACATCATCCTGCTGTGAGTGGGGTGGCGAGGGGCCACTCGGCCCGCTCGCCCGCGCTTCCTGGGTGAGGCGCCGCTGGCAAGGCAGGTGGTGCGCGCCGGATTCGGCAATTCTTGCGAGCCGGGTGCATCCGCATCGGCCTGGTGCCCGTAGAGTGAGCAGGAGGCGACTGTCGACCTCCGCCTCAACCCAGCGCGACCCCACCATGACGGACCCTTCCGCCACCTTGGCCGGTGACTTCGATCACGAAGCCGCCCTTGAAGCCTGCGCCCGCGGCGAACGTTTCGCCCTGCGCGCCCTGTACGACCGAGAAGCCGCCTGGTTGCTGGCGGTGATTTTGCGCATCGTGCGCGATGCCGACCTGGCGCAGGACGTCCTCCAGGACGCCTTCCTGCAGATCTGGCAGAAGGCGGGCACTTTCCGCCGCGAGCTGGGCTCGGGCCGGGGGTGGATCTACACCGTGGCCCGCCACCGTGCGCTCGACGAGGTCAGGCGCGTGCGTCCCGAGTTGAACCTGGGCGAGGACTACCAGTCGCTGGCCGAGGCCCTGCCCAGCCCGGATGCCGACGAGCTGCCGCACGACGAGGCGGCGCTGGCGCACTGCCTGTCGCAACTGGATGACCCCAAGCGCGAATGCGTGATCGAGGCCTTCGTCGAGGGCTACACGCATGAGCAGATCGCCGCGCGCCGGGCCAAGCCCGTGGGCACCATCAAGTCCTGGATCCGCCGTGGGCTGATCGCGCTCAAGGAGTGCCTGTCATGAACACCCAAGACCCGAATGAACGCACGGCCGAGGCCGGCGAGTACGTGTTGGGCACGCTGAACGCCAGCGAGCGACAGGCCTTCGAATCGGCCATGTCGGGTGACGAAGGCTTGCGTCGCGAGGTGTACGCCTGGCAGGACCGCTTGCTGGGCCTGACGCGCCGCCTGCAGCCCGTGGTGGTGCCGCCCGAGTTGTGGGCGCGCATTGCTGCGCGACTGAACGGGACATCGCAGCTCGTGACCGCCCCGGTGTCGTCCGCCGATGGCCTGGCGGCCAACGACGCGCTGTGGTCAAGCGTGCGCTTTTGGCGCTGGCTCAGCGGCGGCGCGGTGGCCGCAGCGGTGGTGATGTCGGTGCTGCTGGTGCGCACGCTGGTGGCGTCCCCGGCGGGTGTCGAGCAGGCCCAGACGCAGGCGCCGCGTTACCTGGCGGTGCTGCAGTCGCCCGACAACGCGGCCACCGGCTGGATCGTGGAAACCGTGGGCACCGACGCCATCCGTCTGGTGCAGGTGGGCGAGGGCGCGGCCATCCCCGAGGGCAAGACCATGCAGTTCTGGACCAAGCCGGAAGGCGCGGCAGGCCCGACCTCGCTGGGCCTGGTCAAGCCAGGCCAGGTGGTGGTGGTGCCCAAGGGGCAACTGCCCGGCTTGGCCGACCGCACCTTGTTCGAGCTGACGCTGGAGCCGGCGGGTGGTTCGCCCTACAACAAGCCTTCGGGCCCCATCCTGTTCGTGGGCAAGGCTGTGCGCCTGTGAGCGGCTGAGGCGGCGCTTGTCGGCGCGTGTCGGCGCGTGTCGGCGTTCGATCGGCGAGGGCTCAGCCCTCGTCGGCCGACAGCGCCCGCCACAGGATGTGAAACAGCTCGTCGAACTGCTCGAGCAGCGACTGCTTTTCGCGCCGCACGATGTGCATCAGCACCACGCGGCCGATGATGCCCATGAAGATGTCGAGCAGGATCTTGGCCGACACGCGCCGGTTCAGCACGCCCCGCGCCTGGCCGTCCTTGAACACGCCCATGAAGGCGCCCATCAGCTCGGGGCTTTCGTAGATGCGGATGTTCTGGTGGCGTGACACCGGCACCGCGGTGAAGAGCAGCATCATCACCGCCGGGTGCTTGTCCATGTAGTCCAGGGTCACCCAGAAGGTCTTGCGCAGGCGCTCGCGCGCGTCGTCGATGCCCTGCAAGTGGTCGATCATGCGCTCGGCCAGGCGGCCCAGCATCACGTCCAGCATGGCGTAGACCAGCACCTCCTTGCTGCCGAAGTACTTGTAGATGGTCTGCAGGGACACGCGCGCCTCCTTGGCCACGTCCAGCAGCGTCACCTCGTGGAAATCACGCGTCGAGAACAGGGTGAGCACGGCCTTTTCGATGCGCGCCAGCGTGTCGGCGCGCATGCTGCCCAGGGCGGCACGGCGCTCGTCAGGGGTGCCGGGTGGCGTGGGGCGGGGCTCGGTTGCGGGCATGGGATGCGCTCATTCCTGGTTGGAACGAAATCGTACCAAATGAACGGCCGTTCGAAAATTTTGGTGAAGCCCCCTTGCCTCGACATGACGTTAACGTCAAGATCAGCACCCGTTGTGCACCACGATGCATGGCTGGTTTCCCGGGCGTCAGCGGCTTGTCGCTGCCGATGCCTTGTGCGAATTCAGGGTTTACACCATGGGTAATCCAGGTTACCGAATGGCGCTGAACCGGTCTCGTGGTGCAGGAGCAGAACCCAACCCGACACGGATCGAGGAGACATCCCACATGCCCATTCAAAACTTCGCCCCCGCCTGGATGACCGAAGAGCACCAGATGGTGTTCGACTCGGCCAAGCGCTTCATGATCGAACAATGGCAGCCCAAGGACGAGGGCTGGCGTGCCCAGGGCATGATGGACCGCCAGGCCTGGGAAGACGCGGGCGCCAACGGTTTCCTGTGCGCCTCGATGCCCGAGCAGTACGGCGGTGGCGGTGGTGACTTCGGCCACGAAGCTGCGCTGGTGCTGGCCCAAGGCGAGGCCGGCATCGGTGGCTTCGGCGGCTCGCTGCACTCCGGCATCGTCGCGCCGTACATCCTGCACTACGGCACCGAAGAGCAGAAGAAGCGCTGGCTGCCCAAGCTGGCCACCGGCGAGCTCATCAGCGCCATCGCCATGACCGAGCCGGGCACGGGTTCTGACCTGCAAGGCGTGCGCACCCTGGCGCTGAAGTCGGCCGACGGCGAGAGCTACACCATCAACGGCAGCAAGACCTTCATCACCAACGGCCAGCTCGCCAACCTGGTCATCGTGGTCTGCAAGACCGACAAGGACAAGGGTGCACAAGGCATCTCGCTGTTCGTGGTCGAGACCGACGAGGCCCCGGGCTTCCGCCGTGGCCGCAACCTCGACAAGATCGGCATGGAGGCGCAAGACACCTCCGAGCTGTTCTTCGACGACGTGGTGGTCAGCAAGCACAACCTGATCGGCGAGCAAGAAGGCATGGGCTTCTTCCAGCTGATGCAGGAACTGCCACAAGAGCGCATGCTCGTGGCCCTGGCCGGCATCGCCGCCATGGAATACGCGATGAAGGTCACGCTGGAGTACACGAAGGAGCGCAAGGCCTTCGGCAAGCCCATCTTCAGCTTCCAGAACACGCGCTTCAAGCTGGCCGAGTGCCAGGCCCTGCTGCTGGCCTCGCGCGCCTTGGTCGACGCCGCCATGGTCTCGCACCTCAAGGGCGAGCTGGGCGTGGACCGCGCCGCGCTCATCAAGTACTGGATCACCGACAACCAGTGCAAGCTGATCGACGAATGCCTGCAGCTCTTCGGTGGCTACGGCTACATGAAGGAGTACCCGATCGCCCGCCTGTGGGCCGACTCGCGCGTGCAACGCATCTACGGCGGCACCAACGAGATCATGAAGGAACTCGCCTCGCGCTTCCTGTGATCCAGCGGCCCCGAGCCTGGCTCGCGGGCCCTCCCAGAACCCCATTGAACGAAGGAGCTTCCCATGATCGAAGCCTACATTTTCGACGCCGTCCGCACCCCGCGCGGCAAGGGCAAGAAAGACGGCAGCCTGCACCAGGCCACGCCCGTGTGGCTGCTGCGCACCCTGCTGCAGGGCCTGCAACAGCGCCACAACCTCGACACCTCGCTGGTCGATGACGTCATCCTCGGCTGCGTGACCCCGGTGGGCGAACAAGGCGCCGACATCGCCCGCACCGCCGTGCTCGACGCTGGCTGGGCCGAGTCCGTCGCTGGCGTGACGCTGTCGCGCTTCTGCGCCTCGGGCCTGGAAGCCATCAACATGGCCGCCGCCAAGATCCGCGCTGGCCTGGGTGACATGGTCGTCGCCGGTGGTGTCGAGAGCATGAGCCGCTGGCCCATGGGCTCCGACGGAGGCGCCTGGGTCATGGACCCGCGCATCAACAGCGGCACCGCCTTCGTGCCCCAGGGCATCTCGGCTGACCTGATCGCCACGCTGGAAGGTTTCTCGCGCGCCGACCTCGACGCCTACGCCGCCGAATCGCACCGCCGCGCCGCCCTGGCGCAGTCGGAGGGCCGCTTCGACCAATCGGTCATCCCCGTCAAGGACATCAACGGCATGCTGATGCTGGGCCGTGACGAGACCATCCGTCCCGGCACCTCGGTCGAATCGCTGTCCAAGCTGATGCCCTCGTTCGAGATGATGGGCACCATGGGCTTCGACGCCACCGCGCTCGACAAGTACACGACCATCGAGAAGGTCATCCACGCGCACCACGCGGGCAACTCCTCTGGCATCGTCGACGGTGCTGCGCTGGTGCTGCTGGGCAGCAAGGAAGCTGGCCTCAAGGCGGGCCTCAAGCCCCGCGCCCGCGTGCTGATGACGGCCGAGTGCGGCTCCGAGCCCACCATCATGCTGACGGGCCCGACGCCCGCCTGCAAGAAGGCCCTGCACAAGCTGGGCATGACCCCGGGCGACATCGACCTGTGGGAAATCAACGAGGCGTTTGCCACCGTGCCCATGAAGACCGCCAAGGACTTGGGGCTTTCGATGGACCGCGTCAACGTCAACGGCGGCTCCATCGCCATGGGCCACCCCCTGGGTGCCACCGGCGCCATCATCCTGGGCACGGCCCTGGACGAGCTGGAGCGCACGGGCAAGTCCACCGCGCTGGCCACCTTGTGCATCGGTGCCGGCATGGGCATCGCCACCATCATCGAACGCGTCTGATCCGGGAGGCACACACCATGACTCAATCTCAAGCCTTCACGTTTGACATCGATGCCGACGGCATCGGTCTGGTCACCATCGACATGCCGGGTCGCGCGATGAACGTGCTCAACCCGACCTTGGTCGAGCCCTTCGCTGCGCTGGTCACCCAGCTCGAAACCGACGCCGCCCTCAAGGGCCTGGTCATCACCTCGGCCAAGTCGACCTTCATCGTCGGCGCCGACATCGACCAGCTCACGCAGATCACCAGCGCTGAAGAAGCCTACAAGCTGTGTGAAGACCTCAAGGGCATGCTGCGCCGCATGGAAAAGAGCGGCAAGCCCGTGGTGGCCGCGCTCAACGGCACGGCCCTGGGCGGTGGCCTGGAGCTGGCCCTGGCCTGCCACGCCCGCATCGCCATCGACGACCCCAAGACCAAGCTCGGCCTGCCCGAGGTCAAGCTGGGCCTGCTGCCCGGCGGTGGTGGCACGCAACGTGTGCCCCGCATGATCGGCATCCAGAAGAGCTTCGAGCTGATCACGCAAGGCAAGGAACTGACCGCGGCCAAGGCCAAGGACATGGGCCTGGTGACCGAGCTGGCCACCAGCCGCGACGACATGCTGGCCAAGGCCAAAGCCTGGTGCAAGGCCAACCCGAAGGCTTCGCAGCCTTGGGACAACAAGGGCTTCCGCATCCCCGGTGGCGACAGCAAGAGCCCGGCCGTGGTGCAGGTGCTCGCCATCGCCCCGTCCATGGCGAATGCCAAGGCGCACGGCAACTACCCGGCGCTGACCCACATCATGAGCTGCCTGTTCGAAGGCTGCCTGCTGGACTTCGACGCCGGCTCGCAGGTCGAGTCGCGTTACTTCGCCGCGTGCGTCGTGTCGCAGACCAGCAAGAACATGATCGGCACGCTGTGGCATCAGCTCAACGCCATCAAGAAGGGCCAGTCGCGTCCCAAGGGCTTTGCTGAATCCAAGGTCAAGAAGGTCGGCATCCTGGGCGCCGGCATGATGGGCGCGGGCATCGCCTACGTGTCGGCCAAGGTCGGCATCGACGTCGTGCTGCTCGACACCACGATCGAGAATGCCGAAAAGGGCAAGGGCTACTCGCAAGGCCTGCTCGACAAGGCCATCTCGCGCGGCCGCAGCACGGCCGAGAAGCGCGACGCGCTGCTGGCCCGCATCCAGCCGACCACGTCTTATGAAGACCTGCAAGGCTGCGACCTCGTGATCGAAGCGGTGTTCGAAGACCGCGACATCAAGGCCGTGTGCACGAAGAAGTCCGAAGCCATCATCGCCGCCGACGCGGTGTACGCCTCGAACACCTCGACGCTGCCCATCACGGGTCTCGCCACAGCTTCGAGCCGCCCGGCCAACTTCATCGGCCTGCACTTCTTCTCGCCGGTCGACAAGATGCCGCTGGTCGAGATCATCGTGGGCGAGAAGACGTCTGACGAGACGCTGGCGCGCGGCTTCGACTACGTGCTGCAGATCGGCAAGACCCCGATCGTGGTCAACGACGCCCGCGGCTTCTACACCTCGCGCGTGTTCGGCACCTACGTGATGGAAGGCCTGGCCATGCTGGGCGAAGGCGTGCACCCGCGCTCCGTCGAGGTCGCTGGCCTGAAGGCCGGCATGCCCATGCCGCCGCTGGCCCTGCAAGACGAGGTCTCGCTGAGCCTGGCCCTGCACATCGCCGAGCAGACCAAGAAGGACCTGCTGGCCGAAGGCAAGGAGCTGCCCCACCACCCCGGTCAGGCCGTGCTGCAGAACATCGGCGCCACGCAAGGCCGCATCGGCAAGAAGGCCGGCAAGGGCTTCTACGACTACAACGGCAAGGAAAAGTCGCTGTGGCCGGAGCTCACCAAGCTGTACCCGCCGGTGGCCCAGCAGCCCTCGCAGCAAGAGCTGGTCGACCGCCTGCTGTACGTGCAGGCCAACGAAGCCGCCCGCTGCTACGAAGAGAAGGTCGTGCGCTCGGTGGCCGACACCAACATCGGCTCGATCTTCGGCTGGGGCTTCGCGCCCAACCAGGGCGGCGCGCTGCAGTTCATCAACGCCGTCGGTGCCAAGAAGTTCGTCGAGCGTGCGCGTGAGCTGGCCAAGGCCTACGGCCCGCGCTTCGAGCCCGCAGCCGTCATCGTGAAGATGGCGCAAGAAGGCGGTCGCTTCGAGGACGTGGTGTGAGTTGGGGCAGCGCAAGCGCGCCTCAGGGGCTGGGGCCCCTGAGCGGGCTCCTGGCAGGCCTGCGCGTGATCGACCTCACGCGCAACCTGCCGGGGCCGTTCAGCACCCGCATGCTGGCCGACCTGGGCGCCGAGGTCATCAAGGTCGAGCCGCCCGAGGGCGACCCGGCCCGTCCGCTGGGCCCGTTGTTCGAGGCGCTCAACCATGGCAAGGAGTGCCGCAAGGTCGACTTCCGCAACGAAGCCGACCTCAACACCTTGCGCGACTGGCTGGCCACCGCCGATGTCATGGTCGACAGCTTCCGCCCTGGGGTGCTGCAAGGCATGGGCCTGGACGCCAAGCGCCTGCACGCGCTCAACCCGAAGCTGGTGATGGTCTCCATCACGGGCTACGGGCAGACGGGTGCCTGGGCCAACAAGGCCGGTCACGACCTGAACTTCATGGCCCTGTCGGGCGTGCTGGACCAAGTGCGCGCTCCCACGGGCGAGCTGGCCTTGTCCAACGTGCAATGGGGCGACCTGGCCGCGGGCAGCTCGATGGCCACCATCGCGGTGCTGTCGGCGGTGATCGAGGCACAGCGCATGGGCAAGGGCCGCCACATCGACGTCAGCATGACGCATGGGCTGCACGCCCATTTGGTGATGCCCAAGTCGACGGCTTCGCTGTTGGCGCCTGTGTTGGGACGAAAGCCGCAGGCGGGTGAAGACCTGCTCAACGGCGGCCTGCCTTGCTACAACCTCTACCAGACGGCAGATGGCCGCCACCTTGTGGTGGGCGCGCTGGAGTTCAAGTTCTGGAAGGTGGCCTGCGAGGTGTTCGAGCGACCGGATTGGGTCAATCGGCACTGGCAACGTGGCTCGCTGCCGGGCACGCCTGATTGCACGGCGCTCAAGGCCGATGTGGCTGCACTGGTGGCTTCTCAGCCGCTGGCGTTCTGGGCGCACAAGTTCGAGTCGGCCGACGCGTGCGTGACGCCGGTGCTGACGATCGACGAAGCACAGGCCCACCCGCTGTTCGCTGGGCAGGCCTCGGTTCAGGCTTGGCAACAAGTCGCCTGAAGTCGCTCGGCGTCCGAGTCGGCCTCAAGCGTTGCTGGCTGGCGCTTGCCGGCGGCTGAACCCACAAAGGGGGCCTCGCGCCCCCTTTTTCACGCGTGCATCACTTCGGCAGCAGCACCTTGTCGACGACGTGGATCACGCCGTTGGACTGCATCACGTCGGCGATGGTGACGGTGGCCTTGCCGCCATTCTCATCGGTGACGATGACCTTGCCGCCTTCGGTCGAGGCGGTCAGGTTGCCGCCGGCCACGGTCTTGAGCGTGGCCTTGCCACCGCCGGCCTGAATGGCCTGGGTCACGGCCTTGGCGTCGAACTTGCCGGCCACCACGTGGTAGGTAAGCACCTTGGTCAGCGCCGGCTTGTTCTCGGGCTTGAGCAGGTTGTCGACGGTGCCAGGGGGCAGGGCGGCGAAGCCGGCGTTGACGGGCGCGAACACGGTGAACGGGCCCTTGCCCTTGAGGGTGTCGACCAGGCCGGCGGCCTTGACGGCGGCCACTAGCGTGGTGTGGTCCTTGGAGTTCACGGCGTTGTCGACGATGTCCTTGGTGGGCAGCATCGGGGCGCCGCCGACCATGACTTCGGCGCGGGCCGTGCCGGTGGCCAGGGTCATCGTCAGGGCGAGGGCGGTGGTGGCGAAAGCGAAGGTTTTCATGCGAGCTCCTGTTGGGTCGTTGGGGGACGCCGCGTTGGTTGTTGATGCGGCTGAGGTCCCTTACGCAGGCTCGGCTGGAGTCGATGCAGGCTTTGCATGGCTTCACAAATCGACTCGGGTTTGAAGACGGTTCAGGGCTGTGCCGGTTTTCTTTGCCTGCCTGGGTGGGCGCGCTTTGTCGGGGCAGCGCGGGGCGGTGCTGCGCCGGCATGGGCTCGGGCGCCAAGTGGGCGGTCACGCCTGTGGCGTGACTCCCCTGCGGTGCTCACAGCAAGGTGGGGCCTTCGAACTCGCTGCGCGCCCTGTGGGCGCTCCGCTCAAACAACTCAGGCCAGTCAGATCACGAAGCGCGCTGCGCGCGCCCACCTTGCCGCCCCGCTCCTCGGCGCCCACAAGGCGCCCGAGCCCATGCCGGCTTCGCCCCTGGTGCCCCGCTTTGAGCGTGCGGAGGAGGGGTGCGGTGCGTGAGGCTCACCGCTTGAATCGGGGCGGCCACCTGCACGTTTACGCTGACTTGGTTTAGGCTCGCTAAAGAAGTGGCACCCAAATACTCATGGAGGGCGAAGTCGATGCGAAACAAGCACTTGCAGGTTGCTCGCTGTGGGAGCTTCGGCTGTTTAGACCAACATCGCTCTTGAACGCGGAGTGGTCTATTGGTAGTTCGGATTCTTAGCCCCGAGAAAGACACTCGCCGCAGCTGAGTCAAGTGCTACGACCAATTTGATGCTTTAGTCAATGATATAAAGCACTGAACATTTTTAGGATTTCAAATGAAGATTGAACTTTTCGGTGAGGCGCTGACAGATGAGGTCCTTGGCGCAAGATATTGGGTCGGGAAGACGAACTACGCATACGCAATTGATCATTTATACCCATTAATTCAGCGTCTTGAAATCCAAAGAGGGCAGCAAAATCCGTCATTCTATTCTCGCTTGCGCAATGACCTTAAGCTCGGATGCGTAATACCTCCAATTACTCTAGCGTTTATTACGGCCGATAAAATAGATGGAATTGACGACAAATACATCAATGCGCAGATCAAAAACGCATTTGTTCTTGATGGGATTCAACGCTTAAGCGCCATTCATCGTGCAGCAGAAGAAATAGAGGAGGAGGCATCAAGGGCTGCATTCCTCAGTAGGACGCTGCACCTTAATATCATAATATCGCCATCGATGGATAAGTTGCTGTACAGGATGATCACGCTCAATAATGGGCAGAAGCCCATGTCGCCAAGGCATCAAATCGACATACTTTCCGAGACGATATTCGATTTTGACACTCTTTCGCTGAAAAATCAGCCTCACAAAGAACGGCAGAAGGCTGCAAACAGACTGGCGGTTCATAGGTCAGATATCGTAAAAGGCTATATTGCCTATTTGAGCGGCACAACCGCCATCGACAACAAACTAATCATTGAGGAGAAGATGGATGAACTAATTGCCGAAAGAATTATCGGTAACGAGTTCAGCGATGAGAGGTATGAGTTCATGGATGTCTTGCGTTGGATATCCGACGCATGCGTCGATGTCGAGGTGAATAAGTGGTTTGTTTCGAGTAACAATTTTATTGGTTACTGTGTTGCGGCCCGGAGGAATTTCGCGCAGCTCAAGGCCGTTACGCCAGCGGAATTCGAAAAACATCTATCAACATTTGAGGTTGTTTTCTCCAATTTCGACAAAAGAAAGATCAAGGTTGGCGACTACAGAAGAAAGATGGTTTCCGAATACTTTGGCAATCTTGAAAAGTATTCAAAACAGCCAGACTCCGAAGTTATCCTTGAGCTCAGCCAACTGTAATGGCGCACCCTACTTACACCCCGCCACCAGGCCTTTCAGGCCCAAGCTACTTTGGTGGCAACATCCCGTCCTTAAACCGCCTTAAGACTTTACTTATATTATCTGGCCACGGAACGATATCCTGCAGCGGCAAGTCCTTCAAGCTGTCAAGGGACTACTTAAGCATTCCCAACCAAACAAGTGGAAAATTTAGGGTTGGCTCGATTTCATCCAAAATTCCAGGTTGCACACACCACGAACTTAAGTCCCTCCTGCGAAACGCGGGCACAAAGAATATAAGGATTCACGAAAATATTTTCTTGGAGCTCACTCATTGCATTTGGCATCTAGAGCAAAAATCCCATCTGGCCAGCTTTGTTCACCTATACAGGCTGATTGAGCATTCGGCCTTGTATTTGCCATTGGTTTCAATAGTTTCCAAAGGGATCAACGACATCACGTTCAATCAATACAAAGAAGTTGTGAACAACACCGCAAAGGCGGATCTTTCGGTTCTGAAGAGGTTTTCGCAAAAAATTCTTGATCAAAATTTCGCCAATAGTACCGCGAGATATTCGTTTTCCACAGCATCCCACCCCCAGTCGGCCTGCTCTGTAGCTAAAGAATTGATGAGCCTGGCAGAAATAAGCAACTCCGGCAACGACTTTGTTGAATTGAAATACCAGCACACCGACCGGTTCATAATTAATTTCAGAAATCAGTTCTTTCACTACCTTTACAACGAGAAGAACATATCGATCAAGGATATTGGGAGCCCAGAAGAATTTCTTGAGGCATGTCTTCCAAATTTCCTAACTTACTTTTCGTTTCTGTTTAGAGAGTTTCTTATCGCAGAATGGGAGATTTGGGCGGATTAACAGTCCCCGATCCGTTTTTTTTGACACGATGCGATCTGCTGCCATCCGCTCCTTGTGGTGCGGTTCAAAAATGAACTGCATGTCATTAGCAAAAAATTCAGAGCGTGGATTGGCGCGTGAAGTTCAATACCCCCTCGTGCGTGATGATGCGCCCAGTAAGGGGATATAAATGCCTACCCCTTGCTGGGGTGCACATTCAATTCGCGCGCTACTTTGTTGCATTCAGCCTGCGTGACTTTGCTCATGCTCATTTCCTTGAGGAAGTACTGCCGAAGCGGTCCGCTGAAGTTCTGGTCGGAGCTCCTCTCCCGCGAGTGATAGGGGGGCGAAGTAGCATTTGACTGGTTGCACATGCTCGATGGCCTGGTAACCATGGAACTCGGTGCCGTTGTCAAACGTGATCGTCTTGAACCGCTTGCGGTGCTCCGAGATAACCACCATCGCCGCCTCGTTGATCTCGGCCATCGAGCGACTCGCAGGCTTCTTGACGATGGCCTAGCCCGTCTTGCGCTCGACAAGCGTCAACACGCTGACCGAGTCACCCTCCCAGTGCCCGATGCGCAGCCTCGACTCCACGTCCTTGGGGCGCTCGCTGATGCGCCGCTTGCCAGGCAGAACGCCCCTGTGATCGATGCTGCGGTAACGCTTACGCGCGAACTTAGAGATGGTCCGCTTGTGCTTTCACAGCGTGCCTCCGAGCTTGCGATCACAGGATGAGTCGATAGATCGTTCGGTAGCTGATGTTCAATCCGCAGCGGGAAGGCTGCGCGGTGAGGCCTGCCGCCGAGCTCAAACACTTACGCACCAGTCTTTTCCGGACGCGATCCTGGTAATTTCAGACAAGCGCCGAGCTCAAACACCCGCTCACGCCCCGCCGAGGTGCATTCACCGAGCTCCGAGCTCGGCCAGCCGAGCAAAAAACCCCGCGCCCCGAGCAAAACACTCGGCGCGCCGCCTTCAGAGCTCCGCGCACCACCCAAAAAGCTCGGCAAGCCACCCCAAACCCATCGCAGGCTACCCAGCGCCAAGATCGGGCGCCCCAACCCACGCAAGCCAACACCCGTCGCACGAAACAAGCGAGGCGGAAAAGGGCGCAGGCGCTGTGCGGGAGGGCGCCTGGGTGGTGCCGAGGAGCGCAGGCTCGATCAGGTCGCCCCTTGGCGCAGCCAAGGGGATGGCGAGGACTGTTTGAGCGGCCGAGGGCCGCGAGATCCGCAGCCACCTGATCGAGTCGAGCACCGCAGGGGAGTCCTGCCAACGGCAGGACCACCACCCTTGAAGCCCGACCGCACAGCGCCGCAGCCCCCGCCTCGCGCTCCCACGAGAAAGCGCTCAATCAGCGAACAGCTCAATAAAGCAGCTGAAGAGGCAACTCAAACCCCAGCCGTCTTCACCTCGGAAGAAGCAGCAGCAGCCACACCACTCGCCGCCTGCTCCACCGACCGCATCATCTCCTTGCGGAACCGGTTCAGCTCCTGAACGCTCGCAAAGCTGCGCCCCATCAGCGACCCCAGGTTGTGCAAGATCCGCTCGACCACCTTGCCCTCCCACACCGCATCGAACTGGATCTGTCGATCCAGCCAATGCTCCAGCCACTCCGGGTTCGGCAGCCGCGACTGGATCGTGTCGCGCGGGAACAGCTTTTCGTTCACATGCAGGTTCGTCGGGTGCAGCGCCTGCGCCGTGCGCCGCGCGCTCGCCATCAGCACGCCCACTTTCGCGAACGCCGCACGCGCCTCGTCGCCAAAGCGGTTCAGCGCCCGCTTCATGTAGCGCAGGTAGGCGCCGCCATGGCGGGCCTCGTCGCGCGCCAGCGTCTCGTAAATCGCCTTGATCACCGGCTCGGTGTGCCACTCGGCCGCGCGGCGGTACCAGTGATGCAGGCGGATCTCGCCGCAAAAGTGCAGCATCAGGGTCTCCAGCGCCGGCGCCGGGTCGAAGTCGAAACGCACCTCGTGCAATTCGGCCTCGGTGGGCAGCAGGTCGGGGCGGAAGCGCCGCAGGTACTCCATCATCACCAGCGAGTGCTTCTGCTCTTCGAAGAACCACACGCTCATGAAAGCCGAGAAGTCGCTGTCGTCGCGGTTGTCACGCAGGAACATCTCCGTGGCGGGCAGCGCGGCCCACTCGGTGATGGCGTTCATCTTGATCGTCTGGGCCTGCTCGTCGCTCAGTTGGCTGGCGTCGAACGAGTCCCAGGGGATGTCCTTGTCCATGTTCCAGCGGGCGGCTTCGAGTTGCTTGAACAGTTCGGGATACAGCATGACCTTCTCCAGGAGCGCGGCAGCGCGCGAACGGTGGGGCCGCGCCACGGCGACCGACTGACGTTTCACGACAGGCTATACGCATTTGTGACCGAATTGGATGTCAGGCGCTTTGCAGCGACGTGACAGTCCGCAGTCAGGGGGGGCAGGCCTGGGGGTCTTGGCTCTGGCCGAGATGCCATGCCTGGATGGCTCGCTGCAGGTCGGCGAGGTCGTCCAGGACCAGCACCCCGGCTGGCGCTCGGCGGGCCAGCAACGGGTTGCGCCCACCCGCCCAGATCGCCACCCGAGGGGGCAGCCTGTCGCGGAATGCGGGCAGGGCGTCTTGCACCAGGTGGGCCGGGGCGGAGGCGGAAAAGCTCAGGGCCACGACGTCGGCCCGGTGGTTTTTGCAGGCGTCGATCAGGTCGGCCGTCGGGGTTTGGGCGCCCAGGTTGATCACCTGCGCGCCCTGCAGCGTCAACCAGCCCTCGACCATCAGCAAGCCGAGCGCGTGCGGCTCTCCGGGGAAGGTGCTCAGCAGCACACGGGGGGCCTGGGTCGGGTCGGTGGGGGGCAGCGCGTGGATGGCCGCGTGCAGGCTTTGCTGCATGCACTGGCTGACCCAGTGTTCTTGCGGCACCTGAAAGCGCCCGCGCAACCAGCCTTCGCCCATGGCTTTGAGCAGGGGTGCGCAGACCTCGGTGATGAAGCGGGCCAGCCCCAGTGTGGGCACGGCCTGGGCCAGCAGGCGCTTGAACCCCGCGACGTCGTGGGCGTCCACGCGCGCCAGGGCGTCATCGACCCAGTCGCCGGGTGCGGCGGGGTCGGTGTAGCTGGGTCGCGGTGACGGTGGGGTGGGTGTGGGCGCAGCGGGGGCGCTTGCCTGGCGGTTGCGGCCGGTGCGGGTGGGCAGGCCTTGTGCGTCGGCGCTGCGATCGGCGAGTGTCTGCAGGTCCTCGGGTGGCAGGCCCACGACCCGTCCCGGCCGATGGCCCACGTCCAGCAGCCGCTTGATCAGGCGAAGGCGCTCGACCTGCTCCATGGGGTAACAGCGCTCGCCCTGGGCGTCCCGCACCGGCGAGGGGAAGCCGTAGCGCTTTTCCCAGATGCGCAGGGTGTCCTTGCTCAGGCCGGTGTCGCGCTCAACGGCGGCGATGGACATCATCAAGGAGCGGGGCATGGCGGCGGGTGCATCCAAAAAGTGGGAGGCTGCGTAAAGGTTCAGGAGCGGGTTTGTCCAGGCTTGTTCAGGGTTTTGTGCCTCTTTGACGTGGACAAAACGTTGTGCAACAAGATCTGTCCAGCTAATATAGAACAAACATCCTGTTTTGACCAAGACAAAAGGGCCGACATGACGACTCGAATTTTTCGCGCCACGCTCGTGGCCTGCGGCCTCGCCGGCGCCCTGCTCGGTGGGGCAGCCCACGCCGCTGGCGAGGCACCCGCCTGCCCGCCGCTGCTGAACAAGACCTTTGCGCGCCTGCAGGATGAAAAACCCCAGTCGCTGTGCCAGTACAGCGGCAAGGTGCTCCTGGTGGTCAACACCGCCAGCTACTGCGGCTTCAGCGACCAGTTCAAGGGCCTCGAAGCCCTGCACGCCAAGTACAAGGACCGTGGCCTGGTCGTGCTGGGCTTTCCGTCGAACGACTTTGGCAACCAGGAGCCCGGGGACAGCAAGCAGATCGCCGATTTCTGCAGCAACACCTATGGCGTGAAGTTCCCGATGTTCGCCAAGACCAGCGTGCGGGGCGACAACGCCAACCCCCTGTTCGCCGAGCTGAGCAAGGCCTCTGGCACGCGCCCGAAGTGGAACTTCTACAAGTACCTGGTGGGGCGCAATGGCCAGGTCATCGACAGCTACAGCAGCATGACCTCACCCGATGACCGCGACCTGGTGCGCGACATCGAAAAGGCCCTGGCCCCTTGACCCAGCAACGGAGTCCGACCATGCAACGCATCGCCATCGTGGGGTCCGGCATCACCGGGCTCGGGGCCGCCCATCACCTGGTGCGCGCCCCGGGTGCGCGTCACATCACCTTGTTCGAGGCGGGCGCGCACTTTGGCGGGCACGCCAACACGGTGGACGTGACCTTGCCCGATGCGCAGGGCCGCCCGGTCAAGCATGGGGTGGACACCGGTTTCCTGGTCTTCAACGAGCGCACCTACCCGCAGCTCATCGGGCTGTTTGAGCAGCTGGGCGTGCCCACGGCGAAGTCGGACATGTCCTTCTCGGTGCAGGTGCCACGTGACGCGACCGGCTTGTCTGGTTTGCGACCCGGTCTGGAGTGGTGCGGCTCTTCGCTGGACACCGTGTTCGCGCAGCGGCGCAACCTGGTGTCGCCGGCCTTCTGGCGCATGCTCGGCGAGATCCTGCGCTTCAACCGCCTGACCACGGCCATGGCGCAGCGCGGTGACGAGCGCGAACTCAAGCAGCCCATCGGCGACTTCCTGGCAGACCAAGGCTTTGGTGCGGCCTTCCAGGAAGGCTACCTGCTGCCGATGGTCGCCTGCATCTGGTCCTGCCCGGTGCAGCAGATGATGCGCTTCCCGATGGCCACGCTGATCCGCTTTTGCCATAACCATGGCCTGCTGCAGGTGGCCAACCGGCCGCAGTGGTACACGGTGTCGGGTGGCTCGCGCGAGTACGTGCGCCGCATCGTCGAGCAGCTGCCCGATGCCCGCCTGCATTGCCCCGTTGAGCGCGTGATGCCCCTGGGCGAAGCCGGTCAGGCCGGTGTGATGGTGCACAGCGCCCGTGGGGCAGAGCGGTTTGACGCTGTCATCTTCGCCTGCCACCCGGACCAGGCCCTGCGCTTGCTGGGTGAAGGGGCTCTGCAAAACGAGCGCGCCGTGCTGGGTGCCATCCGCTACCACCCCAATCGCGCGGTGCTGCACACCGACACCGGTCAGTTGCCGCGCAACCCGAAAGCCTGGGCCGCCTGGAACTACGAGCGCGCCAGCGAGGTCAGCCAGGAAGACCGCCACGTCTGCCTGCACTACCTGATCAACCGGCTGCAGCCCCTGCCATGGCAACAACCGGTGGTCGTCTCGCTCAACCCCTTGCGTGAGCCCGATGCCAGCCAGGTGCTGGCCGAGATCGACTACGACCACCCTGTGTTCGACCAGGCCGCCATCGACGCGCAGCAGGCCCTGCCAGGGCTGCAGGGGCGTCGGCAGCTGTGGTTCGCCGGGGCCTGGGCCGGCTACGGATTCCACGAAGACGGCCTCAAGTCGGGGCTGGCGGCGGCGCAAGGCGTGCTCGATCGACTCTCGCGCGCGGCCCCCACTCTTGGCGCGGTTCCGACGTCGGAGCTGGCTGCATGAGCACCGCCAGGCCGCTCATCGGCTTCGGGCAGGTGCGGCACACCCGCCTGCGCCCCAAGCACCACGCCTTCAGTTACGGCGGCTGGTTCTGGTTGCTGCCCATGCGGGCGCTGGCGAGCCAGCCGGTGGCGGCCGTGCGGCGCAACGCGCGCGGCTGGCTGAGCTTTCACGATGCCGACCACGGCGAGGGCGGCGCGGACTCGCTGGCCTGGCTCGATGGTTTGCTCCAGCGCGGCGGTTGCTGGGCCGATGACTTGCCCCAAGGCGAGGTCTGGCTTCAAACCTACCCGCGTGTGCTCGGTTTCGCGTTCAAGCCCGTGAGCTTTTGGTACGTGCACCGGGCCGATGGTGCGCTGCACGCCGTGGTGGCCGAGGTCAACAACACCTTTGGCGAGCGGCATTGCTACCTGCTCGGTGGCGAGCAACTGGGCTGGGGCCGCGAGGTGCGTGCCGACAAGGTGTTCCACGTCTCGCCGTTTTGTCGCGTCGAAGGCCGCTACCGCTTTCGATTCATGCGCAACGCCGATCGCCTGGTGGCGCGTGTGGACCACGATGACGCCGACGGCCCGCTGATCCAGACCGCCATCAGCGGCGAGCTGGTTGAACTTGACGAGCGCAGCGTGAACCGGGCCATCCGTGGCTGGCCCCTGATGACTTTCGGCGTGCTCGCCCGCATCCACTGGCAGGCCTTGCAGCTGTGGCTCAAGCGCGTGCCCTTTTTCTCCAAACCGCCTGCGCCCAGCGCCGGGCCAGGCCTGGCTTTTTCGGCGCAGGCCGCCTCAACCGTCACCGCCCCCTCCGACACAGGAAACCCTTCGCCATGAACCGCATGACCTCTGCTTCGTCGCTGTCCCGGGATGAAGGCCTGAGCCTGCCTGCCACCGCGCCCGCTTCTGCCCGCGCGGTGCTGGGTTTGCTCAAGCGGATCCGCGTGGGCTGGCTGGACCTGCAGTTGCCCGACGGCAGCACCGCACGCTTTGGCCAGGCCAGCTCCGACGACCCGCACGTGCCGCGCGCCGGCTTGCGCCTGCACGACTGGTCGGTGTGCTCGGCGGTGCTCAAGTCGGGCGACATCGGCTTTGCCGAAGGCTACATCGATGGCCACTGGAGCACGCCCGACCTGACCGCCTTGCTCAAGCTGATGATCGCCAACCGCGACCTGATCGAAGGCGCGATCTATGGCTCCTGGTGGGGGCGCCTGGCTTACCGCATCCGCCACCTGCTCAACCGCAACTCCAAGGCCAACAGCCGCAAGAACATCCAGGCCCATTACGACCTGGGCAACGAGTTCTACCGCCTGTGGCTGGACCGCACCATGAGCTACTCCAGCGCTTGGTTCGAGGGCGATCACAAGCGCCCGATGGTCGACGCGCAGCGTGCCAAGGTCAAGCGTGCGCTGAACGAAGCGGGCGTGCTGGCCGATGGCCAACAGCGTCGCGTGCTGGAGATCGGCTGTGGCTGGGGTGGCCTGGCCGAGATCGCCGCCGCCGAGCATGGTGCGCACGTCACCGGCGTCACGCTCTCGACCGAGCAGCTGGCCTGGGCCCACGACCGCATGGCCCGGGCTGGCTTGTCCGAGCGCGCCGACCTGAGGCTGCAGGACTACCGCGACATCCGTGACGAGCCTTTCGATGCCATCGTCTCCATTGAGATGTTCGAGGCCGTGGGCCGGGAGTACTGGCCCGGCTACTTCGAGACCCTGAACCGCTGCCTCAAGCCGGGTGGCCAGGCCTGTCTGCAGACCATCACCATCCACGACGACCTGTTCGAGCGCTACGTGAAGTCGACGGACTTCATCCAGCAGTACATCTTCCCCGGCGGCCTGCTGCCTTGCGACCGCGCCTTCCGCGAAGCCGCTCGCGAGGCAGGCCTGGAGGTGGTCAACGCCCTGGCTTTCGGCCCTGATTACGCGGAGACCCTGCGCCGCTGGCGAGTCGACTTCCATGCCCACCTGGAAAAGGTCCAGCGCCTGGGCTTTGACGAGCGCTTCCAGCGCATCTGGGAGTTCTACCTCGCCTACTGCGAGGCCGCGTTCGACATGGGCAACACCAACGTCGTTCAGTACACCCTGCGCAAGCCGGCCTGAACGCCATGCTGACGCACTCGGCCAGCGCACGCTACGGCTTGCTGGGCTTGCCCCTGGCCTTTGTGGCCATGCCGCTTTACGTGGTGCTGCCTCAGCACCATGCCCAGGCGTATGGCCTGCCCTTGGCCGCGCTGGGGGCCGTGCTGCTGTTCACCAGGCTGGCCGATGCCTTCATCGACCCCTTGCTCGGGCGTTGGGCCGATCGTTGGCTGGCGCAACCTCAGAGGGCCTTGATGGCCGCCTTGCTGGCGGTGCTCACGCTGGCACTGGGCTTTGTGCTGCTGTTTCACCCGCCGGTCAGGCAGACCGTGCCTTTGTTGGCCTGGTGCGCCGTCACGCTGATCTTCACCTTCCTGGCTTACAGCCTGACCAGCGTGTTGCACCTGGCCTGGGGCACGCGGCTGGGCGGCGACGTGGCGCAGCGCAGCCGGCTGGTGGCTTGGCGAGAGGGCTTCGGGCTTTTCGGGGTGCTGTTGGCGAATGTACTGGCCACGCAGGCGGGCATGGGCTGGACGAGTGCCGTGCTGACCGTGGGCCTGCTGGCCGGCGTGTGGGCCCTGAGCAAGGGGCCCAAGCCGGCGCCAGTGACGAGGGCCGCGAGCGATCAGGCATCCCGCGCGCAGGCCGCCACGCCGCTGTCCCAGCCTTGGCAGGGCGCCGGCTTTCGCCGACTCATGGCCCTGTTCCTGGTCAACGGCGTGGCCAGCGCCATCCCGGCAACGCTGGTGCTGTTCTTCATCCAGGACCGGTTGCGCGCGATGGACGGTGCGCCCTTGTTCCTGGGCTTGTACTTCTTGATGGCTGCGCTCGGTGTGCCGCTGTGGGTGCGCCTGATCGGGCGCATCGGCCCCATGCGCGCCTGGGCGCTGGGCATGCTCTTGAGCGTGATCAGCTTCGTGAGCGTGCTGGGCCTGGGCGAGGGCGATCGCGTGGGCTACCTCCTCATTTGTCTGGCGGGTGGCTTTGCCCTGGGGGCCGACCTGACCGCGCCGGGCACGCTGTTGACTGGCGTGGTGCAACGCGCCGGCCACACCGGGCAAGCCGAGGGCGCCTACGCAGGCTGGTGGCAATGGGCAACCAAGCTCAACCTCGCCTTGGCGGCGGGCCTGGCCTTGCCCGCCTTGCAAGCCCTGGGCTACACCCCAGGCACCCAAGACCCCGCAGGCCTGAACGCGCTGAGCTGGGTCTACGGCGGCTTGCCCTGCCTGTTCAAGTTGCTGGCCTTGGTGGCCTGCTGGCGCTGGCGCCATCACCCGGCGCTGGCTTGACCCCTCATCCCTGATACCTGACATGGTCTCACCACCTTCAGGACACCTTCTCTGGAGTTCGACATGACCCCATCCAAGCCCCTCATCCAGCGCCGCACGGCCCTCGGCGCCATCGTGCTGACCTTGGCCCTCGGCCTGTCGGCCTGCGGCTCAGCCCCCAAGCCGACCGACTACCAGGCCGAGCAGCCCGCCATGGACTTCCGCGGCTACTTCTCAGGCCCCGTGCAGGCGCACGGCATGTTCACCGACAGGTCGGGGCGCGTCGTCAAGCGCTTCACGGTCGAGATGCAGGGCCGCTGGAGCGGCGACAGCGGCGTGCTGGAAGAAGATTTCACCTACAGCAATGGCGAGAAGGAGCGCCGCGTCTGGCAACTCAAGGACCTGGGTGGCGGGCGCTTCGAGGGCCGGGCGGCCGACATCGTGGGCGTCGCCGTGGGCGAACAATCTGGCAACGCCATCCGCTTCAGCTACACCATGCGCGTGCCGGTCGATGGCAAGCCGATCGAGTTCCAGTTCGACGACTGGATGTACCGCGTGGACGGCCAGGTCGTGCTCAACCGAGCGGCCATGAGCAAGTTCGGCATCCACCTGGGCGACGTCACGCTGAGCTTTCGCAAGCCCTGACTCCGCAGAGATCCGCCCGCGCGTTCGCGGGGGATCGCGTGCATTCCGACACGTCAGGCCTTGAGCTGGACTGCATCGCCCTCAAGTCGGGGGGTGACGAGGCCGAAGGAGCCGTCATGATGGAAATGGCCAGCCGGCCAAAGCCATGACGGAAGTCGGTCTCAAGGACCCTGGAGTGTCGTCCATGCACATGCTTTACAACTCGGACAGCTACGCGGTGGTGCAGATCGAACTGGCCGCCGATGAGCACGGCCCGGTTCGCCACAGCGCCGCCTTGACCCGTGGTGGCTATGAGATCGTCGACAAGTTCGCCCGCAAGGAAATCTTCATCGAGGGCGCCCTGGCCGAGACCTTCAAGGAAGGCGTCGAGGCCCTGATCGAGTCGTCTCCCAGCATCGAAGAGTTCGATGCCTACCTCGAGCGCTACGCCGGCATGGCGCAACAGCCCGTGGTGATGCACTGATGCATTTCACCGGGTGGCATCCGTGAAGCATTGACGCTCCACCGCCGCTGACCACCCCGGGCGCTCAAGCCCACGCGCGCACCCGCCGATATCCCGATCACACCTCGGTGTGTGAACGAATCGGGAGCACGCATGTCTTCAACCTTCATGGCAGCAAGCTGGAGCGCCTCGGCCCTCGCGCCGGCCTGGTTGCTTGCCGTGTACGCCATCTCGCTGCAAGGCATGGTGATCCGCCGGGTGCGGGCCAATGACCGAGAAGCCGGCCTGGCCTGGGTCCTGGGCGGCGCGCTCGTCGTGGGCACGGGCATCTGGGCGGCCAGTTTTCTGAGCCTGGTGGCGATGCAACTGCCCATCAAGGTGGGCTATGTGCGCGACGTCGTGCTGGCGTCCTGGCTGCCCGCCATCGTCATCGCTGCGGCCGCCATCTGGATGCAGACCCACCGTGACCTGCGCTGGCGAACGCGCTTGCTGGGTGCCGTGCTGGTTGCCGTGGGCGTGCAGATGCTGGTGTTCGTCAACGCCTCGTCCATCATGCTGCAGCCGGCCATGATCTGGGACGCCAAAACGTCGGGCGCCGCCTTCCTGCTGGTCTTGCTCGGGTGCTCGTTGGGTGCTTTGCTGATGCAGGCCGAGCTCGATCGAGACCACCACCAGACCCGCCACCTGGCCATCGCAGTGCTGGTGGGCTCGGTCATCTGGGCTGGCCTGGTCATGCAAGTCAGCGCGGTCGGCATCCCCCTGGCGGCCATCTGCCTGAGCGAGGGGCAGCTCTCCGGTGACTCGCTGGAGTTCGTGCTCACCGCCACCGTGCTCATCCTGCTCGTGATGGCGCACATCGGCACCTTGCAGGACGCGCGCAACCTGGCTAGAAACCAGGCCCTGTCCGACTCCCTCAAGGCCGCGCAGTCCGCGCTGGAAGAAGCCTCCTTGCGCGACTCGGCCACCGGGCTGCCCAACCGCACGGGCTTCGAGCAGCAGGTGCGACAGCTCATCCACGAGGCCACCGACCAGGTGCTCAACCTGAGCGTGATGCGGCTGAACATCGATGGCTTTCACGCCTTCACGGGCACCTATGGTCACAGCGTGGGCGATGGCCTGATCCAGACGCTGTCGCTCAGGCTGCAGGGCCTCATCCGCGAAGGCGACGTGCTGGCACGCTCCGACACCGATGAATTCTTGATCGCCTGCCGGGGGCTGAACGACGAACACGTCACCGCCGTGCTGGCCCAACGCCTGCAAGACGCCGTGCACGAGCCTTGCCTGGTGCAGGACCAGGAGATCACAGTCAGCTGCTCCATTGGCGTGGCCCGTTACCCCGACAGCGCCACGGCCGAGCAGCTGATGTCGCACTCGAATGACGCCATGCTCACCGCCCGACGCGCAGGTGGCGGCGTGTACTGCTTCTTCGAGCGCGGCATGGACCGCGTGGGCGCTGCCCAGGTCGAGATGCAGCGCGACCTGCGTCACGCCGTGGCCCGCAACGAGCTGACCTTGCATTTCCAACCCAAGTTGCGCGCCACCACGGGCGAGCTGGCCGGTGTCGAGGCCCTGCTGCGCTGGCACCACCCGACGCGCGGCATGGTCAGTCCCGCCGAGTTCATCCCTGTGGCGGAGCGCTTCGGCCTGATCGGCGAGCTGGGCCAGTGGGTCATCGACGAGGCCTGCCGCCACCTGCGGGTGTGGCACGACCTGGGCCTGGACATCCCCGTGGCGGTGAACCTGTCGGTGCACCAGCTGCGTCAGCCCGACCTGGAGCAGCGCGTGCGCGAGGCCTTGCGTCGCCACCGCGTGCCCGCGCGCATGCTGCTCATGGAGATCACAGAATCTGTCGCGATGGAAGACATCGAAGCCTCGTTGCGCGTCTTCGACATGCTCGACCAGATCGGCGTGCGCCTGTCCATCGACGACTTTGGTACTGGCTACTCGTCGCTGAGCTATTTGCGCCGTCTGCCCGCGCGCCAGCTCAAGATCGACCGCAGCTTTGTGCGCGACCTCGACAGCAGCCTGGACGCCCAAGCCATCGTCGAAGCCGTGGTGCGCCTGGCGCATGCGCTGGGCCTGAAGGTGGTGGCCGAAGGCGTCGAGACGCAAGACCAGGCCGACATCCTGGCCCAGCTCCATTGCGACGAGCTGCAAGGCTTCCTGTTTGCCAGGCCGATGTCCGAGCCCACGCTGATGAAGTGGCTGGGCCAGCGCGGTGCGCCCATGCCACTGGCTTCGACCGCCGTCCCGCTGGACACCCAGCCAGAAGCCGACCTGGAGGCCAGTGACATCGCCACCGCCTGGTCCGAGCTGGAGGCCAGCCGCCCATGATGGGCGTGGCGCAGGCGGTGTGGTGGCTGGTGGGCGTGGCCCTTGCCGGCGCCATGCTGGGTGCCTGGGCCAACCACCTGCTGAGCGCTCGCTGGCGCGCCAAGGCCTCGCTGTCGCGTGAAGACGTCGCCTTGCCGAGCAAGGTGACCCTGGATGCCGGGCCATCGGGCGCCGACCCACGCGAGCCTGTGCACGACGATCTCACCGATCTGTTCGAAGACCATGACGTGCCCGGCGCAGGCCCCGGCGACCTGCCCCCGCCGCCTCGCTCGTCCATGTCCGACCCGCTCACCGGCCTGGCCAGCCGCCTGATGCTGGAAGACCAGCTGGCGTCCGCCGCCTTGCGCGCCGAGTCACGCCAGCGCCGCCTGGCCCTGCTCTACATCGACCTCGACGGCTTCAAGGCCATCAACGACTCCTGCGGCTACCGTGCCGGCGACGGCCTGCTGCGCGAAGTCGCCATCCGATTGCTCACCATCGCGCGCTCGACCGACACCATCGCCCGCGTTGGCGCCGACGAGTTCCTCATGCTCATGGACGGCGACCCCGACAGCGCCGCGGCCACGCTGGTGGCCGACCGCGTGCGCCAGGCCCTGCAGCGTCCCTACCAACTGCCCGGTCGCGAGGTGCGCCTGTCGTGCTCCATCGGCATCGTGCTGTACCCAGACCACGGCTCGCGCGCCCGCCTGATCGCTCGCGCCGACGCCGCCATGCTCGCGGCCAAGCGCGCCGGGGGCAACATGCACTGCTTCTTCGACCCGGACATGGAGCACGACGCGCAGGACGTCATCGACCTGCAACGCGACCTGCGTCGCGCCATCGAAACCCGCACCGGCCTGGAGCTGCACTACCAGCCCAAGGTCGACGGCCGCACCGGCCACGTCACCGGTGCCGAGGCCCTGCTGCGCTGGCACCATCCTGACCGGGGCATGGTCAGCCCAGGCGTGTTCGTGCCCATTGCCGAGCGCTTCGGCCTGATCGGCAGCCTGGGCCAATGGGTCACCGACGAAGCCTGCCGGCAGATGCGCATCTGGCAGGACCTGGGCGTGGACCTGCGCGTGGCCATCAACCTTTCGGTGCACCAGTTGCGCCAGAGCGACCTCGTCGAGCGCATCCAGGATTCGCTGCGCCGCCACGCCGTGGTCCCCGACCACCTGACCTTCGAGATCACCGAGTCGGCAGCCATGGAAGACCCGCAGGCCTCGCTGCGCCTGTTCGAGCGGCTCGCGCACGTGGGTGTTCACCTGTCCATCGACGACTTCGGCACGGGCTATTCGTCGCTGAGCTACCTCAGCAAGTTGCCGGCCTCGCAGCTCAAGATCGATCGTTGCTTCGTGCAGGACGTCGACCGCGATGTCGATGCCCGAGCCATCGTCTGCGCCGTCATCAAGCTCTCGCACGCACTGGGGCTCACCGTGGTGGCCGAAGGCGTCGAAACCCAGTCCCAACTCGACATCCTGCGGCGCCTGGGCTGCGACGAGTTGCAAGGATTCCTGTTCGCCCGCCCGATGCCGGCGCGCCACCTGCAGGCCTGGTTGCAAGGCCATGACGCCGTCGTCGACCGAGAGGGCTTTGCCGACAGCGACTTCCAGGCGGGTGACCCCGAGCCGGTCTCACCGGTTCGCAAAAGGCGCTCTGCCTCGGATCCGCCGCCCGCCTGAGGCGCCGGGCGGCTGCCTTCAATCGCGCTGGTATTCAGGCAGCGCGTGACCACAATGCATGCAGTAGCGCGCCGTCGCGCTGTGGCCTTCGGTCAGGCAGTTCTGGCAGGTGCGCGTGGTGGGCTCGGGCATGCGGCCGCGCTGCAGCGCCATCTCGGTGGTGACGATGCCGGTGGGCACCGCCAGCACACCCCAGCCCAGCATCATCATCATCGACGAGATCAGCCGCCCCAGGTCCGTCTTGGGCGTGATGTCGCCAAAGCCCACAGTCGTCATCGTCGTGATGGCCCAGTACATCGACGTGGGGATGCTGGTGAAGCCGTTGGCCGGCCCCTCGACCACGTACATGACCGTGGCCATCAACAGCGCCACCAGCAACACGAAGGACAGGAACACCAGGATCTTTCGCTTGCTGGCCAGCAGCGCCTGACCGAGCATCGTGTACTCGGCCACATAGCCCGTGAGTTTGAGCACGCGGAACATGCGCAACAGCCGAAGCACCCGCACGTCGATGAACACGTGCAACTCCGGCATCAGCAAGGCCAGCCAGGTCGGCAAGATGGACAGCAGATCGATGACCCCGAAGAAGCTGCGCGCGTAGACCAGGGGTTTTTGCACACAGACCAGCCGCAGCAGGTACTCCGCGGTGAACAGGGCCGTGAACACCCATTCCGTGACCCCGAACACATCACCCCATTCGCGGTGAATGGCGGGCACGCTGTCCATCACGACCATCATCACGCTGACCACGATGGCCAGCAGCAAGGCCTGGTCAAACCAGCGACCCGCCCGGGTGTCGGCCTCGAAGATGATGGTGTAGAGCGTCAGCCGCCAGCCACTCAGGGGCTTGCCCAACTGTTGATCGGGGTGGCTGGCGGCGCGTGCGGCGGGTGGGTTCACGGGTTCAGGCGGTGGAGCGGGTTACGACTTCTTGCAACTTTCCCCCAGCAGGGGGGCGGTGCCGCGTCAGCCCGGCGGGCCCATCACGGCGATGATGCGAGGCTGCCCCAAAGAGGGCAGGTCAAAAGCATACATCTCAGGTGGAGTCATGAATTCACTGGCGACGAGCCTCCTGGCTGCCGTCCAGCTCAGCCAGGCCACGCGCCTGCTGCAGCTCGACACGGCGCTGCCCGCCGCAACCTTGCTCGTCGAGCGTGCCACGCTCACCGAGTCCTTGCACGCGGCCGAGCCCCTGCGGGCCGAAATCGACTGCGTCAGCACCGAAGCGGGCCTGCCGCTCAAATCGCTCATGGGCACCCGCGTGGCGCTGCGCCTGCTGCAAGCCGATGGCAGCTGGCGCACCTGGCAGGGCTGGGTGGCGGCGGTGGCACAACTGGGCAGCGACGGCGGCCTTGGCCGCTATCGCCTGAGCGTGCGCGACGGCAGCTGCTGGCTGGCCCAGCGCCGAGACGCCCGCATCTTCCAGGACCTCACCACGGCCGACATCGTCTCGCAGGTGCTGCAGGCCTGGCCGCAACTGCCCTTCCGGCTGGAGCTGGCCGAGCCAGGGCCCTTGCGCGCCATCACCACCCAGTACCGAGAAACCGACTGGGCCTTCGCCTGCCGCCTCATGGCCGCCGAGGGTTGGAGCTGGCGCCTGGACCACGAGGCCACGCCCGAGCAAGGCCCGCAACTCGTCATCTTCGACCAGGCCGCCGAGCGCCCCAACCTGGGTGGCCTGCGCTTTGGCCAGCCTGGCCGCCACGGCGCGGCTGGCACGCTGGTGGGGCAGCTGGCCGGCAACCTGTTTGGCAGCTTCGCGCAAGACACGCTCACCGAGTGGGCCACATCACAAGCCATCGGCCCCAACGCCGTCACCCTGGCCGCGTGGGATGAGCGCCAGCTCGCTGGCGTGGCCGCACAGGCCCAGGCCAGCGGCCTGCCAGCCGCCGTGCCTGCGCTGGAGTTCTACCAAGGCCACGGCGAGCGCCTGCACGCCAACGGCCGCGTGGCCGACGCCCTGCACGCCAGCCCCGCCGAAGCCGAAGGCGCCACGCAAGACCTCCTTGACGCCCTGGCGCTGCAACAACAAGGCATCGACGCTGCTGGCGCGGTGCGCGCACTGCAACCTGGCATCACCTTCGAGCTGCTTGACCACGACGGCCACGGTGCGGGTGCGGAGCGCCGCTTCGCCGCCATCGCCATCACCCACGAGATGGCCAACAACCTGGGCACGCAGGCCGCACAGATCCTGCGCGCCACCGACGTCGAACAAGGCAGCTACCGCAACCGATTCAGCGCCGCGCCAGCCGCACTGCGCCTGTTGCCCTGGGCTCCGGCCTTCGCCTTGTCCGAGGCCCCGGGCCCCCTGCACGCCCAGGTCATGACCCAGGGTGAAGACCCCATCCACGCCGACCGCGACGGGCGCGTGCGCATCCAGTTTGCCTGGCAGCGCGGCGACAACCCACTGGCCGGCGGGCTCACCGGCGCCACCACCCCGGCTGGCGCCGCCACCGGCCATGCACCGGGCGACGCCACCAGCGGCACCTGGGTGCGCGTGGCCCAAGGCGTGGCCGGCCCCGACTGGGGTGCGCTGTTCACGCCCCGCCCCGGCTCTGAAGTGCTGGTCGACTTCATCGACGGCGACATCGACCGCCCCATCATCGTGGGCCAGGTGCACAACGGCCCGCACGAGCTGCCCTGGCCCGCGGGCGTGGACGCCGGCGTCAACCACCCCGGCACCATCGCCGGCTGGCACCATCCGCACCTCGACGGCCAAGGCGCCAACCAATGGGTGGTGGACGACGCCACCGGCCAGCTGCGCATGCGCCTGGCGAGCCATTCCAGCGCCACCGGCCACAGCGAACTCACGCTGGGTCACCTGATCCAGCAAAGCGCGCGTGGCGGCTCGGGCGCGGCCCAGCGCGGCGCCTGGCTGGGCGAAGGCTTCTATGGCCACACCGAAGGCTGGGCCGTGGTGCGCGCCGGCGAAGGCCTGCTGCTGAGCACCGCGGCGCGCCCCGCACAAGGCGCCAGCGTGGCCCGCACCCAGATGGACGCAGCCGAAGCCGTTGGGCAGCTCAAGGCCGCACAGCAACTGGGCGACACGCTCGCACAAAGCGCAAGGCAGCAAGGCGCCCACGGCCTGCACAGCCACGAGCCCAGCCAGGCCTGGGCCCAGCACACCGAGGCCATGGACCCGAGCGCGCAAGGCCGCTACGCGGGCGCCGTGGGCGGCCAGGACGCCCGCCAGGCCCGAGCCGGCAGCCGCGAATTGGCCGACCCGGTCGAGCGCTTCGCCAAGCCGCTGCTGCACCTGGACACGCCAACATCGGCTGCATGGGTCACGCCCGCGAGCATCCACCTCTTCAGCGGACAAGACCAAAGCATCAGCGCCCAGGGTGACGTGCACCTGACGGCAGCGCACACGGTCAGCAGCGTCAGCGGCCAGACCACCAGCCTCTACACGCACGCTGGCGGCATCAAGGCCATCACCGCCAACGCGGCCTTGAGCGTGCGCGCCCACACCGATGCCCAGCAGGTCTGGTCGGAGCAAGACCTGACGGTGCAGAGCACCACCGACGAGGTGCGCATTCAGGCGAGCAAAAGCATCACGCTCACCGCCGGGCAAAGCCAGATCGTCATAGAGGGCGGCAACATCACCTTCACCTGCCCGGGGACGTGGACGGTGAAGGGGGCGAGTCATGATTGGTTGGGTGGGGGGAGTCAGGCGGCACAGTTGGTGGGCATGCCCGAAGCGAGTGTCGGCGAACTGCCTCGATGGATGGAACTCGAGTTGCGCGGCTGGGAAGCCGCACCGCTGGCCAATGTGCCTTACGTGGTGACCTTTGCCGACGGCAGCAAACGGCACGGCACGCTTGACGCCAAGGGATTTGCGCGCCTGGACGGCATCCCGAAGGGGCTCGAACACAAGGTTGACTACCAGAACCCACCCACCTCGGTTGACCCGGAGCCCTACACCCTTGACGACCTGGCCAAGTCGATCAAGGCGTACCTGGGCGTTTGAGTCAAACAAAACACAAAAGAGCACAGGGCAGGTATGTCGATCACATTCGATGACATCGTCAAGGGCATCAACCAAGGCACGCGCAGCGCCCGAAGCGCGGCGATGGATGCCAAGCAGAAGGCCCACTGGGTCTGGGAGGCGCTGCAAGGCGACTTCAACCCGAATCGAACAGTCGGGCAAATTGGGCTGGACACAGCCGTCTGCATGATCCCGGGCCTTGACACGGTCATGGACATCCGTGACTTGATTGCCAACATCATCGCCATCGCTGCCTCGCCTGCGAACGGCATGGCCTGGTTCAACCTGGTGTTGACCTTGATCGGCTTCATCCCCGGCTTGGGATCGGTGGCCAAGGGCGTGGTCAAGATCGTGTTCGTCAAGCTCAAGCCACTGATCAAGAGCGCAGACGACCTCACCAATGCCAGCAAGATGGTCAAGCACCTGGACGATGCCTTCGATGCTGCGCTGCCATCCATCGTCCAGTACCTCAACCATTCCAACGTTCAAAAGTTCCTCACCAAAGCAGGTGTGCCGGACGTCATCAAGTTGGTGGCGACAAGTCTTCGCAAGGTGGTCAGCAAAATCAACCCTGCGGTGCTCAAAGCCCAGTTCAACGACAAGGCCAACAGCATCAAGGAGATCGTCAACGACTTGAAGCCCTTCCTGCCGGCATCAGCTGCTGCGCGGGCCAAGAGCGTGGTCGATGGCATCGTGGTGGTGCAGAAGAACTTTGAGGGCGCCGTCAACCAGTTCATGGAGCCGCTGCACAAGATGATGCTGCGGTTGGCGGACCGGCTGGAAGACATGCACTGGGTGGCGCACACCCAGCAGCTCAACAAGGGGTGGATGGCGCCGTTGTCGGAGCAGGGCAGCAGGCGCTTGATCGCGAAGCACAGGCCGGCTTGGGTGAAGACCAAGAAGCCGGTTTTGTTTGAGCAACTGACCCCTAAAAGATTTCGGTTGGAGCCTGCTTATACCAAGGGGCTACAAAAGGGCGCTCCTGAGTTGGACGACACTGCCATCAAGAGCTTTGCCAAAGGTGTCAAAGCTCGGCCCTTACGCGATGGCGAAACCCTTTACCGCGTGGTCGATCCGACCAGTGGCTCCCTGAGCACCTGTTGGATCACAGAAAGTGTTTGGAAAGAAATCAACGCCAACCCAGCCCTGGCGCGTGAGATGTGGCGTGGCAAGCTCGCGGTCAAGCCTGACTGGAACCAGAACGGGACCTATGTGAAGTTCACCTACAACAAGGCACGCGACGGTGACATCACTGTGTGGGAGGGGCCGACCGCTATGCAGTGGCTCGGGAAAAAAGATGTCGAAGCCGAAGGCTTTCTTGAGGGCGGTCTGACGCAAGTTGTCTGGCAACCCATGCGCTGGGATTCGGCACAGAATGCAATGGTGCCGTATCAGTTGAAAAATGCCCAAGCTGATGGATACGAGAAAGGCGTGCAGTTCCCCGACATGGTCGAAGGCGGCATCATTCGCACCGACAAAGGTGTCGCCAAGCCGTCTGGCGTTCGCACCAAAATCAACGACCCTCGCATTGAGGGGCCGTTTGAGACTGGTTGGGGCTTCAAGGACTTTGAAGACCAACACTCGCTTATCGGCCTGCCCAACCCCCTGAAGGAGTAAACCCGTGGCGCCACGTAACCTGAGTCAGGAAGCTTACCTTTGGTACACGGTTTCTTCGCCAGACTACATCGCACTGGCCAAGGCCAACCTGCAAGAAGCCGCAGACCTCATGCGTGTTCAGGTAGCGTCCCAGTCTTTCACAGCAGACTACGCCCCAGTGCCTTATTGGGGCGGGGTAATTGAAGACCTGCTCAGTCGGTTCGACAATGCATTGGCAATTCTCAAGCAGGGGGAGTTCGACCCTATGCAGCGATGGGCTAGCCGGATGCAAGACATCCCTCGCGGCCTTCAAGAAGGCAACATGAACTGGATGTCGGAGATGGGAAAGTTCATGGATTTGCTCAACGACACCTTTGGAATTTGCGATGACTTCTTGACGGCCGTGGCAATGAGCGAAAGATTTAGCGACCCAAGCTATAAGGATCGGTCCGCAGATTGGTGCTATGAGATTCCTGCAGATGTTGGGTACGAATCAAACGGCATCGCTCGCTACATTGAGCCAAGTGTCTTCCCTGTTCTTCCCCATCAAATCCCCGAGTACGCCCCGGACACATCCGTGTCCTGCAAGACCGGCGACATCGTTCCCTGGACAGGTGTGTGGGTGCCCAAAACAGGCATGGGTACCGCAGCCTTGGCTTTTGCTCGTCAGGGCATTCAGATCATGCAGCCCGCCTACGAAGTCGCCTCAGTGGACGAAGATGGCTTCGCTGAAACCTATGACCTCGTGGATTGCATCTGGCACCCCGTCAAGCCGACGGGCCGCATGATCGAGCACCCTGTGCTGGCGCAGCTCAAGCACGATGCACCAACTGCACGAGGGCGATGCGAATCAGGCGAGCGTTGCCCACGCGAAGGCTGGTGGTTCACGCCTGCGGTGCAGGACAGTCGACGCTTCTTCAAGCTGGGTGAGGTGATGCCGAAGCTGAGCACCGACTACGGCCAGACCATTTGGCAATGGGATGCGCTGCAAGCGTAGTAACCGGTCCTTCTTTCATGGCACCACGCAACTTGAGCCAGGAGGCTCACCTTTGGTACACGATTTCTTCGCCGGACTACATCTCGAAGGCCAAGGTCAAGCTGCAAGAGGCAGCAGACCTTATGCATGCTCAGGTGGAGCCGCATCCGTTCATCAAGGACTATGCCCCCGTTCCGTACTGGGGTGAAGTGATCGAGGACCTGCTCAGTCAGTTCGATAACGCGCTGGCGATCCTTAAACACGGAGATTTCAGTCCGATGAACCGCTGGGCCAGTCGCATGCAAGATATTCCTCGAGGGTTTCAAGAGGGAAACATGAACTGGATGTCGGATGCTGGTGGCTTCATGGATTTGCTCAACGATACCTACAGCATTTGCAGCAGGTTCTCAAGGGCCGTGATGATGAGCACTATGTACAGCAGCCAGCGCTACAAGGACGGCACGGGCGATTGGCATCACGATATCCCCGAAGACATGGGCTACGAAGGCAACAACATCGCCCGCAATTCAGAAGAGTACATCTTCCCTATCCTTCCTGAGCAAATTCCCGAATACGTTTCGGACACCGCTGTCTCCTGCAGGACCGGCGACATCGTTCCGTGGACGGGTGTGTGGGTGCCTAGCACGGGCATGGGGACAGCTGCTTTGGCCTTTGCGCGCCAGAACCTGCAGATCATGCAACCTGCCTACGAAATCGCGTCACGCGATGAAGATGGGTATGCCAGCTTCAACTTGGTGGACTGCATCTGGCACCCCGTCAAGCCAACGGGCCGCATGGTCGAGCACCCTGTGCTGGCGCAGCTCAAGCACGATGCATCAACTGCACGAGGGCGATGCGAATCAGGCGAGCGTTGCCCACGCGAAGGCTGGTGGTTCACGCCTGCGGTGCAGGACAGTCGACGCTTCTTCAAGCTGGGTGAGGTGATGCCGAAGCTGAGCACCGACTACGGTCAAACCATTTGGCAATGGGTGAACGACTGACCCCGATCATCGACCTCTGGGTCTACGCCACGTTGTTGCTGGCGTTCGTGGGCCTGTTCACCCGCGAGGTCATCGCACCTGCTTCGCGCAACCATTGCGACCGGCGCTGGCTCATCTTGTCGGTGTCCATCGGCGTCATCACCGTGGCGGTGACCCTGGCGCTTGGCTGGGTGTTTGCGAACGTCATCCGAACGCATGCGCTGTGGCCCGTGCCGGCCGACTGGCCTGCGGTGGTGGTGGGTGGGCTCAGCTTCTTGCTGACCAGCTTCATCTTCTACTGGTGGCATCGGCTCATCCACGCGTCTGACTTGCTGTGGCGCTGGACGCACCAATTGCACCACAGCGCCGTGCGCATCGAGTCCCTCACGGCGTTTTACGCACACCCCCTTGACACCGCTGCAGCGGTGCTGATCGGCTGCCTGAGCAGCTACGTGATCCTGGGGGCCTCGCCCATGGCCGCTGCCTGGGCCTTGCTGTGGACGGGCCTGTTCGAGTTGTTCCTGCACGCTGACATGCGCACGCCGCGCTGGCTGGGCTGGATCGTTCAGCGGCCCGAGATGCACCGCGTGCACCATGCCCACGGGCATCACGCTCAGAACTACGGCTTGCCCATCTGGGATGCGCTGTTTGGCACCTTGCACAATCCCCGAGACTGGCCCGGACAGTGCGGCTTCGACGAAGACAAGTCGGCACAGGTGCACGCGATGCTGCTGGGACGAGACGTGCATCGCAGTTGAGATGACGCGGGGCTTCGTGTCAGCTCGCAGCGCAACCGCGAGCCCGGCGCCGTCACTGCTGCGGCTCGTCCTTCAACTTGCCCACGTCGTAGCCTTGCTCGATCAGGCGAGCCTCGATGGCGGCGCGGTCCGCTGCAGCCAGCGTTGGCGTGCGCGACAGGATCCAGAGGAACTCGCGTGAGGGCTCACCCACCACGGCATAACGGTAGTCCTCTGGCAGCTGGATGACCCAGTAGGGCGCCCACACCGCGTTGAGCCAGGCCAGGAAGCTGGGCGCAAAGCGCACCTCGAGCTTGGCCGAGTCGGTGCCCTTGGCCACGGGCACGCCGAAGAATTTGGGCGGCTTCAAGCGCGCGGCCCCGATCACCTGGCTGACGCCGCCATCTGCCGTGCTGCAGCGGTTCGTGACCTCGACTTGCCCGGTCATCAGCAAGCGGTAGTCCGCTGTCGTGTTGCCCACGCATTGCCGCTGGAACACGTTGGGGTAGTAGGCGATCTGGTACCAGCGGCCCTGGTATCGCTTGAGGTCGACCGCAGGCACGGTGGTCAGTGCTTCGGTGGCCTGGGCGCTGCCCAAGGCGGTCACGGCCAGCAAGCAGGCAGTGACCAAGGTGTGACGCAGGGTGTTCATGTCTGGCTCCTGTTTGAACGGCGTTTGACGCTACCCGAACTGGCGCTGGGGTGTCACCGCAGTGCGCCTTCAGATCGATTCAAAGACGATTCAAGGGTGGATGACGGGGAGCATTTCATTCCAAACGTTCAGGACCCAGAAAGCACCACGTGCAGCAAGGCTTGATTGCCCTGAGCGCAGATGAAGGCCACCTTGTCTTGCCCAGATTGGCGTCCTCGCGCCGCGATGGGCTGGCAGTTGGCAGCGCGTTGGCGTGCCTGCTGCGCCTCAGCCGATGAGAGTGTGGCGAGCAAGTCCTGATGCTCGGGCGTCAGCCAAGGGCGGGCGCTGTTGGGGGCCACCACCCACCGAAGCGGCGCGTGCACTGGGTCGGGGCGTGTTGTGTCGCTCAGTCGCGCGGCGTCCTGTGGTGACAAGGTCAACTCGGCCACCAGCGACTCCATGTCTGTCGGGGCGGGCAGTCGCTCATCGACCTCAGGCGTGGCAAAGGCCTCCCACCTGACCGATTGGGGGTGCAGGTCAATGGCCAGCCCTTGCTCGACCACTGACCAGTCGGTTGATGGGCCAGGGCCTTGGCTTGGGGTCAGGAAGTACGCCAGCGCGCCATAGCCCAGGAGCAAGCCACCGCCACAGGCCAGCAGGCCGGCCCGCCAGAAGCGCCGCTTGATGAGGCCCCAGGCGATCATCGCCAGCAGGGCCACATGCAAGCCCACGAACAACAGCCCTGCCAGCCCGAACAGGAACTTGCCGATGAAAACGATGGCCAGCATCTCCAGCAACCACGCGCCCCAGTCCATGGCCTGGCTGGCAGTGCCAGGCAGGACGATGGCATCGGCGTGAGCTGAAATGGGTGACACGAGCATCGCGAACAGCGTGCGCTTCATTACGTTCCGATTCACTTCGGTCACTCCGCTTGATCAAACCAGGTCGCCTTGACGCGATGATGCGCACATGAAACTTGGCCACGAAGCATACTTGGCTGCAGCAGAGCAGCGCTTGTTACCGCTGTATTCCGAGCCGCATCGGGCGTATCACAACGTTGCCCACGTCCGAGCTTTGCTGAAGCTCGCGGACACGCATGCTGATCTGATCCACGATCCGTTGGCCGTCAAGTTGGCCATTTGGTTCCACGACGCGGTTTACGACACGGCGCAGCCGGACAATGAGCAACGCAGTGCGAGCATGGCGCAACAGACTTTGTCTGAATGGCATGGCGACCCCGATTTGATTGCGTCGGTCGTGAGCAAGGTGAGCGCCACCGCAGGGCACAGATGGGAGGACGCTGACACGGACACGGCGTTGTTCCTGGATTTCGACCTGTCTGTGTTGGCTGCACCGGAGGCCGTGTACGACGTGTATGCGGATCAGATTGCACGTGAGTACAGCTGGGTGCCGCAGCTTGCCTACCGCGCTGGGCGCATCGATGTGTTGCAGGGGTTCTTGCGACGCCCGCATTTGTACTTCACCGAGCGATTTCGCGCGCAATGGGAACTGCGCGCTCGCGACAACTTGCAACGTGAGCTGAAGTCGCTCGCTGATGAGTCGGGTGTCCCGTGATGCCCTCAACAGGAAATCGAACCATGGACCACCCGATTCAACGGTGAGCCATGCTGTGCGTGGCGTTTGGCCATCTTGGCTGTGCCCTTGTCCTGGTTGTCCTGCCCAAGGGCGTGGGCATGGCGCCGCGTTGAAGCGGTGTCGATGAAGACTGCGGGGGCTCACCCCTCCGAGAACCTCGTCATCCAGCCCGCCATGCCCGACAGGGCCACCACGTGTTGCGCCGCGCCCAGTTTGATCGCTTCGGCCGGCATGCCCCAGACCACGCTGCTGGCTTCGTCTTGAGCGATGGTGGGCGCGCCCGCCTGGCGCATCTCCAGCAGGCCCAGCGCCCCGTCGTCGCCCATGCCCGTCAGCAGCATGCCCAATGCGTTGCGGCCTGCCGATTGCGCCACCGATTTCAGCATCACGTCCACCGAGGGGCGGTGCCGCTTGACCAGCGGGCCGTCGGTGACGCGCACGCGGTACTGTGCGCCGTGCCGCTCGACGCGCATGTGCTTGCCGCCCGGCGCGATCAGCACGCGGCCGTTGAGGACGCGGTCGCCGTCGCGTGCTTCGAGCACCTCCATCTCGCACATGCTGTTGAGGCGTTGAGCCAACGAAGCCGTGAAGGCTTCGGGCATGTGTTGCACGATGACGATGCCCACCGTGGTGCGTGGCAAGGCCGTGAGGATGGCCTCCATGGTTTGCACGCCGCCGGTGGACAGGCCCATGGCGATGAGGCGGTCGGTGGTGGTGGCCATGGCCCCGGGTGAGCCAGGCACAGGCGGCAGGCCCTTGCCCAGCATCGGTGCGGGCCTGGGAACGCCTGGCATGGGCGTCGGCATGGTGCTGGGGCCCGCCAGGCCCATGGGTTGTTTGTGTGCAGGCTGCGGTGGCGCACCACTGCGCAAGGGCAGTGCTCGCAAGTTGGCCCTCGCGGCGGCCTTGACGGCATCGACCAGGCCGTTGGCGCCGTCTTCCAGGAAGTCTTTCAGGCCGGCCTTGGGCTTGGTCACGAAGCCGACTGCGCCGGCTTCCAGCGCTTGCAAGGTGGTCTCGCAGCCCACCTCGGTCAGCGTCGAGCACATGACGACCGGGGTCATGCGGTGGGCCATGATCTGCTTGAGGAAGGAGATGCCATCCATGCGGGGCATCTCGACGTCCAGCACCACGACGTCGGGCCACTGGGCCAGCATCTTGGGCCAGGCGAACAGCGGGTCCTGGGCGGTGAAGAGCACCTCCACGCCGGCCTTGGTGAGCAGCTCGGACAGGTGCTTGCGCACCACGGCCGAATCGTCGATCAGCGCGACCTTGATCCCGGTGGGCATGGCGCTCTCCTGGCTTCGCTGCGGGCGGGTTGCCCGCGCTTCATGTTCACCTCGCCCGTCAGCAGGTTGATGCGGACGGTGCGCGGCACCGATTCGCCGACATCGACGCCGGTCAGGCAAAAGCCCATCTCGTCCAGCATGTTGAAGCCCACTTCGATGTTGCGCTCGCCCACGTAGCGCATGGAGCGTTCGAGGTCGGGCATGGTGTCGGCACCACCGTAGAGGTGCACCTCGTAGTCTTGTGGGCGTGTGCCTGCGCGCTTGGTGGCGTCGAACATCATGCCCAGCGCTTCTTCGCCGTATTTGCCGTCACGAGGCTGGCCTGGCGCGCGACTTCGGCTGGGCAGCAGGTAGTGGCACATGCCGCCGATGCGTCGTTTGGGGTGCCACCAGGTCACCGCCACGCAGGAGCCCAGCAGGGTGTGCAGGTTGGCCACGCCCTCGCCGAAGAACAGCTCGCCTGGCATGAGCATGATCTCTTGCGGGGTGGCGGCAGGGCGTGCGCGGGAGTCAGGCATGCTGGTACACCGCCGTGCGAACCGGTTTGATCGGCAACTCGAGGTTGGCCAGCGACTCGGAGTGACCCGGCAAGAGGTGGCCTTGTGGTTTCAGCCGTGCCAGCACCCTGCGAACGATGTCTGCCTTGGTCGGCATGTCGAAGTAGATCAGCATGTTGCGCAGGAAGATCACGTCGAACGAGCCGATGTCTGGCAGGGGCTCGAGCAGGTTGGCCGCGATGAACCGCGTGCGTTCGCGCAATGGCTTGGCCATCATCATGTGGGCCGCCTGGGTGCCGTGTCCTTTGAGGCAGTAGCGCTGCTTGTAGTAGTCGGGGATGTCGTCGGCGTGGGTGATGGGGTAGCGGGCCAGGTTGGCCTTGCGCACCACCTCGGTGGACAGGTCCGTTCCGATGACCTCCCAGGGACGGGTCAGCCCGAGCCGGTCTGCCAGCACCATGGCGATGCTGTAGGCCTCTTCACCCGATGAGCTCGCCGCACTCCAGACGCGGAACATGCCCGCTGGCTTTTGCTGTGACAGCAACTGACCGAGAAACTGAAAGTGTTCGGGCTCCCGGAAGAAGTAGGTCTCGTTGGTGGTGAGGCGGTCAACCAGTTGCGTCAGGGCGGACTCGTCGCTGCCGCCGAGCACCTGGTTGATGAACCGGTCGAGGTTGCGCTCGCCGCGTTCATGCGCCATTTTCTGCACGCGACCTTGAACAAGCGCCTGTTTGTCGGGGCCCAGCCGGATGCCCGATTGGGCTTCAAAGTAGCTCACAACTGCCTCGAAACTGCGCTGTGAGATGGCTTGTTCGATCAGTGCAGCCACAGCGTGTGCTCGTCGGTTGAGGTGATCAGGCGGCTGAGCTCCTGGTCGTCGAAAACCCTGCTGACGTCCAGCAGCTCGACGCTGTGGTCCTGGACCCGCACCACGCCGGAGATGAAGTGGGGGGCCACGCGTGTGCCCAGCGCCGGCACCGTGTTGACCTGTGATGGCTCGACTTCAAGCACCTCGTGGACCGCGTCGACCAGCACGCCGTGGCGCTGAGTGCCGCCGTCGGCCAGCGGTGATTCGACGATGACGATGCAGGTCCTGCGCCCGATGGCGGTGCTGTGCAGGCCGAGCCTGGCGCCCAGATCCAGCACGGGCACCACGGCTCCGCGCAGGTTCATCACGCCTCGCACGAAGGTCGGCATCATCGGCACCTTGGTCATGCGACCGACTTGGAGGATCTCCCGGATGGGCTCGATGGGCAGGGCGTAAAGTGCTTCACAGAGGGTGAAGCGCAGCATCTGCCTTCGCTCCTCGGCCCGCATGGGCTCAGAAGAGACCAGGGCATGGGGTTCTGCGGTGCTCATGTGGGCTCCCGTTGCAGGCTGGCAGATCAGAAGCGGCCGTAGCTGCCTTCATCGACGTCTGCGCCGTGGCCGGGTTCGGGGTCCAGCGAGCGGGCGGGGGCGCGCATCATGGGCGACGGGGCCCGGCTGCCGCCGCGAGAGGCCTTGCCTCGGCCGCGTGACGGTGCGCCGTCAACCGAGTCTGCGCCACTCACCCGGAAGAAGCGCATCATCTCTTGCAGCTGTCCAGCCTGTGCCGACATCTCTTCGGCGGTGGCAGACAGCTCTTCCGACGCCGACGCGTTCTGCTGCGTGTTGCTGTTGAGGTGGCCCATGGCGTTGGTGATCTGGTTGACGCTGCCAGCCTGTTCTCCCGACGCGGCAGAGATCTCCTGCACCAGCTCGCTCGTCTTGTTGATCGACGGCACCATCTGGGTCAGCAGCTGACCGGCGTGTTCGGCCATCTTGACGCTGGAGCCGGCGAGCTCGCCGATCTCCTGGGCTGCCACCTGGCTGCGCTCGGCCAGCTTGCGCACTTCTGCGGCCACCACCGCGAAGCCCTTGCCGTGTTCTCCGGCACGGGCGGCTTCGATGGCCGCGTTGAGCGCCAGCAGGTTGGTCTGATAGGCGATGTCGTCGATGATGGAGATCTTGGTGGCGATCTGCTTCATGGCCTCGACCGTGTTCGACACAGCGGTGCCGCCGTCCACGGCCTCCTTGGCAGCCTTGGTGGCCATGCCATCGGTGACGCTGGCGGAGTCGGAGTTCTGACGGATGGACGCGGCCATCTCCTGCAAGGACGCGGTCGTTTCCTCCACGGCTGCGGCCTGCGCCGAAGCGGCTTGCGAGAGCGATTGCGAGGTCATCGAAACCTGGCCAGCGGCCGAGTTCAGCTGCTGCGCTGCAGAGCTGACATCGCTGATCGTCATCACCAGCTGGTCGATCATCTTGTTCACGTCGGACTTGAGCTGCCCGAAGATGCCGCCGTACTCGCCGTCGATCTGGCGGGTGAGGTTGCCCTGGGCCACTTCGCTGAGCACCTGGCTGACCTGGGTCAGGTTGTCTTCGGTGACCGCCAGCAGCTTGTTGATGCCTTCGGCCAGCGTCATGAAGAAGCCCGTCTTGCCATCGAGGCTGACGCGGGCGTCGAACTGGCCTTGTGCGGCGCCCAGCACGATGCCGGAGACCTCATCGACCACGCTGACTTCGGCCGTGCGGTCCAGCCATTCGACCACGGTGCCAGAACGCTGTCCGCTCTCGTCGAGCACTGGTGCAGCGGTCAACGTGAAGGTGCGGCCTCCCACCTTGATCTCGCTGCGGTGCGTGCCCTTGATCATGCCCAGCAGGTTGCGCTGGTGGGCAGGGTTGCGATGGAATTCGTCGAAGCTGTGGCCGATGACCTTGTCCGCAGCGAAATTGGGCAGGGCCTTGCGCAGGTCCGACTCCGCGATGCGCAGCATGGTGTTCACGCTCTTGTTGCAGTAGCGGATGATGCCGTCCGCGTCGGCGATCATGACGCTGGCACTGACCTCGTCGAGCGCCTGGCGAACGCGCATGGCCTCCAGGCGTTGTGTGTCGATCTGCTTGAACAAGGCGCGCACGCGCTCGACGGTGTCGTTGATGAAGGCCTTCTTGCCGGGCAGTTGCTCGATGTGGGCGTCGAAGTTGCCACGGCCCATTTCGTCGATGACGGCCATGGCCTTCTTCTTGACGTTGATGTGGGCCTCGACCATGTTGTTGACGCCCTGGGCCATGGTGGCGAAATCGCCCTGGAAGCGCGAGCTCTGAATTCGAACGTCGATGTCGCCGGCTTCGTGCTCGGCGGCCATGTGGTTCATCTCTGCGATCAGGCCGGTCAGGTTGCCGCGCACGCTCTCGATGGTCTGGTTGATGAAGGCCTTTTTGCCTGGCAGCTGCTCGATCGAAGCCTGGAAGTTGCCGCGACCGAACTCGTCGAAGACCGCGAGCGCACGCTTCTTGACGGTGATGTGCGCTCCCACCAGTTCGTTGACGCGCTGCCCGATGCGGCCGAGGTCGCCGTCGATTTGGTCGACCCGGATCACTTCGTCGATGTCGCCGATGGCGTGCTCGGTGGTCACGCGCTGCACCTCGCGATCGAGCGTCGAGATCTGGTCGAGCAGCCGGTTCAGGTGTTTGCCAAGCTCTGGGTTGAGCCCGGTGAGCCGGCTCATGGTCACGCGCTGGCTCAGGTCGCCGCGCGCCGCCGCTTCCAGCACGCGTCCGAGTTCGTCGGCGGCGTGCGTCATCTCTTCACGGGCTTGGCGGTCTTGGTGTCCGAACAGTTGTGCAAGCATGGGTTGCTCCTGAGGTCATTCGCGATGGAGAGGGCCATCGGCGTGCGAACGCAGCTGGTGGCTGTTTTGAACGCACTGGCTGACCAGTGCGGGTACGTCGAGGATCAGTGCCACGTCACCGCTGCCCAGGATGGTCGAGCCAGCCAGGCCGCGGACCTGGGCGAACATGGCGCCCAGCGGTTTGATGACGGTTTGGTGTTCGCCGGCGAGCTTGTCGACGATCAGGCCGATGGTGCCGATGCCCGCGCGCACCAGCAGCAAACTGCGGCGGCTGTTGGCCTGCGGCTTGACCCCGAAGTGGCGGGCGAGGTCGAGGTAGGGCAGGGTTTCACCACGCAGGTCGAAGTAGCCGGTGACCTGGTCCATGGCTTGTCGGTGTTCGCGCGGGGTTTCGATGCACTCGACCACCATCTCCAGCGGCACGACGTAGTGCACATCGCCCACTTCGCACAAGAAGCCGTCGATGATGGCAAGGGTCAAGGGCAGGCGGATCTGGGTGGTGGTGCCGCGACCTGCTTCGCTGGCGAGCATCATCTGGCCGCGCAGCGCTTCGATGTTGCGCTTGACCACGTCCATGCCCACGCCACGCCCCGAGATGTCGGTGACCTGCTCGGCGGTCGAGAAACCTGGGTGGCAGATGAGCTGGTGGACTTCGGCGTCGCTCAGCGTCTGTTCGGGCCCGACCAGGCCGCGTTCGATGGCCTTGCTGAGGATGCGTTCCCGGTTGAGGCCACGTCCGTCGTCGCTGACCTCGATGACGATGGTGCCCGACTCGTGGTAGGCATGCAGGGCCAGCTGACCACGCGGGTTCTTGCCCTGGGCGGCACGCTCTTCGGAGGGCTCGATGCCATGGTCCAGGCTGTTGCGAACCAGGTGCATCAGCGGGTCGGCAATGGTCTCGACCATGCTCTTGTCGAGTTCGGTGTCGGCGCCGGTGATCTGCAGGTCCACGTCTTTGCCGAGGTTCTTGCACACGTCGCGCACCACGCGCTGAAAGCGCGAGAAGGTTTCACCGATGGGCACCATGCGCAGGCCCAGTGCGCCGTCGCGCGCTTCTTGAACCAGGTCGTGGATGCGCTGGGTGGCCTCGGTGACCAGGGGAGCGCCCTCCTGGTGAGCTGCGAGTTGGGCGCCCGAGCTGGCGATCACCAGCTCGCCGATCAGGTCGATCAACTTGTCGAGCTTGTCGGCGCGCACACGGATGAACTTGGCGTCGCCAGCGCGCCGCCCCTGGTCGTTGACCCGGCGATCGGGTTGTGGTGCGCTGCGTCGCTCCGCGGGGTGGGCGTCGATGACGTCGGTGGGCGCAGTGGGTGCGAGGTCCGGGGCAGCGTCTGCGTGCATGGGCTCGACGCGCACAGCATCGACCCTGCTGTCGGCAGCATCGATTTGACAGCCTTGCTGGCGCAACACGGCCAGCCAGACCTCCAGCGCCTGCCCCTCGAGCCCCAGTTCCGCGCCCAGCGAAAAGTAGGCCGTTGCCGGGGTGTCAGGGCTCAGGATGTGGATGCCGCAGTCGTCCTCGGCGAACTCGAACACCGCAGCGATGTCATCGTGGCCTCGCTCGGTCCTCAGCGAGATGTCGAAGCCCAGGTGACAGGCCTCGGCATCGAGTTGCGCGAGGTCGGGGACCGGCGCGGTCCAGGTGTGAACGGCCACCAGCTCGCCCAGGTTGCGCAGGTAGCGGATGAAGGCGAGGGGGTCCAGGCCATTGCGCAGTGCGTCAGGGCCGAAGCGCAGGGTCAGGTGCCACAGCCCTGCAGCGTCCTCAGGCTCGCCAGGCGCGGCGCAGGCCGCTGCGTTCAAGTCGGTGGCGGCACCGGGTGGCGGGGTGGTGGCGGGTGCAGTGCCGCGCAGCTTCAGGAGCTCGTCCGTCAGCTCGCGGCTGCGCTGGGCAACGGCGTCGCTGGCCTGGCCGCTGACGACCTCGTCCATCAGCTTTTCCATCTGATCCCGGCACGCCAGCAGCACCGCGAACAGCTCGCCGCTCAGGGGCAGGTTGCCGCTGCGCAGGTCTTCCATCACGCTTTCGACACCGTGGGTGAAGCTGACCACGTGGGTGAAGCCAAACAGGCCGGCCGTGCCCTTGATGGTGTGTGCCGCACGGAAGGCGGCATTGAGCATCTCGGTGTCGTCGGGGGTGCTCTCCAGCGTCAGCAGGGCTTGCTCGAACTGGCGCAGCATGTCGCCCGCCTCCTCCATGAACCCTTCGCGTGCGGCGGCGATGATCTCTGCGTCTTCGTCGTTGAGTTGCATGGGGGCTCCGTGTTCAGGGCGTCATGGCTGGGCGAAATGCTCGCTCAGCCCGAAGATGTCGATCACGTCGCGCACCGGGCGGCTGGGTTGGACCAGCTTGAACGCCTTGCCCTCGTGCGTGGCACCGTTGAGGATGGCCAGCAGCAGTTGCATGCCGGCAGAGTCGATTTCTTGCACGCCCGATGCGTCCAGCTCGATCGCCCCGTGGTGGGCCTCGATCTGGCTCAGCCAGCTCTGACGGGTTTCGGCAGCGTGCACGATGTTCAACTCGGGGCCGGCCTCGATGCGGCAGGTGGTGCTCATGGCTTCACACCGTCAGGCGGTTGACCAGGTCAACCAGATCGGACGGCGGGCAGGGCTTGGTGGCCCACGCGGTGGCTCCGGATTCCTTGGCCTGCTGTTTGCGCTGCTCGCGCGACTCGGTGGTGAGCATGACCACGGGCGTGAATCGGTATCCATGCTTCTCTCGCATGGCTTTGAGGAAGGACAGGCCGTCGAGTTTTGGCATGTCGATGTCGCAAACGATGGCCGAGAGCTTGCGTCCGTCGAGCGCCTCCAGCGCGGCCGCGCCATCGGTTGCTTCGATGACCGTGTATTGAGCGTGTTCGAAGGCAAAACGCATCACCTGCCGAACGGTGGCGGAGTCGTCAACCAGCATCACGATCTTGCTCATTTGCGTTCTCCTTTCAGACACACAGGCGGTTGACGGCATCGACCAGCTGAGAGGGCTGGAACGGCTTGGTGATCCAGGCCTTGGCGCCTGCGGCTTTGCCTTCTGCCTTCTTGGACTCTTGTGCTTCGGTGGTCAGCATGATCACGGGCAGGAAACGGTGCGTCGCCGATTGCTTGAGCTCCTTGACGAAGGTGATGCCGTCCATGTTGGGCATGTTGACGTCGCACACCACGAGGTTGACCTTGTGTTCGGCAACGCGTTTGAGCGCTTCCAGTCCATCGCCGGCTTCCACCACGGCGTACCCAGACTTCTGCAATGCGAGCTTGACGACGGTTCGGAAGCTGCCCGAATCGTCAACAACGAGGATGGTTTTGCTCATGTGGTGTGCCCCTGAATCAGAAGAACTCGACGCGGCTGCTGCGATCGACCAGTTCGGTGTTGTGGTGTTGCGAGCGCTGCTCGTCCATGGTGTAGCTTTCCGCCAGTTCAGCCAGCCACCGTTTGATGTCTTGCGGGCTGGGCTGTTGTCCGCTGCCCGAGAACTCGTAGAGCCGGTTGATGTCCCGGTTGAGGATCTGCAGCATCTGCTCGATGCGATCGCCGAACTGGAAGCCGGTGAACGCTTCCTCCATTTGTGTGGAGATGGCCTGGCTGGTTTCGAGCAGGTCCGACCCGCTGGAAATGGAGCCGCCCAGGGACTCGAACATCGCGGTGATCGCGTGGCGGGCGCGCAGTTCCAGCTCCAGGCGAAGTTGCTCGTCGTTGCTGTCCTGGATCAGTGCTTCTTGCTGCATGGTGTGGGTCGCCGCGTGCAGGGGCTGCAGCAACTGGTCCATGCCATCGCACATGGCGATGATGGCTTCGGACACCCGGCGGATCTCACCCGAAATCGTCTGGCGAGCAGCCATCTCGTCTGGCGAGCCGTTGCTGCCCCGAACCGCTTCGATCGATGCGTTGAACGCGACCATGCGCGTGTGTTGCGCCAGCTCCCGGGCCTCTTTGCTCCAGGTCAGGAGGTCGCCCAGGGTGTCGGCACAGACCTTGAGTTGCGCGCGCATGGCTTCGCGCTGTTCAAAGGCGCGCTCCAGTGGCGTCATCAGCTCCATCAGCGCAGGCCTTTGAACGTCCACGGCCTCGCCGATCACCCCCGCCGAGGCGGTCGGCTTGAAATTGGCCAGGCGCTCGGACATCGTGGCCATGTGCGTCGAGAGGTCGGAGAACGTCATCAGCAGGCGCTCGAGGCCCTCTTTGTTGGCGTCTCGCCCCAGGGTGAGTTGTTTGCTCCACTCGTCCGTCAGGCTGCGCACCAGGGCGTGCATGCCGCCTGAATCGGAGGTTGCCGTGGCGTCTTCGTCCGGGGTGTGAGCGGGGGGATGAGCGGGGGTGTCTGCACCCGCTTGATGGTTCGCCCAGCTAAGCGCGACCCAGGCTGCCAACAAGCCGCCAGCCGACACGGCCAAACCCATCCAACCCCCTTGCCAGCCACCCGCCAGGGTCAGGGCCACGCCGGGCAACCAAGCCAAACGGCCGATGCCCGTGGCTCGTCCAGGGTGTCGCGGCGGCAGGACCAGCCAGGCAGGCGGGCTCAGCAGGCGGGCAGGTGACATGTTGCGATGGCTCCAGCAGAGGTGAGCCGGGTCGTGTCGCTTGGTGTCACGCGCAGGCTCTCGAACCGTTATCGGCTCTGGCCTCCTTTTTTTCATATTTTCCAATCGCTCGTTTGTGGAAAAGCACCGCCTTGGGGTGGCTTTTGGGGCGGGGCCTCAACCTGACATGGCGGGTGGTCGATACACCGAGGGTTGTTTGGCCAAGCAGGCCGGGGTGTGCTCTTTGGCTGCCTCGGCAGGCGCACACGAACACTCACCATGACTCAACCTGAACACCGGCCTTTGACACGTCGGGTCCTGACCCGGCTCTTTTCGCCGGGCTCCTGGCTGCTCAACCGCATGCCCACCGCCGGCAAGTTCGGCTTGCTGAGCGTTTTGATCTGCTTGCCGCTGGTGTGGCTGGCCTGGAGCGAGGTCGAATCCCAGCTCCAGAGCAACCAGCTGCTGACCCTGCATCGCGCGCAGGTGGCCGGTCTGCCGGCGCTGTTGCGTGTGGAGCAGTCGACCCTGAAAGCGCTTGCCCTGGACGAGGCGGATCAGCGTGAGGCCCTTGCCGCCGTGGCGCAATTCGAGCAGGCTTGGTCCCCAGCTCGCGAGATTGCCTCCGTCGATGGTGCCCTGGTCGAGCTCAGGAAGGCGATCCAGGCCGAGCGTGGCGGCCCGATCGAGGCGCGCAGCGAGGCCTTGCTGAGCCTGGCGTACGCCATCAACTCCACCGACATGGTGGCCCACGGCAGCTCCGCCCCCGACCCGTTTTCTTCCGTGATGCTGGTGGCCTACCCTGAGTTGGTGAGGTCCGCTCGCCTGCACCTGCTGGGCGTGCGCCCGCAGGACTACTTGGTTGCCATGCAGATGTACCAGCATCAGGCCAGGCTGGTCAAAGAGGCCAGGGCCCGTCATGCCTTCGAGATACCGTCGCAAACCACCCCCGAGCAGTTGCTGGACGGGTTGGCGAAGAGGCATGCCGACATGGTCGCGTCTTTGCAGGCCGAAATCGACGAGATGGTGGTCGCCAACCGCGCCCGCCTGTGGACCCATGCACTGGCCCTGGGGGGGCTGTTGGTTGCGGTGCTCTACACGGCGGGGGCGCTGCAGCACACCACCATGCGTCGCATGGCCACCCTTCAGCGCATGGTCAGCGCGATGGAGCATGCCGACTTCAGCAATCGCTTGCGCGTGGACGGTCACGACGAGGTGGCCGACATGCTCGCGAGCATGAACGGATCGTTCGACCGGCTCAGCGAGTTGATCCGGGTGGTGCAAGAGGGCGCCTCTGCGGTCCAGTTCGCGACCGAACAGCTGGCTTCGGGCAACACCGACCTGTCCGACCGCAACCGCCGCACCATCGGCGGCCTGCAGGACGTGGTGGCCTCGGTGGCCCGCTACGCCACGCAACTGCAGGCCTGTGGCGCCGAGGTCGAGCGCATGGCCGAGACGGTGCAGAAGCTGCGCATGGATTCGGCCAACTCGCGCAAACAAATGACCCGCTTGCAAGAGCGCATGGACGCGCTGCGCAACCACAGCCAGGACATCAGCCAGATCGTCAGCCTGATCGACGCCATCGCCTTTCGCACCAACGTGCTGGCGCTCAACGCCTCGATCGAGGCGAGCAAGGCGGGTGAGGCTGGCAGGGGCTTTGCCGTGGTGGCCCAGGAGGTTCGATCGCTGGCCATGCGCAGCGCCGACTCCTCGCGCAAGATCGCCGACATCGTGCGTCGCTCGACCGAAGACATCGACCTGGGCGCCGCGATGGCCGAGGAGGCCGGGCGCGTCATCATGGGCTCCGAAGGCCACATCGACGACGTGCACCAGGCCATCACGGGGGTCGCCAAGCTCACCCGCGAGGGCGAGGACGAGTCCAAGGTCATCCTGTCGGAAATCCGCACCCTCTCGGACGTGACCGAGCGCAACACCGACCTGGTCAATCAACTGGCCAACGCCAGCCGGGCATTGCAGAACCAGGGCGGCACCCTGACGGACAAGGTCAACCAGTTCCAGCTGGGCTGAAGCCCCTGCTCCGGTGGCCTCAGGACAAGGGGCCTAAAATCGCGGGATGAACACGCCCGTCCGCCCGCCCGCTGTCACCCAACCCGTGGAACGCCGCCCCTACACCCGGGCCGCGCAGCTGCCCGAGATCATGCGCGAGCGCATCGTGGTGCTCGACGGTGCCATGGGCACCATGATCCAGCGCTACAAGCTGAACGAGGCCGATTACCGGGGCGCGCGTTTTGCCGAGCACAGCAAGGACCTGAAGGGCAACAACGAGCTGCTGCAACTCACCAAGCCCGAGGTCATCCGCGAGATCCACGAGCAGTACCTGGCTGCAGGCGCGGACATCATCGAGACCAACACCTTCGGTGCCACCACCGTCGCGCAGGACGACTACGAGCTGCCCGAGCTGGCCATCGAGATGAACCTGGTGGCCGCGCGCATGGCCCGCGAGGCCTGCGACAAGTACAGCACCCCGGACAAGCCGCGCTTTGCAGCCGGCGCCATTGGCCCCACGCCCAAAACCGCCAGCATCAGCCCCGACGTGAACGACCCGGGCGCCCGCAACGTCGACTTCGACACCCTGCGCCAGGCCTACTACGAGCAGGCCAAGGCCTTGATGGACGGCGGCTGCGACGTCTTCCTGGTCGAGACCATCTTCGACACGCTCAACGCCAAGGCGGCCATCTTCGCCCTCGACGAGCTGTTCGAAGACACCGGTGAGCGACTGCCCATCATCATCTCGGGCACAGTGACGGACGCCTCCGGCCGCATCCTGTCGGGCCAGACGGTCAGCGCTTTCTGGCATTCGGTGCGCCATGCCCACCCGCTGGCCATCGGCCTGAACTGCGCCCTGGGTGCCACGCTGATGCGTCCCTATGTGGAAGAGCTGGCCAAGATCGCTGGCGACACCTTCATCAGCTGCTACCCCAACGCCGGCCTGCCCAACCCGATGAGCGACACGGGCTTTGACGAGACGCCCGAGATCACCGGCGCCCTGGTCGAAGAGTTCGCCAAGTCAGGCTTCTTGAACATCGCTGGCGGCTGCTGCGGCACCACGCCCGATCACATCGCCGAAATTGCTCGGCGCGTGGGCGGCTGGAAGCCGCGCTGCCTGCACGATGGCCAAGCCACCGGCTTTTTCAGTGGTTTGAAGGCCTGAGCGAGGGCGCTCAGAACAGCTCGATCTTGGGCACTTCCGGTTCGGGCAGTTTGATGTCTTCGGCTGTGATGTTGGCTCGGGCGAAAACCACCTCCTGGCCATCGCCTTTGCGCGAGCGCATGGTGCCATCCGTCACGGCAGCGTGCGCGATGCGCTGCTCCTCCATCACGTAACCGTCGATCCAGCGCTCCATCAGGTCTTCCAGCGCCTGGGGTGGCGGTGGGGCATCGCCACCGACCAGGGCGTACAGCGAGGCGCTGTGCTCGGACAGGCTGCCCAGTGCGCGTTCAACCTGCTCGAGCAGCTGGCGGTTGATGTCCTGGAATTGCATGTGTCCCATCGCATCGATGATGTCGGTGGTGATGGAGTCCATGCCCTCGTGCATGTTCTGCGACAGGTCGACCAGGTAAGGCACGACCTCGTTGAGGCTGGCGCTGATCTGAGCGATGTGGGTGGCCACCTCGGTCAAGTGCATGGCTGCACCGCCATCGCTGTCGAGTTCGGACGCCTGGCTGAGCTCGCCTTCGATCGTGGTGGCGACCGACTGGATGCCCAGTCGGATCTTGTCCGCAGCTTGTGCGGTTTGCGACGACAGGCGACGCACTTCGGCCGCCACGACCTTGAAGCCGGCGCCGTCTTCGCCAGCGCGGGCGGCTTCGATGGAGGCATTGATGGCCAGCAAGTTGGTCTGCTGCGAAATGTCGCCGATCAGGGCGACCAGCGGTGTCAGGTGCCTGACTTGCTCCACCACGTTGCGGATGCGCTCCTGGTTTTGCTGGCGGGCCCGGGCGAACTCTTCCTGAGAAGCCGAGAGCGTGGCCACGGTGGCCTGGTTGCCGGAAGCCTCTTGCTGAGACGACTCCGACAGCACCCGCGAGCGGCTCACGGCATCGACGATGCGCTGGTGCAGCTCGGCGGTGCGCCGGTGAACGCGGTTGAGGCGGTTGACTGTTTCGATGACCGCGCTCTCCGAGGTTCGGATGGTCACGGTGACCTGCTTTTGAAGGATGGCAAAGCACTGTTCCAGGCGGGCGAGGTCCTGGCTGATCACCTCGGTGACCGTCTCGGGCTGGTTGCGGTGGAACAGGCGCAGGTCCGCGGCCACCAGGCCGAACAACCCGCCTGCCAGCGCACCGATGGCGAACGTCTCGCCCATCCAGTGCGGCATGAGCCAGTGCACCAGCGCCAGCAGGCCACCCAGTGCCAGCAGCATGACGCCTCTGCTGAGCCACCGCATGGCCATGCGGTGGCGCATCAGCCGATCGGCCTCCTGGGCATCGGGGACCCGAGGCGTTTCGATGTGAGCCCGTGTCAGCTCTGCGATGTTGTCAACGTCCATCTCTCGACACCTCGCTCAGGACCCAGGCAGCACCTGCTTGACCACGCGGACCAGGTCCGAACCAGTCACCGGCTTGACCAACCAGCCCGAAGCGCCGAGCTTCTTTGCCTCGTCGCGCTTGGCGGCTTGGCTCTCGGTGGTCAGGGCCAGGATGGGCGTGAAGCGCAGGATCTTGCGCGTCTCCTTGATCAGCAGCAGGCCGTCCATCTTGGGCATGTTGATGTCGGTGATGATCAGGTCGGGTTTGAGGCCGGCCTTGATCTTGCCCAAGGCCATCTCGCCGTCGGATGCGGTGTCCACCTTGAACCCGCTGATCTCCAGTGTGCTCTTGAGGCTCATGAGCATGGTGCTGGAGTCGTCCACCAGGAAGACAGATTTCACGGTGAGGGCCTTTCTAGTCAGGCTTGCCTTGCGGCATTCAAGCGGGTTCGGTCTGCAGGGCTCGCCGCAGCAGCGGGTCCGGGATGTCGCCGTTGATCTTCGGGCGCGTCATCAGCAGGACCTGCAGCACCGCGGTGTGCACGTGCACGCATTTGGAAAGGGTTACGGCAGGTTTGGCTTGTTGCTTGAGCCAGTCGAACAGCGCCTCGGCGTCCTCGACCGTGACAATGTCTTCAAGCGCCGCGTGTTTCTTCAGGTATCGGATGCCCATCACACCAGCTCCTTGGGATTGAGGACCATCAGCACGCTGCCATCGCCCATCAGCGCGGTGCCGGCAAAGCCGGTGAGGCCCGCCAGCACGCCTTCCAGCGGCTTGAGGATGATGTCGGTGGCACCATGGAACTGGTCCACCAGCAGGCCCACGTTTTCGCTGCCAAAGCGAACCACCAGCACGGCGTGTTCACCTTCTTCGTTGAGTTTCGGGGTCTCGTCGAGCGTCAGCAGGTCGTGCAGGGCGCGAAGCGGCACGATGCGGCCACGCAGCACGGCGGTTTGAGCCTGCTTGAAGTGGTGGATGTCGTCGGCGTGCATGCGCACGGTTTCCACGATCAGGTCCATGGGCACGCCGAAGCGGCGGCCTGCAGCTTCGATGATCATCACGTTGGTGACGGCCATCGACAGGGGCAATGACAGCCTCAGGCGGGTGCCTCGTCCGAACTCGCTGCTGAGTTGCACCTGGCCGTTGATGCGCTCGACGGCGGTGCGCACCACGTCCATGCCCACCCCGCGGCCAGAGAGGTCGGAGATGGCGTCGGCGGTCGAGAAGCCGGGCAGGAAGACCAACTGCACCGCGTCGGTGTCGCTGAGGGTTTGGGCCTTGTCCTCGGGGATGAGGCCGCGCTCGATGGCCTTGCGGCGCACGCGCTGTGGGTCCACGCCTGCGCCGTCGTCGTCGATCTCGATGATGACGCGATCGGATTCCTGGCGCGCGGCCACGCGGATGGTTCCCTGAGCGGGCTTGCCCGCTTTCTGACGCACCTCGGGCATCTCGATGCCGTGGTCCAGGCTGTTGCGGATGATGTGGATGAGCGGGTCGGCCAGGGACTCGATGACGTTCTTGTCGGCTTCTGTCTCTTCGCCTTCGATCACGAGGTTCACGTCCTTGCCCAGCTTGCGGGAGATGTCTCGGACAAGCCGACCAAAGCGCTGGAAGATGGTGCCCACTGGCATCATGCGCACCTGCATGATGGCGTGCTGCATGTCCTCCGCGATGCGGTTGATGACAGCGTACTGGGCCTTGATCTCGCGCGCCAGCTCTCGTTGCTGGAAGTGGGTCTCGGCCCGGTGTGCGAGGTAGGGCAGCGCGTTCTTGGCCACCACCATCTCGCCGATGAGGTCCATGAGGCGGTCGATCTTTTCCTGGCCGACCTTGAGCACCTTCTGGTGCGAGCCGTCCTCGCCGCCAGCTCGGCGGCTGTTGTCCTGAGGCGGGGGGCTCATGCTCCCGCCGCTTTGTTCGAAGGGCAGGGGCTCGTCGGCGTTGCTGTCGCCATCGACAGGTCCAGAGGCCCCGCTCAGGCTGGCCGAGCCCGGACGGTGAGCCTGCGCCCACTGAGCGAGTGCCGCTGCGCCCATGTTGTCGTCGGGCCGTTCAATTCCTTCTGGCGACAGCAGCGTGACCAACCGGCTCAGCGCCGCGTGCACGCCCTTGACGGTGCCTGCAGCGATGCCAGGGCGTGCCAGCAGGCTGAGCTGTTCGTCCCAGATCTGAAGACCACGCTTTCGCATGGTCTGAGCGGCTCGTCGGGCGGTGTCATCGGCAGCAGGCAGGCTGGCCGGTGCAGTCGAGGCCTGTTGCGTGGGCGCGCCGGGCTGGGCCTGCACCACCGCAGCCACGCTGATGCATTGCAGCTGATCAGACACGCATCGGAAGTGATCGTCCACGTAGGCCAGCGGCGCATCGGAGAGCCCCACCAGGCTGAGGTTGCTGCGGTAGCAGTCGGCTTCGGCCAGGTCAGGCCAGGGCGCTTGCGTGGCCACGTCGATGTGCTTGAGGCCTGGGGCCTGCTTGGCCAGCAACCAGGGGTCTTCGCCTTTGAAGAAGCATTCGGCCTCTGGCTCGTAGCACCACAACACGCCTTGTGGGTGTTGTGTCAGCAGCTGTGCGGGCACGCGCGCACACCAGGCTGGTGGTGGGGGCGCAGACGGTGCTGCGCAGAGCTCAGAACTGCCTTCTTGCGATGCCGGCGCGGGCACGGTGGACGAGGCCCCTTCTGCCTTGGCCGCGAGGTGGGTCCTCAGGCTGCTCGCCAGGCTCTGAGAGCGCCCGTCGGCCTTGGCGTCGATGGCGCCATGTTGTTCGATCTCATCGACCATCTGGGCCGTGAAGTCCATGGCTTCGAGCAGGGCGTCGGCGATGTCGTTGCTGTAGGCGAGCTTGCCGTTTCGGATCCGGTCGAGCAGGTCCTCTCCGGCATGCACCACGCGCTCCAGCGGTTTGAACTCGAACAGGCCGCAGTTGCCCTTGAGCGTGTGGACCAGCCTGAACAGGTCGTTGAGCAGCTCGGCATCGCTTGGGGCCTTCTCGACTTGCAGCAGTCGCTCGCCCACCTGCTCCAGGCATTCGCGCGCCTCGAGGATGAACTGGTCCAGCAATTCGGTCTGGTTCATGCGTGGACTCCTTCTGCGGCCTTGAGCGCCGCGGCCTCGTCGCCCAGCAGCAGCGCGGCGGTCAGCACCAGCTCCTGGGGTTTGGCTGGTTTGATGAGGTAGCAGTTCGCGCCCGCGTCGAAGGCGGTTTGCGTGTCCTGGCTCTGTGCTTCGGTCGACACCATCATCACGGGAACCTGGCGGGCCGTGGGGTGGCGACGCAGCTCACGCACGAAGGCGTAGCCGTCCATCTTGGGCATGTTGATGTCCACCACGTACAGGTCGAACGCTTCGTCTCGGGGCTGGTTGCCCACCTTCTCCAGCGCTTCGAGCCCGTTGATGGCTTCGTCGGTCTGCCAGCCGGCGTCGCCCAGGATTTTGCGGTGGTACATGCGCACGGTGGCGGCGTCGTCGATCACGAGGATGCGGCTCATCGTTGGGCCTCCATGGGTTTCTGGTAGACCATCGCATCGGGAAAGCGGCGGACCTCGAACAGGGAAGAGATGCGGCTCATGGACTCGGAGTGACCCAGGCACACGAAGCCACCCGGGGTGAGCGCGTCAAACATGGCTTCGGCGGCGATGCGCCTGGAGATGTCATCGAAGTAGATGAGCAGGTTGCGACAGAAGATGATGTCGATGTCGCGAAACCGCTTGGTGTCTTGCGGATCGCTCAGGTTGACACGGCTGAAGTCGACGACGTCCACGATGTCGCGCGACAACTGCCAGTCGCCGTCGCCACGCTTTTTGAAGTACTTGTTGAGGTAGGCCTTGGGCAGGTTGGACACCGAGCGGTCGGAGTACACGCCACGCTGGGCGGCTTGCAGCACCGAGGTGTCGATGTCGGAGGACATGATCTCGACCTCGTAGTCTTCGATCTGGGCCCAGCGCTCGAGCAGGTAGATGGCCACCGAGTAGGGTTCTTCACCTGTGGAGGACGGGATCGACCAGATGCGGATGCGCGAACCTTTGCGGCGCTTTTTGGCGACCTCGTCGAGCATGTGGTTGACCAGGCAGTCGAACTGGTAGGCCTCGCGAAAGAAGTAGGTCTCGTTGACCGTCATCGCGTTGACCAGGGCCTGCATCTCTTCGCCGCTGGTTTCGAAGCGCAACTTGACGAAGTAGCTGCGGAAGTTCTCGCAGCCGGTGGCCTCCATGCGATCGATCAGGCGCTTGTCCACGAAGTAGCGCTTGGTGTGGTCGAACTGGATGCCCGTCTTGCGGTAGAAAAACTCGCGGAATTTCTCGAAGTCGGCCTCGTTGATCGAGGGCTTGGGCAAGGTTGCCGCTTTCATGCCGACTCGATTCTTTGCTGGGCCAGGTCTGCTGCGAACCCGATGAAGGGGTCGTCGGCAAAGCGCTGACGTGCCTGCGCGATGGCAGGCAGGGTTTCCGGCGAACCGGCTTCGGTGGCTGCTTCCAGCGCTGCGGCCACCACGTTGACGTGCGGGTCGTTGCGCAAGACCTGGCTCAACCACTTGCCAACGCGGGGGTGGCTGAGCATGTTCAGCACGTTGAGCGTGAAGATGCGCACGTCGGCATCGGGGTCTCCCAGCAGTTCGTCGATGTGGGGCGCCACCTCGTCGGGCAGCTCCGACAGCACCTCGATGGCGCCATTGCGCAGGCCGGGGTCTTCGCTGCGCAGCAAGGGCACCAGCCCTGCGACGACGTCGTCGCCACCGAGCACGCTCAGCGTGGTGAGGATCACCTCGCGCACCGCGTGATCAGGCTCTTTGGCCAGGTGATCGCTCAAGGCCGGTACCGCGTGTGGGTGGATGGCCAGGTCGCGTGCGGCCCAACGCCGCACCGCAGGGTCCGGGTCCTGCAGCTGCAGGATCAGGCCCTCGGTGTCGCGCGGGTATTCGCGTGGTGCGACGGGGCGCAAGCCACCGCCGTCAGTGGCTCTTCGCAGTCCCATGGCGGGTCCTTTCCTTGCGGTGCAGCCAGCCGATCAGCTGACGGGCCACCTGGTGGCAGGGCAGCACCACGGTGGCGCCGTCCCGCTGGATGAGTTCATTGGGCATGCCGAATACCACGGCGGTCGATTCGGCCTCGGCGATGGTTCGACCGCCGCGTTGCTTGAGCTCGGTCATCGCGCGTGCGCCGTCATCGCCCATGCCCGTCAGCTGAACGCCGGTGATCTGGCTGGGTTCGAGGTGGCGCATGGCGCTGTTGACGAGCACGTCCACGGACGGGTGCCAGGGGTGGTCGGGCGATTCCGGTTTGGGCGCCACCACCAGTCGTCCCAGGCGCTCCATGACGATCATGTCGGTGCCGCCCATGCCGATGTAGACCTGCCCGGCTTCCAGCGGCATGGCGTTGCTGACCTCGCGCACGTGCAACTGGCACAGGCGGTCCATGCGGCGTGCGAAGGCATCGGTGAAGTTGGCTGGCATGTGCTGGGCCACGACCACGGGGCAGGGGAAGTCGGCTGGCAGCGCGGGCAGGATGTCTTCGAGCGTGCGCGGGCCGCCGGTCGAAACGCCGATGATCACGAGGCCTGCTGCCTGCTCACCAGGATCTGCCTGTCGATCTGCTGCCGCGGTCTTGCCCGATGGGTCCGAATCGCCTGCGTGACGCGTTCCAACGGAGCGGGCTGCGATGTGGCGTGATGTCGCCTGTCTGGCGGGGCTCGGCGCAGGCGTGGTGCTGGCGCTGTCGTTGATCCGGCGCCGGGTCCGGGCCGTGCTCCCTGGCGCCTGATGGCGTGGGTGGGCGCCCAGGGCTGCCGCGATCTTGGCCAGCAGCTGCTGCTGGATGTCGTCGATGCTCAGCGAGATGGTGCCGCCCGGCTTGGTGATGAAGTCCACCGCACCCAAGGCCAGCGCCTCGAAGGTGGCCAGTGCACCTTGCTCGGTCAGGGACGACACCATGATCACCGGCGTGGGCCGTGCTGCCATCATCAGCGACAGCGCCGTGAGCCCATCCATGTTGGGCATGTTGATGTCCAGCGTCACCACGTCGGGTTGCCAGGCCACGAGCTTTTCCACCCCTTCGGCGCCGTTCATGGCGGTCAGGGTTTCATGTCCTGCCTCGTTGAGCACACCCGTGATCAGGCGGCGCATCAGCGCAGAGTCGTCAACCACCAGCACCTTGGGCATGGGCGTGTCCTCCTCGGGGCTTGATCAGGCTGCCTTGGCCACCGAGGTGGTGGCGTGGTGGGGCTGCTTGGCCATGGCCTGGCCGATGTCGCGCAGCTCTGAGCCTTGCAGCAGCTGCGTCGGATCGATCAACATCACCAGGCGGCGATCACCGTCGAGCTTGGCCACTTGGCGGATCAGTCGCACCTGTTCATGAGACATCTCGGGCGACGGCGCGATCTGGCCCTTGGGGATGCGCAGCACCTCGGCCACCGAGTCGACGATGAAGCCGGTGCGCACGCCACCGAGCAGGTAGACCATGATGCGCTGACCGTCGTGGCGCTCGATGGCGTCCATGCCCAGTCGGGTGCGCTGGTCGATGACCGGCAGCACGGTGCCGCGCAGGTTGATGACGCCTTCGACGAAGTGCGGAGTCTTGGGCACGCGCGTCAGGCTCTCGGGCACGCGCACGATCTCCTGCACGCTCATGATGGGCACGCCGAATTCCTCGTTGGCCAGGCGGAAGATGACCACCTGGGTGTCGTCGTCGGTGTCGTCGGCCGTGGCGGCAGCATCGGCGCCGGTGCGGGCTGCTTGCATGGTGTTCTCCTCGGTGCGGGCAGCAGGGTCAGGCAAGGCTTGCGAAGGCGACTGCGCCATGGTTTCGATGGCGGTGAGCGCCGCCTTCATGCCGGACAGGCCCAGCAGGCGCGTGGTCGAGATGATCGACAGCAGGCGCTTGCCGCCATCGAGCCGGCAGATGGACGAGAACTCCTGCATGCGCTCGTCCTGCGCCAGGATCCCGGGCATGGCATCGGCCTGGCTGGCTGGCACGCTCAGCACTTCCTTGACCGAGTCGGTGACCAGGCCCACCTGGGCGCCGCCCGGCAGGGCGATGACCACGATGCGGTGGCTCTCGCTGTGGTCGAGGTCAGGCAAGCCGAACAAGCCACGCAGGCTGACCAGGGGCAACAGGCGCTGGCGCAGCGAGATCAGGCCCAGCACGTGCGAAGGCACGTTGGGCAGTGCCGAGATGCGCTCGGGCACCTGCACGATCTCCTGCACATCGGCGATGTCGATCCCGTATTCCTGGCCTGCCACCGAGAACGACACCAGGCGCAGCTCGTCCGAGCCCTGTTCTTCGTCCACCAAGGCATCGGCATCACCCAGGCCCACCTGGTTCGCGGAAGCGGCGCGTCCGTCATCGTGGCGCAGGCGATCGAGCTGGCTGAAATGGGCTGACACCAGTCGCTCGAAGTCCAGCACCATCATCAGGTCGTGGCCACCATCGGCGCGTGCTCGCTTGATCACGCCCGTGAGGTAGTCGGTCGCGACCACGCTCTGGATGGCGCTGGCGGGCTCGAGTTCACCGGCCTCGACGTTGAGAACGCTGGCCACGTGGTCGACCACGAAGCCCAGTGGCTGACCGATCTGGATGACCACGGCCCGGGTGGCGTCGTCGTGGGCTTGCACGGGGCAGCCAAACAGCCGCCGCAAGTTGATGATGGGCAGCACGCGCCCCCGCAGGTTGGCCAGCCCGTCCAGCACCGCAGGCGCCAGGGGCAGTTGCGCCACCTCGGGCATGCGGATGATCTCTTGCACGGGGCCCATCGGCACGGCAAACATCTCGCCAGCCACCGAGAAAGTCACGTACTGGTTGGCCTGGACATCGCTCACGTCGGCTTCAGGGCCGGCGTCTTCGTTCGAAAGATCGGGGTCGCTCATGGGGCACCTTCATGGTTGTTCGAGGTGTGTGCAGCGTCGCGCCGGATGCGTGGCGCCGCGCCCCATGTCAGTTGCTTTGCAACTCGTCGGCCAGCGAAGCGATCTCTTCGATCGCCGCAGACAGCTCTTCTGCGCCCTGGGCTTGTTGCCTGGCGGCGGCCGATGCCTGCTCGGCCGATTTCTCGGCCTGGGCCGCGGCGGCAGAAACCTGCTCCACGCCCACTTTGATCTGGGCCAGCGCAGCGGCGATTTCCTGGGCGGCCGACACGGCCTCCTGGTTGCCTTGCTCGACCTGGCTGACCTTGCTTTCGATGTCGATCAGGTTGGCGGTGATGGAGCGGGCCTTGTCGACCTCGCTGACCGAGGTGTTCATGATCTCGCCCAGGTCGCGACCGACCATGCCGATCTGGTCCTGGATGGCCTTGACCATGTCCTTGATGCGATCGGCGTTCTCGGCAGAGTCGTGGGCCAGGTTGCGGATGTCGGTGGCCACCACCACGAAGCCCTTGCCGTACTCGCCGGCGCGTGCGGCTTCGATGCTGCCGTTGACGGCCAGCATGTTGGTCTGGATGGAGACCTGGGTGATGGCGTCCACGATCTTGTCGATCTTGCGCGAGACCAGCTCCAGGTCCTTGATCTGGCGGATGCTTTCGCGCGTGGCGCTCACGCCGCTCGAGATGCCGCCCACCAGGTTGTCGATGTTGGCCTTGTTCTCGGCCATCAGTGCCTTGATGGTGGCGGCGCGCTCATTGGCCTGCGTGGCGCGGCTCTCCGCGATCTGTGCACCCTTTTCGATCTGGGTCACGGCTGCGGCCGATTGTGTGGTGGCTGCGGCCTGGCCCTGGGCGCCCTTGCGGATCTGCTCGAGCGCCACCATGATCTGGTTGGCCGAGCGAGAGAGCTCCTGCACCACGGCCGAGAGCTCTTCGGCAGAGCTCGCCACCTCTTCGGCGCTCTTGCCGATGTCGGTCGAGTTCTTCAGCTCATCCGACAGGTCCGACAAGGCTTGCGCGGTCTGCTCGCATTCGGCCAGGGCCACGGTCTGCTCGCCCACGGTCTTGTTGGCCTCTTCACAGGCCGAAGACTGCTCCTGTGCGGCCGACGCGATCTGCTCGGCGCCTTGCTGCGCCTGTTGGGCAGCGATGTTGCTTTGCGAAGCCGCCGATGCGATCTCGGCGGCGCCCGCGACGATCTCTGCGGCGTCGACCCGGATGCGCTCGAGCTGCTGCGTGATCGCTGCGCTCTTGTCCACCTCGGCCTTGATGGTCTCGGAGGTGGTGTTGATGCCATCGGCGATCACCTTGACCTCGGACTGGATCTGCCCGACGAGTTCCTGGATCTGCTTGGCGCTCTTTTCCGAGCTTTCTGCCAAGGTCCGCACCTCGTCTGCCACCACCGCGAAGCCCTTGCCGTGTTTGCCGGCGCGCGCGGCCTCGATGGCGGCGTTCAAAGCCAGCAAGTTGGTCTGGTCGGCGATGCGGGCCACGGCCTTGACGATCTCGCCGATGTTCGAGGCCTGGCGCTCCAGCTCGGCCACCATCTTCACCGACTCGGCCTGCCGGTCCGCCGCGATCTTGACGTTGTGGATGGTGCTGGTGACCTCTTCGTTGATGGTGCCCGCCATGGCGCGCACGCCCTCGGCGGTGCGCTGGGCCTGGTTCACCGCGGCGAGTTGTCGGGTGATGGCGCCACCGACCTGGTTGATTGCAGCCAGCGATTCCTGCGCTGCACCAGAGGCCTCTTCGGCACCCGTGGCGATCTGGCCAGCCGCGCGCCGCAGCTCCTCGGCAGCAGAAGACGCTTCGTTGATGCCCGCCGACAGCTCGGAGGCCGCCGCCGCCACGCGTTCCGAGGCCTGCTGCTGCTTGGCCAGGGTTCGCGCGCGTTTGCGCTGGGCGTCTGCATCCCGCGCGGCGGAGCGGCTCACGCCTGCGGGGATGGCATGCAACGTGGGGGTGTCTTCCGGGCTGCGGGACTTGCGGATCAGGGCCATGTTCGTGTCCTTTTGACTGGCTGAAAGCGACACATGTCGCACTCTTGTGCCTGTCGGACCGTGGCGTCGACCTGATGCAGATGCGCGAAGGGCGGCTGGACGGATCCCAGGCGAGGGGGCGCCTCTAAACTGCCACGATTCACCCCGCAGGACCAGTGTTTCGGCTTTTGCCGCCGGCTGGTTAAGTGAAAAAGCTGGCGAATTCAGAACATTTTGATCTGGGGGCCGTCGGGGCCGGCGCGTGCCGCTTCGATGGCTGCGTTGCCCAACTCCCGTTGCAGCGCGGCGACATCACCGCATGTTTGACGGCATGCGGTGCAACTTGCCCGCCGTCAGCGTGCGCAGCCCGTGTTTCGATGACGGCCATGGCGACCTCACGCGAATTGATGTGAGGCTTGCTTGATCACGCGCCGCCAAGGGGCTTGAGCAGCCAGCCCGTGGCGCCCAGCAGGGGTGAGCTCCGTCGCGAATATTCGGAGCTGGCTTGTGACCTTTTTTGAATGGGTCAAGCCCTTGTCAGTCAGGCGGCGTCCACCAAATGTCGACGGTTTTCCCTGGGCAAATCGCATGCGGGGCGCGCAGTGGTGGCGAACCATCAGACCGCGTACGGGTCCTCAAAACCCAGCGCCGCCAGGATCTCGCGCTCCCGCGCTTCCATGGCCTCGGCTTCTTTCTTCTTCATGTGGTCCCAGCCCTGTGCGTGCAGGGTGCCGTGCACCAGCATGTGCGCGTAATGGGCTTCCAGGCTCTTGCCCTGCTCCAGGGCTTCCTGCTCGATCACGGGGGCGCAGATGATCAGGTCGGCCATCACCACTGGCTCTTGCGCGTAGTCGAAGGTCAGCACGTTGGTGGCGTAGTCCTTCTTGCGGAAGTCGCGGTTCAGGGCCTGGCCCTCTTCGGCATCGACCAGGCGCACGGCGATCTCGGCATCGGCCTCGAGCGCGGCCTTGATCCAGCGCGCCACCTTGTGGCGGGCCAGGGTGTCTTTGTGGCGCTTGTCGGCGAATTGCAGGCTCAGGGACAGGGTGGGCTTCATGGGGCGGTCTTGCGTGGGGGGCGGCGACGAGCGGGCTCGGCGGTCGGCTCGTCCGGGGTGGTGAGCGGCGTAGCTGGCGAGCCTGGGCGTGCATCGGCCGGCGAGCCGGCCTGATCGGCGTCGTAAGCCGCCACGATGCGGGCGACCAGTGGGTGGCGCACCACGTCGGAGGTGTCAAAGCGCGTGAAGGCCACGCCCTTGACCCGTTTGAGGATGCGCTCGGCCTCGATCAGGCCCGAGCGCGCGCCGCGCGGCAGGTCGATCTGGCTGACGTCGCCGGTCACCACCGCGCGCGAGCCGAAGCCGATGCGGGTGAGGAACATCTTCATCTGCTCGGGGGTGGTGTTCTGCGCCTCGTCGAGGATGATGAAGGCGTGGTTGAGCGTGCGCCCGCGCATGAAGGCCAGCGGCGCGATCTCGATGAGGCCCTTCTCGAAGGCCTTGGTGACGCGATCGAACCCCATGAGGTCGTACAGCGCGTCGTACAGCGGGCGCAGGTAGGGGTCGACTTTTTGCGTCAGGTCACCGGGCAGGAAGCCCAGGCGCTCGCCAGCCTCGACCGCCGGGCGGGTGAGGATGATGCGCTGCACGGCGCTGCGCTCGAGCGCGTCGACCGCACAGGCCACGGCCAGGAAGGTCTTGCCGGTGCCGGCCGGACCAATGCCCAGGGTCAGGTCGTGGGCCAGGATCTGCTGCAGGTACCTGACCTGGTTGGGCGTGCGGCCCTGCAAGTCGGTGCGGCGGGTGTGCAGGGTGGGGCCGTGGGCGCCGCCTTCGGCGCCTTCTCCCGGATCGGCCACAGGCAGGTCGTCGAGGGCGCCGGCCTGGCGCGCGGCCGGCTTGCGCGCAGGCGCCGCCTCGCGCAAGGCGCTGGCCACCGCCAACTGCACCATCTCGGCGCTGAGCGCGCGGTCGCTGCGGGCGTACAGGCTGTCGAGCAGGTCGGCGACCTGCTGGGGTGTGCCCCGTGCCCCGTCGATGCGAAAGCGTTCGCCCCGCCGGTGCAGGGTGACGTGGAAGGCGGCCTCGATGGTGCGCAGGTGCGCGTCGAGCGGGCCGCACAAATGGGCCAGCCGGGTGTTGTCCGCAGGGGCTAAGCTGTGCCTGAGTTGCATGGGTGGGGCAGATCCGTTCAGAAAAGCTGGCAAATTGTCGCTTCTCCGGGTGCCCCACGTGTGACTTCTCTTGCGAAAATGACCGATCTTTGGGTTCGTGCCTCCTGGTGCGCCCTGGGCTTGTGGAGTCCCCCTTGAACGTGACGCATCGCTGGTGGCCGTTTCGCGGCCGCTCTTCCTCGCGGGAACAAGCCCCCGTCGATCCCTCCTCTGCCGCCGAGTCGTCGGCAGATCCTGCCCTGTCCGCTGCATCCGGCGGCAGCGCCTTCCCGGGGCCGTTTCGCCTGTGGGTGGTGTTGGGGCTGTCGCTGGCCTTGCTGGTGGCGCTGGCCCTGGTCGTGTTGAACCAGGAAGCCACCCGCCTGAGCCAGCCGGGGGCCCGACAGGTGCTCGATGGTGCGTTGCAGCCTTTGACGCAGGCCTGGGCCGTGCGCAGCGATGCCCCGCGCTTCCCGGATGGATCGAGTGGCCAGCTGGTGGCCCTGCCGGACGAGTGGTCGCGCTCGCAGCCCGGCCACAAGGGGGCCGTCTGGTACCGCTTTCACTTCGACCTGCTCAAGCAGCCGCCCAAGGAACAGGTGCTGGGTGCATTGATCGATCGCGCCTGCTCCAGTGTGGAGGTGCACCTCAATGGCGTGCTGCTCTACCGCAGCGGCCGCATGAGCGAGCCCTACACCCGCCAGTGCTTCAGCTCGCACGTGGTGGCACTGACCTCCAACCTGCTGCGCGAGCGAGACAACAACCTGGACGTCAAGATCGTGGGCTACCCGATTGGCCACGTCAGCGCTCGCCAGCGAGCAGGTGGGCTGGCCGCTGTGCAGGTCGGCACCCTCGCCGAGGTGCAGGAAGCCGCCGAAGACTCCACCTTCTGGACGCTCACCCTGTCGCAGATCATGGGCGGGGTGCTGGTCGTCATGGGCGTGTTCGCCCTGGGCCTGGCCTGGGTGCGCAAGCTCAACTACCTGCTGTACTTCGGCCTGCTGACCATGGGCTGGTCGGTGATGACCGGGCGCTTCTGGCGCGGTGAGTTGCCCGTGCCCAACGACGCCATGGAGGTCTTCATCGCCATCATGATGGGGCCGCTCAACGCCTTTGCCGTCAAGTTCCTGCTGGGGTACGCCGGTGCAGGCGTGCGCCCGGGCAGTGAGCGCGTCTGGGTCGATCGCATCAACTTGCTGCTGTGGGCCCAGTGCCTGCTGTTGCCGCTGAGCCTGCTGCTGCTGGGCGAAAACCGCATCTTCCTGGTCTCGCGCGTTTGGTTCGTCGTGTTCACGCTCGAGCTGTTCGTGGCCATCGGCTACTTCCTGTGGCTGGCGGCCCAGGCTCGGCGCTCCGAGTTCTGGATGATGAGCGTGGCCCTGGGCGTGGTGGCGGCGGTGCTGGGCATCGAGCTGTCCTACCAGAACGGCCTCTTGCAAAGCGGCGGCCTGCACATCACCCACTTCGTGCTGCCGCTGCTTTACGCCGCTGTGGGCGTGCGCCTGATTCAGGTCTACGTGCGGGCCCTGCAGTCGGCCGAGGGGGCACGTTTGCACCTGGAGCGCCGCGTTCAGGAAATCAGCGTCGAGATCGAGCGCAACTTCAACCAGATCGCCGAGCTGCGCATCGAGCAGATCGCCGAGAAAGAGCGCAAGCGCATCGCCGGCGACCTGCACGACGACCTGGGTGCCAAGCTGCTGACCATCGTGCACACCTCGGACAACGACCGCATTTCCACCCTGGCGCGCGAAGCCCTGGAAGAGATGCGCCTGTCGGTGCGCGGCCTGACCGGCAAGCCCCGGGTGCTCTCCGATTCGCTGGCCGACTGGCGCAGCGAGGTGGTGCAGCGCCTGGGCGAAGCCGGCATCGAATGCGAATGGCGCAACCCCAACGACGTCATCGAAGAACCCCTGTCTTCGCGCACCTACGTGCAGACAACCCGCATCCTGCGCGAGGCGGTCAGCAACATCATCAAGCACAGCAGCGCGTCGCACGTGATCATTTCGGCGGATGTCGACCTGGAGCACCACGTCTTCACCCTGGTCATCCAGGACAATGGCAAAGGCATCCCGATGGAGCTCGATGGTCGCCTGGACCGCGGCCACGGCATGACCAGCATGAAGCACCGCGCCAAACAGCTCAGCGGGCAGTGCCTGGTCGAGTCCGGGCCGGGTTTTGGCACCGTCATCCGCCTGACCCTGCCGCTGGAAATCGCCGCAATGCAACAGGTCTTGCCGCCCCGTGGGGCGCTGGAAGGCCTGTCTTCTGGCGCGCAGCCCGGTTCGCGTGGACAATGAGCGCAGTATCTTTTAGCGCAAGCGCAGTGAGGCCCCTGAAACCATGAAGCAAATCCTCCTCCTCGAAGACCTTCCTGAAATCCGGGCATGGCTCAAGACGCTGGCGCTGCAGGTGTTCCCGGGTGCCCAGATCAGCGAGAGCGCGCGCATCCACGACGCGCTGGAGCTGGTCAACGCCGTGCGCTTTGACGTCGCCATGGTCGACCTGGGGCTGCCCGACGGCTCCGGCGTCGAGGTGGTGCAGGCCCTGCGCGAAAAGCAACCCGACGTGCAGTCGGTGGTGGTCACCATCCACGACGACGACGATCACCTCTTCCCCGCCCTGCAGGCCGGCGCCTTCGGCTACCTGCTCAAGGAGCAGTCGCGCGAGCAACTGGCCGAGCAGCTCCAGCGCATCGCCCAGGGTGAGCCCCCCCTGTCGCCCTCCATCGCCCGCCGCGTGATTCAGTACTTCACGGCCCAGGCCCGCCTGCAGCCGGTGCACCAGCCCGACACGGTCACCCCGCACGTGCAGCTCACCGACCGCGAAAACGAGGTCCTGCTGCGCGTGGCCAAGGGCTTCACGCTGCCGGAAATCGGCCAGCAGCTCAACCTGTCGCGCCACACCATCGCCGACTACGTCAAGCAGATCTACCGCAAGCTCAACGTGTCCTCGCGCGCCGAAGCCGCACTGGAAGCGCAGCGCCTGGGTCTGTTCCGCCGTTGACCTTTGCTGACCGCCGCTGACCTGATCCGATGATTTCCCGTTTGGTTGGCGTGCTCGCCGGCAAGGCCCCACCTCACGTCCTCGTTGACGTGCATGGCGTGGGCTACGAAGTCCAGGTGCCCATGAGCACCTTCTACAACCTGCCCGACACCGGTGGCCAGGTCACACTGCTGACGCAGTTCATCGTCCGGGAAGACGCGCAACTGCTGTTCGGTTTCCTGACGGCCGGTGAGCGCGAGTCCTTCCGCGAGCTCATCAAGATCAGTGGCGTGGGCCCGCGCATCGCGCTGGCGCTGCTGTCGGGTCTGAGCACCGACGAGCTCGCAGCCGCCGTGTCGGCGCAAGACACCTCCCGCCTGGTCAAGGTGCCGGGTGTGGGCAAAAAGACGGCCGAGCGGCTGCTGCTGGAGCTCAAGGGCAAGCTGGCGCCGGTGCTGACGGCCCCGGGTTGGAGCGCCACGTCCGACCACCAGGCAGACATCCTGCAAGCCCTGATCGCCCTGGGCTACTCCGAGAAAGAAGCCCAGGCTGCGCTCAAGCAATTGCCCGCCGAGGTCTCGGTGAGCGACGGCATCAAGCTGGCGCTGAAGTCGCTGGCGCGCTGAGCCTGCCGCTGCGGCGGTGCCGCTTGGCCTGGGGCATGATGGCCGCATGCGATCGATTCCCAAGCTCCTTGCTCCTTGCCTCGCGTTGTTTGCCTGCCTGAGTTGGGCCGGCCCCTCCGCCGTGGCGCCCCAGCGCAAACCCGCCGCTTCGGTGGCAGAGCCGGCCGGTGGCGTGCGCACGGCGACCGAGCTGTGCGCGCAGATGGTGCGCCGCCTGCCCAACGTCTCGCGCCCTTTGTGCGTCCGAGCCGAGTTGCAGGCAGGGCCGGGCGCTTCGGTGCGCGGCACGCCCATTTTCCAGCGTGACGTGGTGGCCCCGCAGGCGCGCCTGAAGGTGCTGGTGGTGGGCGGTATCCATGGCGACGAGCCTTCGTCGAGCTCGCTGGTGCTCCACTGGATCGACCAGGCCCTGCTGACGCCTTCGAACATCCACTGGCGTTTCGTGCCGCTGATGAACCCCGACGGCATGCTCAAGGACAAGCCCACCCGCACGAACGCCCGGGGCGTGGACCTCAACCGCAACTTCCCCACGCCCCAATGGGACAAGGAGGCACCGCACTACTGGGCCAAGCGCACAGGCTCCGACCCGCGCCGCTTTCCTGGCCCCAAGGCCTTGTCCGAACCCGAATCACAGTGGTTGCACGAAGAAATGGCGCGCTGGAAGCCCGACCTGATCGTGGCCGTTCACGCGCCTTACGGGGTGCTCGATTTCGACGGCCCCCACGTGCCGCCCCAGCGCCTGGGCCGCTTGTACCTGGACCAGGTCGGCATCTTCCCGGGCAGCCTGGGCAATTACGGCGGGGTTCACAAGAAGCTGCCGGTGGTGACCATCGAGCTCAACAGCGCGCTGCGCACGCCGCAGGCCGCCGAGATGCGGCAGATGTGGCTGGACCTGTTGCGCTGGACGGCCGAGAAGCTGGGCGCGGACTGAGGCCGCCCCAACCCAGGCAGCACCGGCATCGCCTGCCTGGACGCTCGGGGCCGTGCGGGCTCAGCGCGTTGGCGGCGCCGCCTGCTGCGTCGGCAGCGTCGACAAAATGCCCAGCAAACGCGGGATCTGCAGTGGCTTGACCAGGTAGTGGTTGAAGCCGGTCTGCAGCGCGCGCGCGATGTGGTCGGGCAGGGCGTCGGCGCTCAGGGCCAGCAGCGGCAGCTTGCGGAACTCGGTTTGCGCGCGCAGCTTGCGGCACATGTCCAGGCCCGAGCCGTCGGGCAGGTTGATGTCGATGAGCGCGACGTCCGGGCGGTGAGACTCGATCGCGGCCATGCCTTCGGCGGCGCTTTCGGCCGAAAACAAGCGCACCTGCGGGTAGGCTGCGAACACGGCTTCGACCAGGCTGCGGTTGAGCGCGTTGTCCTCGACGTGCACGATGCGCAGCGGCGGCAGCATGACGGCCGGCTCCTGGCCGCGCCCCACCGGGCGGCCCACGCCCTGCGCTTCGGCCAGTGGCAGGTGCAGGGCGAAGATCGAGCCGTGGCCCAGCGTGCTGGTCACCTCGATGCGGCCGTGCATGAGCTCGGCCAGGCGCTGAGACACGGCCAGGCCCAGGCCGTTGCCATGGTGGCGCCCGCGCGAGGAGTCAAGCCGGGTGAAGGGCTGGAAGAGACGTGGCAGGTCGCCCTGGTCGATGCCGAAACCCTGGTCGCGCACCTCGACGACGCCCATGCGCTCGTCTGCCGCAGGCTTGCCGGTCAGCCAGACCGTCGAGCCCTCGGAGCTGTACTGGATGGCGTTGCGCACCAGGTTGGTCAGGATGGAGCGGGTGTGCTGGCCATCGGCCCAGGCGGTCATGGGCGGGCAGTCGATCACCAGGGTGATGGATTGGGCCTTGGCCTCGTCTTCGAGCGCGGCGCGGATCTCGCGCAGCAGCACGGCCACTTCCACGCGCTGAGGGCGGATGCCCACGGCCTTGTCGTCGAGCTGAGCGAACTCCAGTGCCTGGTCCAGCAGGGACAGCATCTGGTGACCCGCGGTGGCGATGTGCTGCAGGTGGCGCCGCTGGCTTTCGGGCAGCTGCTGCAGGTCGGCCATGTCCAGCAGCTGCGTGAAGCCCAGGATGGCGTTGAGCGGTGAGCGCATGCTGTGGCTCATGCGGCCCAGGAACTCGACCTTGCCAGCCAGGGCCACTTCGGCCTCCAGGCGGCGGGCGTGTTCGGCCTCGGCTCGGCGTGGCTCGGTGATGTCGGTCAGCACCTCGATGTAGCGGCTGATCTGGCCCTCGGGGCCGTGCACGGGCTGCACCGAGCGGCGCACCCAGAAGGGCTCGCCGTCCTTGCGGTGGTGGCAGACCTCCAGGCGCTCGACGCTGGCGCCTTGGGCCAGGTTCTGGTTGATCTGCGCGACGACGGCGGCGTCGGTGTGCGGGCCGCTGAGCAGCTCTTCGGGCAACTGGCCGTGGCACTCGGTCAGGGTGAAGCCGGTCAGCCGCGTGAAGGCCGGGTTGACCCAGCTGATGCAGCGGTTGGCGTCGCAGATCAGGATGGCGTCGGTGACGCGGTCGGCCACCAAGGCCAGCTCCTGGTTGGTGGCTTGGGCTCGCTGCAGGGCAACCTGCAACTGGCGCATCAATTGGGTCTGCTGGTCCAGGGCGTCCTGGCGGGCGTGCAGTTCTTCGAGGAGGCGTTGGTTGTCGTCGGACATGGACTCGGAGATCCCCATGGGCAGGGAACGACGGGGTGCGTCGGCGTGGCGGGCGGGCAGGACCTGGGGCATGGCGGGCTCCTCGTTTTCCTATGGGCCGTGGACCACCCTTTTGACGGGGTGATTTCCCGAGCAAACCATGTTAGGGAATTTCGACTCGCTTGACCATCCATGTCAGGCCGGGCTTACCCGTGCTTTCAATTGGGGAATCTGCTTGCGTTTAGGATGGCTTTCAATTTTGTGCAATCAAACACCGCCATGCCAACTGTTTACGACTTCGAAGCCACCTCGATCACCGGCCAGCCCGTCAAGCTGGCTGACTTGCGCGGCAAGGTGATCCTGATCGTCAACACGGCCAGCAAGTGCGGCTTCACGCCTCAGTTCGAGGGCCTGGAAAAGCTGTGGCAGGCCCGCAAGGACCAGGGGCTGGTGATCCTGGGCTTTCCTTGCAACCAGTTTGGCTCGCAAGACCCTGGCAGCGACGGTGACATCGCCTCGTTCTGCCAGCTCAACTATGGGGTGAGCTTCCCCATGATGAGCAAGGTCGATGTCAATGGCACAGGCGCCCACCCGCTCTACCAGTGGCTGGTCAAAGAAGCCCCGGGCATCCTGGGCACCAAGGCCATCAAATGGAACTTCACCAAGTTCCTGATCGGCCGCGACGGTCAGGTGCTGGGGCGTTATGCCCCCACGGACACCCCCAAGGCCCTGGACGCCGACATCGCCAAGGCGCTGGGCAGCTGATGCCCCAGGCCCTCTGGGGCCATGCTGCACGCACCGAGACCGATGCGCCCTTCTCGGGCAGGATCGGCGCTCCCTCCCCCCGCAATCAACACACAGAGGACCCCATGAAGCTGATGGACTACGGCGTCAAGCCGCTCGACTTCCAGAACCCCCAGACTCACCTGAACAGCGCTGACAACGGCCTGTCGCGCCGTGGTTTCGTGGTCACCGCCCTGGCCAGTGGTTTCGCCGTGGCGGCCCAACCCGTGCTGGCCCAGGCCATCAAGACGGACGACAAGGGCCTGATTGCGGGCGAGGTGAAGATCCCTGTGGCCGGCGGCGCCATCCCGGGTTATCGCGCTGTGCCCAAAAAGCCGGGCAAGTACCCCGTGGTGCTGGTGGTGCAGGAGATCTTCGGCGTGCACGAGCACATCCAGGACATGTGCCGTCGTTACGCCAAGGCCGGCTACTACGCCATCGCGCCCGAGATGTTCGCGCGCCAGGGCGACGTCTCCAAGATGACCGACATCGGCCAGATCCTCTCCGAGGTGGTCTCCAAGGTGCCGGACGCCCAGGTGTGTGCCGACCTGGATGCGGCGGTGGCCTTTGCTGGCGCCAGCAAGCAGGCCGACACCAAGCGCGTGGGCCTGGTCGGCTGGTGCTGGGGTGGCCGCACCGCCTGGATCTACGCCAAGCACAACCCCCAGCTCAAGGCCGCGGTGGCCTACTACGGCCTGCTGGCGGGCATGAAGTCGGACATCAAGCCGCATGACCCGATCGACATCGCCGAGCAGATCAAGGTGCCGGTGCTGGGCCTGTACTCGGGCAAGGACGCCTACATCCCTCAGCCCGTGGTGGACCAGATGCGCGCGGGCATCAACAAGTCGGGCAGCGGCTCGGAGATCGTCGTGTTCCCGAACGTGGACCACGGCTTCAACGCCGACTACCGTCCGACCTACGACAAGGTGGCGGCCACGTATGCGCAGAAGCTGGCCTTTGATTGGTTGAAGGACCACGGGGTCTGATCCGGCGGGAGGCGGTGTGAGCGGCCCCTGTCGTTAGACTCGGGGCATGTCACTGCTTTTGCTCGTCCTCCTGCCTTTTGTTGGCAGCGCCGTTGCAGCGGTGTTGCCAACGAACGCCCGCAACGTTGAGTCGCTGTGGGCGGCGCTCGTCATGCTCGCCGTGGCGGTGCCGCTGGCCTTGCTCTACCCCTCGGTCGAAGCCGGTCAGGTGCTCACCGAGCGCCTGTCGTGGTTGCCCACGCTGGGGGTGGACGTGGTCGTGCGGCTCGATGGCTTTGCGTGGATGTTCGCGATGCTGGTCAGCGGCATGGGCCTGCTGGTGGTCATCTACGCGCGTTACTACCTCTCTCCAGAAGACCCGGCGGCGCGCTTTTACTCGCTGCTGCTGGGCTTCATGGGCGCCATGCTGGGCGTGGTGGTTTCTGGCAACCTCGTGCAGCTGGTGGTGTTCTGGGAGCTCACCAGCATCTTCAGCTTCCTGCTGATCGGCTACTGGACGCACCGAAAGGACGCGCGCCGGGGCGCTCGCATGGCCTTCACCGTCACCGCTTCGGGTGGGCTGGCGCTGCTGGCGGGGGTGCTGCTGCTGGGGCACATCGTCGGCAGCTTCGAGCTCGAGCGCGTGCTGCAGGCGGGTGACCAGGTTCGTGCCCATGCGCTGTACCCGCTCACGCTGGTCCTGATCCTGCTGGGCGCGTTGACCAAGAGCGCGCAGTTCCCTTTTCACTTCTGGCTGCCGCACGCGATGGCCGCGCCCACGCCGGTGTCGGCCTACCTGCACTCGGCCACGATGGTCAAGGCCGGTGTGTTCTTGCTGGCCCGGCTGTGGCCGACCCTCGCCGGCACCGAGATGTGGTTCTGGATCGTGGGCGGCGCGGGCCTGGTCACGCTGCTGCTGTGCGCTTTTGTGGCCATGTTCCAGAACGACCTCAAGGGCCTGCTGGCGTACTCCACGCTCAGCCACCTGGGGCTGATCACGCTGCTGCTGGGCATGAACAGCCCGCTGGCCGCCGTGGCCGCGGTGTTCCACATGCTCAACCACGCGACCTTCAAGGCCTCGCTGTTCATGTCGGTGGGCATCATCGACCACGAGACCGGCACGCGCGACATGCGGCGCCTGGACGGCTTGTTCGCCAGCATGCCCATCACCGGCACGCTGGCCATCGTGGCGAGCGCGGCCATGGCCGGGGTGCCGCTGCTCAACGGCTTCCTCTCCAAAGAGATGTTCTTCGCCGAGACGGTCTACATCAACACCTACCCCTGGCTGGAGACGGCCTTGCCGGCGGTGGCCACGCTGGCCGGCGTCTTCGCGGTGGTGTACTCGCTGCGCCTGGGGCACGATGTGTTCTTTGGCCCGCCCTCGCGCAACCTGCCGCGCCAGCCACACGAGCCCGTGCACTGGATGCGCGTGCCGGTGGAGCTGCTGGTGCTGCTGTGCGTGGTGGTGGGCACGCTGCCGGCGTGGTCGGTGGGCGATGTGCTGGCAATGGCAGCCAAGCCCGTGGTGGGCGGCGTGCTGCCCGCGTACAGCCTGGCCGTCTGGCACGGCTTCAACACGCCCTTGATGATGAGCCTGGTGGCCACGGTGGGTGGGCTGGTGCTCTACCTGCTGTTCGCGCGGCGCTTCAAGGCCCGACGGGGCAGTGGCGTGCCGGGGTTCGGCTGGTTGCAAGGCAAGCGCGTGTTCGAGTTGCTGGTGGCCTGGTTGTCGGGCCGTGCACGCCGCGCCGTGCGATTGCTGGGCACCCGCCGATTGCAGCCGCAAATGCTGGCCCTGGTGACGGTGGCGCTGTTCGCGGGCGTGGGCTCGTCGCTGATCGTGCCATTGGCTTGGGGCGACCGCGAACGCGTGCCGCTGACACCCGAGTTCGTCGTGCTTTGGGCCATTGGCGCTTTCTGCGCGGTGGGCGCGGCCTGGCAGGCCAAGTTTCACCGGCTGGCGGCGCTGATCATGCTGGGCGTGGTGGGCCTGGTGCTGTGCATCACCTTCGCGTGGTTCTCGGCGCCCGACCTGGCCCTGACGCAGCTCGCCGTCGAGGTGGTGACCGTGGTGCTCTTCCTGCTCGGGCTGCGCTGGATGCCCACACGGGTCGAAACCGTGGCCCCGCACCAGGGCGTGCTCGACTGGTCGCGCCGCGTGCGTGACCTCACCCTGTCCGTGCTGGTGGGCTTGGCGCTGGCCGCGCTGTCGTATGCGCTGCTCACGCGCCATGCCCCCATGAGCATCTCCCCCTTCTTCATTGAAAAGGCCTTGCCCGAAGGCGGCGGCACCAACATCGTCAACGTGATGCTGGTGGACTTCCGAGCCTTCGACACCCTGGGCGAGATCACGGTGCTGGGCATCGTGGGCCTGACGGTGTATGCGCTGCTGCGGCGCTTTCGGCCGGCCACCGAGTCCATCGAACTGCCGCAGCCCCAGCGCATGAACGCACGCGACCCTGGCCTCGACCTGATCGACCCTGACGACGAAGGCCACGCTGTCGCGCCTTACCTGGCCGTGCCAGCCGTGCTGGTGCGCTTGTTGTTGCCGCTGGCAGGGGTGTTTGCGTTTCACCTGTTCATGCGTGGGCACAACGAGCCGGGCGGTGGCTTCGTGGCCGGGCTGGTGGTGGCCATTGCCTTCATCGCGCAGTACCTGGTGGGCGGCACGCGCTGGGTGGAGGCGCGTCTGCGCTTGCGGCCCATGCGCTGGATCGCCTTCGGCCTGCTCGTGGCCCTGGCCACCGGCCTGGGCTCGCTGGCGGTGGGGTACCCCTTCTTGACCACGCACACCGCGCACTTGCACCTGCCGGTGCTGGGCGAGGTGCACGTGCCGTCGGCGGCGCTGTTCGACCTGGGCGTGTTCACCGTCGTGGTGGGCTCGACCTTCCTCTTGCTGAGCTCGCTGGCCCACCAGTCGATGCGCGCGCGTCGGCAGCAAGCCGTGACGATCGAGGGCGAAGCAGCTCAGGTGGCCGACATCGCGCTGGCCACCCAATCCAGGGAGGTGCACTGATGGAGCTCGTCATTTCCCTGGCCATCGGTGTGTTGGCCGGATCGGGCGTGTGGCTGGTGCTGCGTCCGCGTACCTTCCAGGTGCTCATCGGCCTGTCGTTGCTGGCTTACGCCATCAACCTGTTCATCTTCAGCGTGGGCAGCCTGGCCACCGACAAGGAGCCCATCGTCAAGCCCGGCATCAGCCCTGACCTGTTCAATTACAGCGACCCGCTGCCTCAGTCGCTGGTGCTCACGGCCATCGTCATCGGCTTTGCCACCACGGCGCTGTTCCTGGTGGTCATCCTCGCGCTGCGGGGCCTCAGTGGCGGTGACCACGTCGACGGCAAGGAAGACGAATCATGAGGGTCGAACTCGTGGTGGTGCCCGTGCTGCTGCCGCTGCTGACGGCCGGGCTGATGTTGTGGGCCGGGGAGGGGCGGCGTCGGCTCAAAGCAGCAGTCAACGTGCTGTCGACGACATTGAGCTTGGCAGCCGCTGTGGCGCTGCTGGTCTGGGTGAGCCAGCAGGACGCTGCTGCGGCCTTTGGCATCTACCTGCCAGGCAATTGGCCGGTGCCTTTTGGCATCGTGCTGGTGGCCGACCACCTCTCGGCCTTGATGGCTGTGCTCACCGGGACCCTGGGGCTGGCAACCCTGCTGTATGCGCTGGCGCGCTGGCAGCACGCCGGGGTGCACTTTCACGTGCTGTTTCAGCTGCAGCTCATGGGCTTGTATGGCGCCTTCCTGACGGCCGACCTGTTCAACCTGTTCGTTTTCTTCGAGGTGCTGCTGGCGGCCAGCTATGGCTTGTTGCTGCACGGTGGCGGCAACGCGCGGGTCAAGGCTGGCCTGCACTACATCGCCATCAACCTGATGGCCTCTTTGCTGTTCCTGATCGGCGTGGCGGTGCTGTATGGCGTGACGGGCACGCTGAACATGGCCGACATCGCGCAGAAGCTGCAGTCCGTGCCTGCCAGCGACAGGGGGCTGTTGCACACGGGCGCTGCCATCCTGGCGATTGCCTTCCTGGCCAAGGCGGGCTTGTGGCCACTGAACTTCTGGTTGCCTGGGGCCTATTCGGCGGCCAGCGCACCGGTGGCGGGGCTCTTTGCCATCCTGACCAAGGTGGGCGTGTACGCGCTGCTGCGACTGTGGACGCTGTGCTTTCCTGAGACCGCTGGCGCGTCGGCCCATTTCGGCAGCGGCGCGCTGATCTGGGGTGGGCTGGCCACGCTGGCGTTTGGCGCCATCGGCATGCTGGCATCTCAGCAGCTGGCGCGGCTGGCGGCGTACAGCGTCATCGCTTCGTCGGGCACCCTGATCGCGGCCATCGGCTTTGACGCGCCGGCCCTCAGCACAGGCGCGCTGTTCTACTTGGTCAGCTCGACGCTTGCCGGTGGGGCCATGTTCATGCTGGTCGAGTTGCTGGAGCGCTCGCGTCAGGTGGAGCTGGGCCCGCAGCAGATCGACGATGGCCAGGACCGACTGCCGGCTTTCTTCGACGCCGCGCCACCACCGGGCGTGAACCTGGACGACAACGAAGACGCGCTGATCGGCCGGGCCATCCCGGGTGCGCTGGCCTTCCTGGGCGTGACGTTCGGCATTTGCGCTGGCGTGGTGGCGGGGCTGCCGCCGTTCTCCGGCTTCGTCGCCAAGCTGGCCATGTTGCAGGCCTTGCTGCAGCAAGGCGGCACGCCGGCTTGGGCGCTGTTTGTGCTCATCATCGTCTCGGGTCTGTTCGCGGCCACGGCGCTGATGCGGGTGGGCATCCGCCACTTCTGGGGCGCGGCGGATCGGACCTCGCCCAGGTTGCGCGTGATCGAGACGCTGCCCATCGGTGCATTGCTGGCCGCTTCGGTGATGCTGGTGGTGTGGGGCGAGCCGGCCCTTCGCTATGCGCGAGACACGGCCCAAACCCTGCACAACCCGGAGCGCTACATCGGTGCCGTGATGGCGGCCAGACCCCTGCAGCCGCCGCGCTCGCCGGGTGATGCATCCGCACAAGCGCCGGATGTCGTGCCGCCTTCAGGAGTCCAACGATGAAGCGCCTCCTGCCTGCGCCCTGGCTCTCTGCGGGCATCTTCGGGGGCTGGTTGCTGCTCAACCAGTCGTTGTCTGCGGCCCAGTTGCTGTTGGGGCTCATCGTCGCCCTGGCGATGCCGCTGCTGTTCTCGGCGCTGCGCCCGTCACCCGGGCCGTTGCGGCGCTGGGGTGTGTTGCTTCGCCTGATCGCGCTGGTGGGGGTCGACGTCGTGACTTCGGCGCTCGACGTGGCCTTCGGGGTGCTGCGCGCCAGGCGCCATCCGCCGCAAAGCGCATTCGTGACCGTGCCGCTTGAGTTGCGTGACCCGCACGCCCTGGCGGCCTTGGCCGTCATCACGGCGGTGGTGCCTGGCACCGTCTGGTCCGAGTTGGCTGCGGATCACAGCGTTTTGCTGGTGCACGTTTTCGACGTGCCCGATGAAGCCGCCTTTGTCGCGCACTTCAAGCAGACTTATGAGCGCCCGCTCAAGGAGATCTTTGAATGAGCCCGCTGCTTGCCATCGCCATCTCCATCACCTTGATGCTCTATGCCATCGCCATGGTCTTCGGTTTGATGCGCATGGTGCGCGGCCCCAGTGCGCAGGACCGCGTGCTGGCGCTCGACTTCCTCTACATCGTGGGCATGCTGGTGATGATGGTGCTGGCCATCCGCTTTGAAAGCAGCATGTACTTCGAAGGCGCGCTGCTGATGGTGTTGTTCGGCTTCGTGGGCTCGGTGGCGATGGCCAAGTTCCTGCTGCGCGGGGAGGCCATCGAATGAGTTGGAGCCCGAACCTGTGGGCCGAGGTGGTGATCTCGGCGCTGCTGCTGCTCAGCGGTTTGCTGGTGCTGCTGGCCGCGATGGGCCTTTGGCGCCTGCCTGATTTCTTCTCTCGCATGCACGCACCGGCGCTGGCTTCAACGCTGGCGGCATGGAGCGTCACCCTGGCCTTCATCGTGTACTTCTCGGTCCGCGAAGGCTCCCTGGCCCTGCACGCCTGGTTGGTCATCATCGTGCTGGCCATCACGGCGCCAGTCAGCGCCATGGTGCTGGCGCGGGTGGGGCTGTTCAGAGGGCGGCGCGCCGGGGCGGATTTGCCCGCCCCCCTGTCTGGGCCCCCAGCTCAGGGGAAGCACGCGGCATCTCGGCCGGCTTCTGGGATAAAGTGAAATTCACATCAGAACCCGTGCCCTGGCGAGACGCCTGGTGCACGCAGTCAGGGAGCAGCAAACATGAACCGATTGGCCAGTTTCGCGGTGGCACTGTGTGCCGTCGCCTCGACCGCTCACGCGGCCACCATTTTTGAATCCGCAACGGGTCCGTTCGACCGGTGGGCCTGCTGTGTCGGCTCCAGCATCAGCGACACCCAGTTCATCGGCGCGTCGTTCGCCATCAGCCAGGCCACCAAGGTGGATGCCATTGGCGGGCACTTCAACAACTTTGCCGATCACCCTGATTTCGGCCTGGGCGGCGCGGTCTTCGGTGCCATCGTGAAGCTGGGCAGCAATGGCCTGCCCGTCGGCGATCTGTCGAAGCTTGATGGCGTGTTGGCTTACAAGGTGTTCACGCCGGAGTCGGGGGTCGACTCCCAGACATCCATCGATGTCACGCTGCAAGCGGGGCAGTACGGCCTGGTGTTTGGCTCTGGGCTCTTCGGTGCCGATGGCAGGTCTTCGCTGACCTTTGTGCAACCGGGTGAAGCCACCACGTCGGATGGCGCGGTGATGAGCCTCAACAACTCCAGCTTCCCGACCTGGGGCTGGATGGACGACACCCCCAACCGCTTTCGTTTGTTCGTCTCTGGGGCGCCGGTTTCGTCGGTGCCTGAGCCTCAAGCCTGGTGGATGCTGGCGGTGGGGGTTGCGGGGTGCGGCCTGATTCAACGCAGGCGTTCTGGCGGTTTCAAGTCTGGTCTCACCACTTCATCTCGCCCTTGTTGACCTTGGCGCCGATGTCCAGCGCCAGGCCCATGCCCGCTTGCGGGTAGGCCTGCTTCATGGCCTGGATCAACTCGGCGGCGTTGGCGGCCTTGGCTGACTCGGCCTCGAAGCGCTGGAGGTAGCTGCGCGTGTAGGCGATGCTGCTGGCGTCCAGAGGTGTGCCGGCCTGCATGTGGCCGGGCACCACGGTGTCGGGCTTCAGGGCGGCGATCTCGTCGAGTTGCGCCAGCCAGGCCTGGCGCTCACTGGCCTTTTGCGTGTCGGCCGTCCACACGTGCAGCCCACCGAAGATGGCGATGTTGCCCACCACCGCCTTGATCGACGGGATCCAAACATAGGGCCGGTGCGCCAACTCGCCCGTGGTGCCGCGCACCTCGATGGCCTGGCCGTCCACCGTCAGCGTGGTGCCGGGCATGGCCTCGGGCACGACGGGCGTGCGCGGCGCGTTGGCGCCCATCTTCGGGCCCCAGAAGGCGAGCTTGCCGGCCAGCTTGGCGACGATCTTCTCGCGCACGGCGGGCGTGGTCAGCACCTGGGCCTGCGGGAACTGGGCCTTGAGCACCTCGGCGCCGAAGTAGAAGTCGGGGTCGGCGTTGCTGATCAGGATGGCCTTGAGCGCCTTGCCGCTGTCGAGCACGTTGGCCGCCACGCGCAGCGCGTCGGCACGGGTGAAGCCGGTGTCGATGACGACGGCTTCTGTCGGGCCACTGACCACCACGGCGTTGACGTGGAAGCTGCTGGCGTCGGCGTTGTGGACCTTGAGCGCGAGCGGCGCAGCGGTTTGTGCGACGGCCGCTGAATGCGCGACCATGCCCAGGGCGAGGGCAGACAGCAGGCGGGTGGGGCGAGCGAGGAGGGGTTTGAACATGGAGGACTCCGGTTGAAGGTGCCTTGGAGGCGATGGAGTCCACTGTATTGACATTGATTTGGTTGATAAAGTGCGGATTGATTGATGATTCATTGCATGAATCGATGAAATTGACCTGGACCCCGCCGAACTGGAAGACCCGATGGACCGACTGAGCGCCGTGCGCGTGTTCGTGGAAGTGGCCGACCGAGGCAGCCTGACCCAGGCCGCCGAGCACCTGGACATGTCTGCCGCCATGGTCAGCCGCTACCTGGCGGCGGCGGAGGGCTGGTTGGGCGCGCGCCTGCTGCACCGCACCACCCGCAAGGTCAGCCTGACCGACGCTGGCCTGGCCGCGCTGCCCTCGTGCCGGCAGCTGCTGGACATCGCCCAGGACACCGAACACCTGGCCGCCGAGCGAAGCCGCGAGCCCTCGGGCGTTCTGCGCGTGACCACGGCCGGCTCGTTTGCCGAGGCACAGCTGACCGCCGCGCTGGTGGACTTTCAGCGCCTGCACCCGCAGGTCGAGGTGGTGCTGTCGGTGGGCGACAAGGCCACCGACCTGGTGGCCGAGCGCGTGGACCTGGCCGTGCGCATCACCAACACGCTGGACGACAACATGATCACGCGGCAGTTGGCGCGCTGCCGCTCGGCGCTGTGCGCCTCACCCGAGTACCTGGCCCGCCACGGCACTCCGCGCGTGGCCGAGGACCTGCGCCAGCACCGCTGCATCGCGCACGCCTCTGGCATCGGGCCGCAGTACCGCTTCACGCGTGGCGACGAGGTGGTGACGGTGCCGGTGAGTTGGGGCTTTCACACCAACGAGACAGCGGTGCTGCGCCGCGCGATGCTGTGTGGCGCGGGCATCGGCATGCTGCCGACGTACTACCTGGGTGACGACGTGCAATCAGGCCGGCTGGTCAGGTTGCTGCCTGATCACGAACCGCAGGTGCTGGGCATCCACGCGATTTACCTGTCGCGGCGGCATCAGCCTTTGGCTTTGAGGTTGCTGGTGGATTTTTTGGCGCAGCGGTTTGCGGGGGAGGTGGCGCCTTGGGATGGCCCGCTCGAGTTTGAGGCGCTCGCATGAGCACTACCACCGACGACAGAAAATCCTGCCTGTGAGTTCATTCAAACCACTTTGTGCGCGATGCGTTTGAGACATCCTTCTATCGTCGTGAGTCTGCTGCTCGCGGTCTCTCTCCAGCCGTTTGCGCAGACCGCGAAGCCGTCGCTGTGGACGTACTCAGCCGTTTTCGAGACGCCGAAGTGGCAAGACTTCGTCGAGAAGATCCGCAGCGAATACCTGTTCGTCCTGCCTGACGGCTATCTCCAGCGAGGTTGTGAGGCGTTGCTGGATGCCAACCCGGTGCCGGTTTCCGATGATGGACCAGGGTTGTGCATCGCAGGCCTGCTGGGCGGGTTGGATGAGCAGTCTTCTTATGTCTCCCCCCAGAAATACGCTGAGCAGCAAGCGGCCCGTCGCAACCCGTGGGTGGGCATTGGTTTGGAGCTCGGTGCCAAGCAGATCGGGCAGGGGCTGAAAGTCGTGACGCCTTTTGAGGGCGCTCCGGGTGAGCGGGCTGGCGTTCGTGCTGGGGACCTGTTGCTCGCGGTCGATGGCAAGGACTTGCGACCTTTGACCATGGATCAATGCATCGAGGCTTTGCGCGGCGAGGAGGGCAGTGCGGTTCGCCTCACCCTGCATCGCTCATCGATCAGCGCACCCATTGAACTGACCGCCGTGCGCGCGAAAATCAGGGTGCTGCAGGTCCGTGCGCGGATGCTGACCAGTGATGCCGCCTATGTCCGCATCGGACACTTCAATGCACACGTACCCGAGGAGCTGGATCGATTCCTGTTGCCTTTGCGCAGGGGCGACAGCTCCTCCCCCAAAGCCCTCGTGCTCGACCTGCGGGGCAACAACGGTGGCTTGCTGGAGGTTTTGCCAGACATCGCAGGCATCTTCGCTCCGATCGACCAGCCTGTGTTGGAAAGCAGGGGACGCGTCCAAACCCAGGTCCTGCGAACGCGCCAACATGCGTCAACGTCTGCCCATGGCTGGACGCAGAGGGTTCCGATGGTGGTCTTGGTGGATGAGCGCACCGCCTCGGGCGCCGAGGCGTTGGCGCAATTCCTCAGAGAATCGCGTGGCGCGCGCATTCTTGGCGAGCGGACCTCGGGATCCACCTTGGTCACCACTGGGCGACAAGTTGGCGGCGACGCCCTGGTGTGGCTGGCGACTGCTGAGATGAGCTCGCCTCAGGGCGTTCGGTGGCGCAAGGGTCTGACACCAGATTTGACGCTCGAGAGAGCTGCGGAGAAACACGAGTACGGTGATGCACGCGATCCCTGGCTTGAAGCTGCATTGAGGACGCTCAACGAAGCGAAGTGATCGTGGGATTCGCGCGCAAGCAGTTTTGGCCGAAGCAGGTGGCCTGTTGATCTGTGATCCAGGCGGTGTATCAGCCTGAGGCGGTGCCCTCTGCTCGGCGAGCCAAGGCCTGCAGGCGAGGCCTCACCCGCAGGAAACCTCGGTAGGCCAGCTCCAGAGCGGGCATGGCACCCGGCAAGGCCGCTGCGCGCGCCAGCCAGCGCCAACCGGGCAGGCGCGCCCACATGGCCACGAAGGCGGCAGCGCCATCCAGTCGGGAGCCGTCGGCGAGCTGCACGTGAAAACGAGCCAGCAGCCGGGCGCGCTCTTGTGGCGGCACGGCGCTTTCGGCCGCGCTGACGTCGATGAAGCACAGCGCGCTGTCTGGGCGCTGCGCGGCCAGGCCCTGCACGTGCGCGATCTCGCGCCGGCACAGGGGGCAGGCGCCGTCGTAAAGGACGGTCAGTGCTTCGGGCTTGGAGGAGTGTTTCACAGCGGCGCTCACGTCTGCCAGAAGTCTAGGGCGCAGGCGGATGGCGGGGTGGCGTCAGTTTGGGGTCTTTGGGAGCTTGTGTGGTCCGGGGGGCTCAGGGTCAGTGCTGGGGGCCGGATGAGGCTGGTAGCGGACCTCGGTGCCTGGCCGAACGGCGGCGGCTGTTGACCCAACGCCGAATCAGCAGAGCCCATCTTCAGCGCCTGAAAGCAGGCGTTCAGCGCGTCGCCAATTGGGGCAGAGTCGAAAAGCGTCGGCAATCCGTCCGGCCTTGGTCTTAGTAACCAGCGGCCACCAACTCGCCGAAGTCAGAAACGAACTCAGGGCGGAGGTAGAACCGCCGGTATGCCTGCTCGACCAGCCCAAAGAACTCTTCCGGCTGGTTCCATGTGACGCGTTGAAGTACGTCGCCGGCCGGACCCTCCTGTGAGTGGTAGTCGTTGTACTTGACGAGATCCTGAAAGCGAAACCCCAGGTTCGCCAGCTGGCTGTAGGTCGTGCGTTCGGCGCTCTGAACGGGCGATCGCAACGCCGGTGGCGAGCTGGCTTGTGCCTGCGCACCAATCTTCTCGACCTCGGCGAACGCCTCATCCCACCGCGGCATCAGCTGATCGTAGTCCAGCAGGCTTGCAGTTTCGGCAGCGCCAATACCCTTGTCCTTTCGCAACTGCTGCTGTGCAGGGACGAAATCCTTGTACAAGGCGAAGTAGGCCAGGGTGGCTCCGCTACTGACTGCGAAGGAGATCGTTGCCTCAGTGGAGGCGGCCGTCTCCTTCTTGCCGCCAATGATGAAGTAGGCCTTGGTGAAAATCCCGGCGCCTCGGAGTCTGCGAAACAAGCTCGAGATCACCTCGTTGGTGAAAGGCCGGCCGCCGGCCTTTATGGAATGTCGCGTGGCTTCAACGCCTGACTCCACGCCGAAGGCAAGCAAGTTGCACCCAGACTCAGCCAATACTCGAACGAAACCGGTCGGCTGTCCTAGCAATTCATACGCTGCGAAGTCCTCCAGTCGGAAAATTCCTCGCCAGGAAAGCCGCCCACCGAGGCTGTCTCGAATCTCCTTCAAACCGCTCAGAAAGCGTACAGCCCACTTCTTGCCAGCCTCTCGGCTGAGTTCGCTTGCATTGCTAGCAGACGCGATTTGCGGAAACAGGTTGTCGTCGATGAACTGAAGCCGAAGATTCTTGTACTTGGCCGCGAGTTGCCGGATCTCGAGGAGAACCAATTCGACGTCGCGGCGCTTCTCACCGCCACTGAGTTCGCGTCGCTCAGTGCAAAAGCTGCAGTTCCAGTCGCAGCCCTTGGACATGACGATATGAGCCTCGTGAACCCGTCCAAGCAGATCGCGTGTTCGGCCGGGTTCGTATTGACCGTCTGGCCCGGTGTACAGCCGGCGATCCAACTTCACGTTCATCCAAGCAAGATCATCACGTGCGGCAGTGTCCGTCGTCAGAGGGTCGCTGGTCGTGTCGATGTCGCGAAGCGTCACCAATGTGCTATTCAGATTCGCGACGATACCGTTGTTCGCTGGCCAAGGATCTGTGGTCTTGAGCGCATCGACCAAGCGATGAAGGTTGCTTACTGCATCGTCGGATATCACGAAATCCCAGTTTGCGACATCGTCTTGGCTCTGCGCCGAAAAGCGCCATCCGTCCAGGTTTGCAGCCGGGCCGCCGACGACGAGCATCGGCTTCTGTGCTGCTCCTCGAATGTCCTTGAGCATCTGTTGCGTAGCTCGCACGGTGCTGAACACGGTCGTGAAGCCGATCAAATCGAATGACCTTGCTAGCCTGGTCACCTCAGCAGTAAGCTGGGGGAAACGGTGGCAATCGACCAGATGAACGTCGTGGCCTTGCTGCAGCAGATGACTTGCAAGCAAGCCCAACCCCAACGGTGGCGTGCTTGTCTTGGATGCCGCCTGACCCGGCGGCGGCTCGACAAGGATAGGCGGAAGCACCAGTAGGACTCTCTTGATAACCTGCTGCGCGCGTGATCTCGCCTTGTCCACATCTGGATGCATTGGCCGCGCCAGGAAGCTGTCGGAACGGCCTACGACCGGCCCCAATAGCTCTCGAGATCTTGGGAAGTCGGACAGTGTGAACTTAGTGACCTGCGGTTGTTCTTGGGCGGGGTCGGTGTATTCGGCGAGATAGTGGTCAATGAACTCGCGTGCAAGCCACGGGTGGCAGTTGGCTGTCGTAACGGCAATGTCGACAATCCTGCCTAGATTGATGTGAAGAGACCTGTTTGGGCCTTCAGCCGCCTCCATCGATTCGAGGCGCGCACGCAGGACTGGGGAGAAAGCCAGATCGAGTGCGGCCCAGCGGATCGCCTCCTCCTCGTCACCGGCCATCGACTCCAGCACTGCAAGGACGGTTCGGCTGCTCAGCGTCGCCGTCATCATTGCGGCCGCCAAGCGCTTGTCGCCACGCCATGCGCCCTCTACGACGTAGTTTCGGCCCAGCCGCTTTATAAAACCGATCGGCTGATCGATCGATTGACGCGAGATGTCAGGTCGAAGGCTTGAAAGTGCAAGTGCCGTCGCTGCCACATCGGGTGACTCCTCCAGAAGCTGGCTGAAGTCAAAGAGTCGGGTGGATGCCATATCGCATCGCGCACGCTCAATCTCAAACGCCGCATTCCCGCTCACGGATATGATGCGCAACAGCCGCGGATGGATGGTCGAGAGGCGGGCCAGTCGAATTGACAAAGATTGATCGCTGGCGATCGCTTTGATCAGCGGAGCTAGGAACGAGATTGCTTGGTCGTCTGACCTGCCATCGAATTCCTTTGAGAAGCGGGCAACGTAGAACAGCAGTTCCCGTTGCAAGAAGCAGTCGCCGAAGATCGCATCCCGCATGCCGCTGGGAAGGAGCTCGGTGAAGTCTCTGAACGACAGGGCGACCCTGGAGGCGGCGGCGAGATATCGCCAACACAGGTCCACCAGCACAGTGTCAATGATCGGAAGGCTTGCAGGGGGCGTTCGCGCATCGACCTTAGCTCCGATCGCATTTCCGATCACAAGCAGGTCTAGCTTGAGCTTCTTGCGCTCGCTGAGTTTGACGCTTGCTGCGCGATCGCTAAGCAGGTTCAGGGCTGAGCATGCTCTCGCCCATTGAGAAATGACAAGCCCCGATTTGCATGCATCCAGTGCCTCCAGGACCATGTCTGAACCTTTGACGGCGGCACCTCCAGTAGCGGCGTCTGCGGCCTTCTGACGTTGCCACCAGTCTGGGGATGTCGCCAGAGGCCACTTCAAGGCACCAATCAGCTTCGAGGCACACCCCTCCCAAGTAAACAGCCGCTTGATGTTGAGCGCAAGGCGCAACGCCGCTGCCTTGCGCGCTGAGTAGTCGGCAACGAGGTTGCGAATTGCACGCGACACCGTTTGGACGTCTTGATTGTTGGGCATGCCCGGCGGCGATCCACCGCTCAGTTGCACCAACTCAATGCTGGTGAATTTCTCATCCGGCATCTGTGCCCGGAGTTCTTCGATCAACAGTGCCAGTCCTGATTGACTTGAGCAGACCAGTGGGATGCCTGCGCAGATGGCCTCCCAGCCGGCCAAGCCAAATCCTTCGTGCCATGAAGGCATGAGGGCAACGTCGCACTTGACTAGATGACGGTAGACGTCTTCCTGGTTGTCCGAAAAAGGTATCGTCTCCAGCTCAAAGTGTGTGGCTTGATGCACCTGAGCCTGAAGCAGTGCTAGAAGATCAGCGTCCTTGACCAGATCTGCACCGCATGCGTAGAACGTCCCGCGTGTTTTCCAACGGCTTGGCGCCTGCTGCTCGTACTCGACCCTGTACGCTTCCGATACTGCTTGAACGCTGAGGACGCCGTTCTTGATCTGGTCGTCCTCCATTCCGAGGCGCCCGCCAATGAAAAAGGAAAGGGACTTGAACTTCTCTTTGGCTGGCTCGATTTCAGCTGCGCCGGGGGTAAGCGCGACGACCGTATCCGAGTGCTCGCTGCGAGCAGACTGAAAACTGTTCGATAGAAGCGGGCCAACGGCAAAAGCATAGTCCGCACGTCTCACGACAGCAAGCTGAGACTCCGATTTTTCGTCGACCTTCGCATGGGTTTGCCCTTTGCGTCGAGCGTACTCTTGGTAGTCCATGTGGCTTACGACAGCCGATTTCACGAGCGTTCGGCCCATGCGGGCTTGCAGTCGCACACAGCAGTCGACCGCGAGGTCGCCGGTGTAGATGTCGTGGCCGACAACCAAGACCTCTTCCACGTCCAATGCAGGCCTTGCCTCGATCGCCTCGGAGACTGCGAGCGCGATTGCGTCGGCCGTCCAGTCGATAGGCTCGATCAGTTGCCCCTTCAGACGGGGAGCAGTAGCGGGCTTCTGCTGAACCACGCATATGCACTCGCTTGGCTTTGGCAATAACTCAACAAGGCCTTTCACCAAGCCTGTATTGAACACATTGATGCCGCCGAGCGCGCTTCCCCAGCGCGTGGCGATGCAGACAACGATATAAGCCAACTTCTCCTCCCTTGCTTTCTGGCGTCTTGTTCTGTCAGGGCACCACCCAAGCCTGTCTTTGTTGAGGTCGGATCCATATTGGCTCTCCATCTGGTGAGCGATGGTTCGAGCGCGCATGGCTATCGATCGTGAACTACCTCGTTGGTGCCGGTACCGGTAGCCGCAACTACTCGTCGTGTTCGGGCACTTTTTTGTTCAGGCGTCTTATCGCTAGCCTACCGGAAAGGCGACATCGACGACCGGCGCCTTGTGGCCGATAGTACTCATTCGATGGGAGAGTTCGAATAACAGCAATCGCTGCAGAACAGCCATTCGCCCCCCCCCACCATCCAACGCGCATCGCTGCCCCCATCCAAAGTCCTGGCTGCCCGCTGATCACCCCTTTGACGGTGGCAAGATTGCCGCCAACGAACAAACAAAGGGGATGATCTGCGGTGCATGAACGGCGCTGCCGGCCGATCTCCCCGGCACCAGGGCCTCATGACGCAAGACAGCCGCGTGTCCATCCACATCCAGGGACAAGACCGAACCCACCAGATCAAGGACTGGTCCATCCGCTGGAGCGATCCCCGACAGGCGCTCGTGCTCACCTGTCAGTTCCACTCCGACAAGTCGTTCACCAGCTTGCTGAGCGACTGCCGCATCACCCCCTGCACAGAGATGGATCAGCCCATGCTGGTCAAGCAGGGCAGCGCCAGCGTCAGCGCGCTCGACAAGGCCGTCGTGCATGGTGGCAAGTACGCCGTGGTTCACTACCCTGGCAGCGCCAAGCCCTATGTTTTCAAGCTGGACGGCAAGGTGACGCTGCAGCCTCGCTCACCCATGAAGGACAGCGACGTGTTCCGCTACTTCGTGTCGGTGGCCCAGGCCAGGGCAGAGCAAGCCACGTCGCCAGAGCAGCAGCAGATCGCGGCCAACGTGCTCAAGCAGCTCGACAAGCTGCCACCCGTTGCCGATTCCGCCTTGCACGCCTACTGCACCGGGCAGCTGGCCCCCTTGGCGTCAGCCGGGCCTTTGATCTACCCGTTCGGGGTCAACGCCAGTCAACTGCTGGCCGTCGAGCGCGCTTTGGGCTCGCAGGTCAGTGTGATCGAAGGGCCACCTGGAACCGGCAAGACGCAGACGATCCTGAACATCATCGCCAATGTGCTGGTTCGGGGGCAGTCGGTGGCGGTGGTCTCCAACAACAACGCAGCCGTCCAGAACGTGGTTGAGAAGCTGGAGAAGGCCGGCTTGGGGCACGTGGCGGCTCGGCTGGGCAGCCAGGAGCTGCGCGAGAAGTTCTTCGCTGACTTGCCTGCTGCGCCCACCGGCGAGCCCGAACTCGCTCCGACCTTGGACGCGCTGCAGGGCACCCTGTCTCAACTCAAGGGGCAACTGGAGGCCTTCAACGCCGCCGCTCGATGGCAGGCGGAGCTGGACGAGATCGCCATCGAGCAGCGCCATCTGCTGCAGTGGCAGCAGGACAACCCAAGCAATCGCTTGTCCAGCCTGGAGCGGTACGGCCTGTCTGCGAGCCAGGCGGTGGACCTCATGGCTTACCTGTCGCACCTGCAAGGGCGAAGCATCCGGTTGCGCGACCGCTTTGCCTTGTTTCGCCGCTTCAGGATCTTGCGGACCCGGCCGTTTGGCGACGCAGCCAGGCGGCAGGCGTTTGTGCGCGCCTTGCAGCGCCGGTTCTATGACCAGTCCTTGCGCGACAAGGAGGCGGCCTTGGCCGAATGTCGCGCCGCGTTGAGCCGTGGCGACTTCCAGGTGTTGCTGCAGGCCTTGACGACCGGTTCGATGCGCCACCTGAAGCGCCACCTCCATGGCAGCTTGCGTGCTGGCCAGGCTTTCGATGCCACCACCTACCGCCGCCAGTTCGATGATTTCCTGAAGCGCTTTCCAGTTCTGTGCAGCGGCACGCATTCCATCGTCAACTCGATCGCGCCAGGGGCCTTGCTCGACTGCGTCATCATCGACGAGGCCTCGCTGCAAGACATCGTGCCGGGCATCCTGGCGCTGGGCTGTGCGAAGCGCATCGTCATCGTTGGCGACCGCAGGCAGCTGCCGCACATCCCCTTGCGCCTGGGCATGACCGCCCCAGCGGACGCGTGGGACTGCGAAAAGCACAGCCTGCTCGATTCATGTCTGGCCGTTTTCCGGGACACCATGCCGGTGACCTTGCTCAAGGAGCACTACCGGTGTCACCCCCGAATCATCCAGTTCTGCAACCAGCAGTTCTATGACAACGAGCTGATCCCGATGACGCGAGACAAGGGGGAACAGGCCCTGCGCCTGGTGGTCACGGCCAAGGGCAACCACGCGCGGCGCACCACCAACCTGCGCGAGCTCGACTCGGTCATGCAGGTGCTGGAAGATGCCGGCGAGACCTCGTGGGCGGGTGAAGACGGCAGGGGGTTCATCGCGCCTTTTCGGGCGCAGGTCAAGCTGTCAGGCTCGCGCTTGCCCAGCGACTTCGTGCGCGACACCGTTCACAAGTTCCAGGGCCGCGAGTGCGATGAGATCGTGTTCTCGACCGTGTTGGACAAGAACTGCCGCGATGAGGAAATGCGAGGCTTCGTGGACAACCCGTGCATGGTCAACGTGGCGGTGTCCAGGGCAAAACACCATTTCACCCTGGTGACCGGAGACGAGGTTTTCACGGGCCACAACGGGCCGCTGGCAGCCTTGGTTCGCTACATCAGCTACCACGCCGACGGCGACCAGATCCATCGCTCACCCGTGGTCTCGGCTTTTGACTTGCTCTACACGGAACACGACCAGTCGCTGGCGCGTCTGCAGGCCAGGCTGCGCCCGGAAGACTCGCCGTTCAAGTCCGAGCAGATCGTGGCCCAGCTGTTGCGCGAAGCTTTGTCGAACCCAGCTGTGCGGGCGTTGACGTTCCACGCTCAGGTTCCATTGGATCAGGTGGCGGCTCGGCACAACCCTGCCCTGACAGACCGCGAGCGAACGTTCATGGCGAACCAGGCAAGCTGCGACTTCGTTGTGTACTTCAAGGTGGGCAAGGCCCCGGTCGGTGTGATCGAGGTGGATGGCGGCTCACACGAGTTGCCGGAGCAGGTCAAGCGGGACGCCCTCAAGAACAGCATCCTGGAGAAGTGCAACATCCCCTTGTTGCGCCTGCGAACGGTTGAGGGGCACATTGAAGAGCGCCTGGCGGCCTTCCTGGCCCAGTGGGCGAGCCATGCCACCAGCGATTGAACTGATCGACCGAGGTCCCCTGACGACATGGCAAACGCGAATCACACAACTCGGATCACGCTTGAGTGCACTTGGGTGATCGCATGCTGACCATGAAGCTCCTGTCGCGCGCATGGGCCGCGCCCGTGACCCTGCTGGGCCTGACGCTGGCGCTGCTGCTGTCGCTCATCGCCCGCACGCGCTGGCAGGTCGTGGCGGGTGTCATCGAGGTCGCGCCTCGCGATGGCAGTCGTGCCATCGGTGCCTGGTGCTTGCAAAAGATGCCGTTCGACGCGATCACCCTGGGCCATGTCGTGATCGGCTCCAGCACCTCGTGCCTGCGGTCTTTGCGCGCGCACGAACACGCGCATGTCCGGCAGTACGAGCGCTGGGGCGTGTGCTTGTTGATCGCCTACCCCGCTGCCAGCCTTTGGATGCTGGCGCGGGGGCGCAGGCCCTACCTGGACAATCCGTTCGAGGTGCAGGCCCGCGACGCGGAACGACGTTGACGCAGGCTCATGGGTGGCCTCGCAGCCCCATCGCCCCGTCGAGCCGGCGCCGCTCGCTCTCACTGAACAGGCTCTCGGCCAAGGCGGCTCGCTCTGCTGGCGGTGTCGCCGCGTAGCGGTCCAGCCGGCTTTGCCAATCGGCTTCCTGCCGGTCGACCTCGGCAAGGCGTTGGGCCGCATCGGCACCCAGTGTCTGGGTGCGCTGCGCCAGGCGTTCTGCATCCGACAGCTGCCGAGACTGGAAGTCGGCCGTCTGCTTGAAGGCCTCCAGGGGCCGAACCCCTTCGCGTCGGGCGGCCACTTCGTCGGGCGTGAAGCTCTGAGACTCGGCTTGCCGCAGCGCCGCCTCCCGCTCGGCATCGCTCATACCGGGCGTGGCAAAGATGGCCATGCGGCGCAGCAGGTGTGCTTCGGCCCGCGAGTCTTCAGCCCAGAAGGCAGCGATCTCCTCGGCCGAAAAGTGCGTGCGGCGCAGTTGGTCGCGCAAGCTCAGGTGGCGGCGCCATGCGTCCAGGTCTCCCTCGCGCGGCGCGGGGCCGGCCAGCAGCGCTTCCTGGTAGGCCACATACCGATCAAACAGGTTCATCGCCAAAGGGTGTGCGGCTTTTGGGAGTTGTTGCAGCAGGGCTTGCCGAGCGTGCGACAGGCGGGTTGAGCGGTTGTCGCCATCGGCCTCTCCCAGCACGTGCTTGATCAGGCGGATCATCTCCGGGCTGAGCATGGCCATGCGCGTGGCGGCGTCTGGTGCGGTCGCTTGAGCTTGGGGCGCGTGCATGTCGGCTCGGATGGAGGTCCATGCCGTCCATCCGGACTGGGGCGCCCGCGTGCTGACCTCGCCAACGCTGGCGTCGTGGTCAAGCAAGGTCAGCGCGCCCACGCCCACCACCCCCAAAAAGCTCGCCATGGCCACCCACGCGGGCGGCAGACCGAAGCGGTGGGCGCTGCGCATCACAGGCCCTCGCGCTTGAGGCGTGCGACCTGTGCGTGATACAGGCTCACCGGGTCGGGGCTGAACAGGCCGCGCAGACCAGCCAGCTGGTTCACCTCGTCGAAGTGGTTCCACGCGGGCTCACCCAGCACCGTGCCCAGGCGCTGCGTGCACGCATCGTTGATGCCGTCATTGGCTTCTTTGTAGAGCGCGGCCTGCACCACCGTGGTCAACCAATCGAAGGGGTCGAGGATGTTGGTCACGGCTTTGCTGCCGGCCCAAGAGTAGTAGCGCACGCCTTTGACCTCGGCCGCGCCATGGGTGCCGCAACGCGTGGGGGGCAGGCCTTCTGGGAACTTGGCATTGAAGACCAGCTGAGCGGCGGTGGAGTTGTCTGCCAAGGCGCCCAGGGGATCGGCCGTGGCGGGGCCTGGTTTGCCCACCAACGTGTCCATCACGCGCCCGATCACGCTCACCAGGTTGACCACGAAGCCGCGCAGCGACGAGCCCTCGGGGGCCAGGCCATCCGCCACGGCGGTGACGGTGTCGCCCAGTTTGGAGCCCTTGTGTGGCGCGCCGATGGTGGTCAGCGAGGCGACCTTTTCCGGGGCCACGGCCGTGACGTAACGCGCCGTGGTGCCGCCTTGCGAGTGGCCAATGATGTTGACCTTCTTGGCGCCTGTCACGGCCAGCACGTGGTTGATCTGGGCCAGCAGTTGTTCGCCTCGGACTTCGTTGGAGCTGACCGATGAGAGCTCGGCAATGTAGACCTTGGCACCGCCTTTGCGCAGGTCATTGGGGATGCCCCAGAAGTAGTCGACCACGCCCAAGGCGTTGCCGAAGCCGAACAGGCCGTGAACCATCACGATGGGGTACTGGGTGGCCGTGTCGTTCTTGGGGGGCGAGAGGAAGTCGAACAAGCCCGCTTGTGCGGGCGCGGCAACGCCGCCCACGAGCGCGGCGGCCACGCAGGCACCGATCAGGGGGCGACGCAGGTGGGAGCGCCTTGGCGCCGGGGTGCGCGACGAGGTGGTGGGGTGGGGCATGAAAGACTCCGATGGGATGGACAACATGTGGCCATTCTTCGAAGCCCGCAGCCGCGCGTCTTTTGAATTCGCGCAGCCGATTGTGTGAACCCGCAGGACAGCGGGTTTGCCTTGGGGGGTGTAACCCTTGTGTCAGCGCTTTTCACGGGCCAGCAGCTGCTTTCGCAGCTCGCCAGGTGTCTGGCCCGTCCACTTTTTGAAGGCACTCTGGAACGCCGACTGGTTGGCGTAGCCCAGTTGGTTGGCCACCTCGGCGATGGGGGTGTCAAGGTTCGACAAAAGCAGCTGCGCTTGCCGCAGTCGCACCCTTTCCACCAGGTCCCGGTAACCAAGGCCCGCGGCGCGCAGCCGCGCTTGCAGCGTTCGCACCGACACACCCAGCAACTGGCTGATGTGGCCGAGCGAAACGTCGCCCTTGTGCAGCTCCCGCACGATCATGGGCTCGATGCCCACAGGCAAGCCGAGGGCCAGGGTGCCCAGCGACTCGAGCTCGATGTCTGCGCGTTGCTTCAGGAGGCGGTGCACGCTGGGATCTCGCTGAGAGATGGGCCAGTCCAGCACTTCTTTGGGGGCAGTCAAGGCGTTGCGCGGTGCGTTGAAGCGAAGCTTTCCCCCGAATGCCGCCTGCATGGTGTTGCGGTCCTCGGCAGAGGGCGGCGCGTCGAACGTGAATTCCGCCACGCAATTGAAATGCGGTCGATCGGTCAGCCAGCGGATCTGGTGTGCCCAGATGGCCATGGCCAGCAAAGGCAGCGAGGGCGATGGGTTGTCGATCAGGGGTAGCCAGACCAGGGTGCAGGTGGTGTCGTCTTCCAGCAGGTCGACGGTGTTGACCCCATCGAGCAGGGGCTCGTAGCGCAGCAGGATCAGGCCTGCTTCCCTGAGCGTCGCGCAGGAGCTCAGCAGGAAGCCCAGGACGCCGATGTGCCGCAGGCGAACGACCTCGGCGACTTCGAGCGTGAACAGCGGGTTGCCCGTGGCCAGACAGGCCCGCTCGACCAAGGCCAACCAGTCCGTCAGGGCAATGCGGCCGCGTTGATCACTTTGCAAGATGGCCTGCACGCGCTCTGCGCCCAGGACGTCAACCGGATCCAGGCCCTTTTGCTGCAGGCATTCGATGACCGCCATGGCATAGCTGCTGCGCGTGCCACCACCCGCCTCGTGGGGCGGGGATTCGGGAAGGGCGACAAAAGGGGTGTCAATCGGCATGGGGAGAGCAGCTGTGCGCAATGGGGCGCAATGGGGCGCAATGGGGCGCAGTATGTCGGCGGGCGCTCGCGCTTTGCCATCAGGGCTTGTCTCGAGCGAGCTTTGAGGGGCAACCCCAGCCCGCTTGGGGCCCCATGCCCCGTGAATGCAGGCGGCAGTCGGTCAGGTCAGCCCGCAGGCAGCAGGCAAGGCGCCACGCAAAGGCGGTTGCGACCGCTGTCCTTGGCTGCATACAAGGCTTGGTCCGCCTGGGCCAGCCAGGCGTCCGGCGAGTCCAGCCCGTCGCGCCACCCGCACACCCCGATGCTCAAGCTGACGCTCACGCGCTGACCGCCGAGCTCCACCACCCGATCGGCCAGCATCTGCCTGATGCGTTCGAGCGGGATCAAGGCCTCTTCGGCCGTGGTCGATGGCACCCGCAGGACGGCACTGCCATCTTCTGCTGACTCTAGGATGCCGATGAAACCGAATCGGCTCTCCGTGAGCTACAGCAGCGGCTCGAAAAAGCCTTCACAAGCGATGGCCAGGCTCTTGTCCTGAAAGAAGGTGCGCTGCGCCACGTTGGCCTGCAAGGCCATGGCCACATCGGTGCCCACGACGCTCGCCATGTTGTCTGAACGGTGCTTGATCCGGGGCTGCGTGGGGTGGTTGTCCCACGTGAGGGCGGCAAAAGGCCCATCGGCGAAAAGCTCCCGCTCGCGTTCGGCGGTGATCTGAACCTGTCGCAGTCGCATGGCGTCGCAGACCACTTGAGCCATGTCGGCCAGGATGGCTTGCTGGTCGGCACCAAAGTCGGTCGCGGTTGACCAGCGAGATCAGGCAGGCGGACCCCAAAACTGGAGGGTGAACCCACGCAGCACAGGTGCGGGCCGCCACGATAATGCGCCCTGACCCCCTCTCATCCTGCTGTGCCCCAGGAGCCACCATGTTTTTGCACGTCGACGCCTACCCCGGCGACCCCATCCTCACCCTCAACGAAGACTTCCAGAAGGACCCGCGCGCGGACAAGATCAACCTGTCCATCGGCATCTACTTCGACAACGAAGGCCGACTGCCGGTGATGCGTGCGGTGCGCGAGGCGGAGTCGTCGCTGCTGGCCAAGGTCGGACCCAAGCCCTACCTGCCCATGACCGGGCACCCCGGCTACCGCCAGGCCGTGCAGGAGCTGCTCTTCGGCGCCGACCACGAAGCCGTCAAGAGCGGCCGCATCGCCACCATCCAGACCCTGGGCGGCTCGGGTGGTCTGAAGGTGGGGGGGGACTTCCTGAAGCGCTACTTCCCCAACTCGCAGGTGTGGGTGAGCGACCCGACCTGGGACAACCACCGCGCCATGTTCGAAGGCGCGGGCTTCCAGGTCAACACCTACCCGTACTACGACCCGGCCACCAAGGGCCTGAAGTTCGACGCCATGCTGGCCGCCATCGACGCGCTGCCGGCCCAGAGCATCGTGCTGCTGCACGCCTGCTGTCACAACCCCACGGGCGTCGACCTGAACAACGCCCAGTGGACGCAGCTGACCGAGGTGCTCAAGAAGCGCCAGCTGCTGCCTTACCTGGACATCGCCTACCAGGGCTTCGGTGACGGCATCGAGGAAGACGCCTTCGCACTGCGCGCCCTGGCTGACGCCGGCGTGAGCTTCTTCGTGGCCAACTCGTTTTCCAAGAGCTTTTCCTTGTATGGCGAACGCGTGGGCGGCCTCAGCGTCGTCTGCCCTGACAAGGCGCAAGCCCAGCTGGTGCTGGGGCAACTGATGTCGGCGGTGCGCCGCAACTACTCGAGCCCGCCCACGCACGGCGCGCAGATCGTGGCCCAGGTGCTGCAATCGACCGAGCTGCGCCAGCTGTGGGCCGACGAGCTGAGCGAGATGCGCCAGCGCATCAAGGTGATGCGCCAGCGGCTGTACGACGGCGTGGTGGCCCAGCTGCCCGGCCGCGACGTGCGCTACTTCATCGACCAGCGCGGCATGTTCAGCTACACGGGCGTGTCGCCGGAGCAGGCCGATGCGCTGCGAGTCGAGCACGGCGTGTACGTGCTGCGCTCGGGTCGCATGTGTGCGGCGGGCCTGAACGCCAACAACGTGGACGCCGTGGCCAAGGCCTTCGCAGCCGTGCTCTGACGCATCGCGAGGCGGTGGGCGGAGCGCCTCAGCCCCGCTCGTCCGTCTTGAAGCGCGCCACCACGCGTGCCAGGGCCTCGGCCTGGTCCTTCAGGCTGCTGGCGGCCGCGGTGGACTCTTCCACCAGGGCCGCGTTCTGCTGGGTCATGCTGTCGAGCTGGTTGACCGAGCCGTGCACGCTGCCCACGCCCTGGCTCTGCTCCTGCGTCGCGTGGGCGATGTCGTGGATCAGGCCCGCCACCTGGTTGACCGACTCCACGATGGCCGCCATGGTCTGCCCCGCATCGTGAACGAGGGCGGCCCCCGATTCCACGTGTTCGGTCGAGTTCTGGATCAGGGCTTTGATCTCGCGCGCCGCGTTGGCCGAGCGTTGCGCCAGGGTGCGGACCTCGCCGGCCACCACCGCGAAGCCACGGCCTTGTTCTCCCGCTCGGGCCGCTTCCACCGCCGCGTTCAGCGCCAGGATGTTGGTCTGGAACGCGATGCCGTCGATGACGGTGATGATGTCGGTGATCTTGCGCGCGCTGCCGTGGATGGCCTCCATCGTCTGCACCACTTGCGAGACCACCTCGCCACCTCGGCGCGCCTGTGCGGCCGCGTCGCTGGCTCGGGCCTGGGCCGAGCTCGATGACTCCGCGTTGTTGCTCACCGTGGCGCTGAGCTGGTCCATGGCCGAGGCGGTTTGCTGCAGTTGTGCAGCGGCGTGCTCGGTGCGTTGGTTGAGGTCCTGGTTGCCCATGGCGATCTGGTGGCTGGCCATGGCCACGCTGTCCACGCTGATGCGCACGTGGCTCAAGGTCTCACCCAGCTGTCGTCCCATGGCCTGCATGGCTTGCAACAGGCGGGCGACCTCGTCCTGTCCTTGCGCCAGCGGGTGCGGGGCTTGGGCCTGGGCCACGTCGCCAGCGGCGATGCCCTCGGCGCGTTGCATGGCCAACTGGATGCCTCGACCCAGGTCTCGCGCGGTGCGGTACGACAGCACCCACACGCAGACGGCCACCAGGCCCACGATCACCAGGCTGCCGGCGATCTCGTGCCGGAAGGCGACCTCCAGGTCGTCGATGTACAGGCCCGAGCCTATCACCCAGCCCCAGGGGCCGAAGGCCTTGACGAAGGACACCTTGTCGACCGGGTCTTGCGCGCCCGGCTTGGGCCACTGGTAGGCGACGAACCCACCATCGGCCGCAGCCTTGGCGGTGGCGATGAACTCGCGGAACAGGAAGGTGCCCTGGGGGTCCTTCATGTCCAGGACGCTTTGGCCATTGAGCGCGGGCTTGATGGGGTGGTGCACCATGCGCCCCTGCAGGTCGTTGACCCAGAAGTATTCTTTGCCGCTGTAGCGCAGTTTGTCGATGGCGGCCAGGGCCATCTTCTGCGCGGCGGCTTCGTTGAGCTGGCCGCTGGCTTGCTGGCCGTGTGACCACTGCAGCACGGCGTGGGCCACCTCGACGGTTTGCTTGACGGCGGTGCGTCGGTCATCGAGCTTGGCCTGGTGGGCCGTCCACAGCAGGCCCCAGGCCACGGTGAGCAGCGAAACCACCGAAAATGCGGCCAGGGCATGCAGGCGCCCGGCCACGCTGAATCGTCTGAACCAAGTGAACATGTGCTGAGCCCCCATTGCGTTGCACGCGGGACGCACATGGATCCCGCGATGTGCAAATCTTGGGGGCCCTCGGGGCCGTGCCAGGCGCCGAATTCAGCCTGGAACCACGTTCAATTCAGCTTGACCGGCGTGACTTCGATGGTTTGTTCGCCATCGTTGACCCAGGCCGTGCCGTCCTGCACCGTGAACTGCAGGGCCATGCTTCGCCGCGCCAGCGTGGCCAGGGCCAGGCTCTGCTCGGTCGGCACCTGCCAGACGGTCAGGTTGTGCGCGCGCGTGAGCTTGGAAGCGATGCCCTCCCACCAGATCGGCGTGCTCGACTGAAACGCCCACAGGCTGACCCGGCGCGCGCGGCCGCTGGCCTTCATCAGGCGTTTGTCGTCGGGCTGGCCCACTTCCACCCAATGCAGGATCTCGTCGGAAAAGTTCTTGTGCCACAGGGCGGGCTCATCGGGTTCCCACATGTCTTTGGCGAACTCCAGCGTGCCCTCTGAGGTGTCCTGCGGCCAGCCCAGCACGAGGGCGAGCACGCGGATCATCATGCGCTCGTCGTTCTCAGACGGGTGGCGGGCGATGGTCACCGAGATGTCGGTGTAGACGTTGCGGTCCATGTCGGCCAGCTGGATGTTGGCCTTGTGGATGGTGGCTTTGAGCGCCATGGTGTGTTCTCTAATGCTGGGCAGGGAAGGTCGATTGCAGCCAGCCGCTCATCGCGGCCAGCACCTGGGCTTGTTCGACCTCGTTGAAGATCTCGTGCGACAGCTGCGGCCATGGGTGGCTGGTGACGCGATCGCGCGGGGCGCTGGCAGCGAAGGCGGCCGAGCCGGCAGGGTCGACGCAGCGGTCCTCGCCACCCCACATGATGAGGGTGGGCACCCGCCATTGTGCAGCCCGGCTGCGCACCACCTCTCCGGCTTCGAGCAGCCAGGAAGTCAGGCGGCCGGTGACGCGGTCGTGCACCAGGGGGTCTGTCTGGTAAGCGGCGACGGTGGCGGGGTTGTGGCAGATCCAAGCGGGCTTGAGCCCGTTGGCGACGGCGACGTCGGGCGTGAGCTGTCCGACGGTGGACAGCAGCAACTTCTGGAAGGCGCTGATCGGGATGGCCAGCGCGGGCGAGGACAGCACCAGGCCGTCGAGGGGCCGGGCCCAGGCGGTCGCGTCAGCCGGGGTGGTCAAAGCGGCTGCGAAGCGCGCGGCGATGGCGCCCCCCAGGCTGTGCCCCACCAGCACCAGGGGTTGGGAGGGGTAAGCCTGGCGCGTGGCATCAACCATGGCGGCCAGGTCGTGCAGCAGGTCGTGGTGGTCGCGCAGCGCACCGCGTCTGCCAGGCGAGCGGCCATGGCCACGGTGGTCGAAGCCCACCACCGCCCAGCCTTGCTGGTTGAGGTGGCGGGCCACGTGCTCGTAGCGGCCGATGTGCTCGCCCAGGCCATGGACGAGCAGCGCCACGCCGGGCGCGGGGCGGGCGCCGGCCAGTGGCCAGTGCCGTGTGGAAAGGGCCAGGCCGTCGCGCGTGGCGACGGTGGCGGGGAATTCGACCATCATGATGTGTACTCCTGTCATGGTGGGTTGAGTGGCCGCCTGGGGGCGGGCAAGGGTCTTGGCGGGCTGGTTCAGCCCGTGGCGTCGGGTGCATTCGCCCGGCGCAGCCAGCCCAGGCCGGCCGAGGTGGCTGTGCCTGGGGCATCTGGCCGCACTTTGGCCCTGGGGCGGTACTCGCAGCCGATCCAGCCAGACCAGTTGAGCCGGCGCAGCTCTTCGAACACCCAGGGGAAGTTCAGTTCACCGGCATCCGGCTCGCCCCGGTCGGGCACGGCCGCGATCTGCAGGTGGCCAACGCGGCCGGTGGGCAGCATCTGGCGCAGGCGCATGGTGACGTCGCCTTCGACGATCTGTGCATGGTAGAGGTCAAGTTGCACTTTCAGGTGCGCGGAGTCGATTTGGTCCACCAAGGCGAGCGCTTGGCCTGAACGGGTCAGCAGGTAGCCGGGCATGTCGCGCGGGTTGATGGGCTCGATGGTGAGCGTCCGGTCGGCCGCACGCGCTTGTTCGGCGGCCCAGCGCAGGTTGGCCTCGTAGGTGGACCAGTTCGGTGCGCCGTCCTGGCACAGCCCGGCCATGACGTGCACGCGGGGGCAGCCCAGCTGTTGGGCCAGCTCCAGCGCGGCAAACACGCTGCTGCGGAACTCGGCCTCGCGCCCGGGCAGGCCAGCCAGGCCCCGTTCACCGGCCGCCCAGTTGCCAGGCGGGGCGTTGAAGAGCACCAGCGCCAGGCCGAGGTCCCGCAGGCGGGCGGCCACTTCGGCCGTGGGGTGTTCGTGCGGAAACAGGCATTCCACGCCCTTGAATCCGTCGCGGGCTGCGGCCTCGAAGCGGTCCAGGAAGGGCAGGTCGGTGTAAAGCCAGGAGAGGTTGGCGGCGAACTGCAAGGGGTTCAAGGGGGCGAAATGTGACATGGCGCCATCGTGTTGCGGCATGACAAAGGCGGCCGCAAAAAGGGCAGCGTAGCATCCATTCGCGGGGTGCTTACCCCCTGGCTCATCCTTTTGGCCTATGGCAGATTCGGGCCGCCCCTCAGCATTTCGTTGCATGTGACACGTTTTGCTGTGGGCGTTGTTGGTCAAATGTTGCAGGTGGGGGAGCAGCCGGCGGTCAGACCTGGACCGCAGCTTGCCTTCTGCCTTTGCGGAGGTCCCCCATGAGCCACGGTGCCATCACCCAATTCCGTCGTCAGTACCTGGCGATCCTGCGCCGTTGCGCCACGTTGAACGCCATGGGGTGGATGGCCTGCGGACTAGGTGCCGGCGGCATGGTGCTGCTCACGCCGGTGGACGCGCAGGCCCAGGGCATCGTGACCGACGGCCGCACGGCCACCACGGTGACGGGCGGGGGCACGGCCAACGTCACCATCGACACGGGCACGGTCAAGGGCGTCAACGCCTTCAACAGCTTCAGCCGGTTCAACGTCGACGGCGGGCAGACGGTCAACCTGAACCTGCCCACTGGCACGGCCAACCTGCTGAACCTGGTGCGCGACTCGGCCAGCAACATTGGAGGCATCGTCAACGCCTACAAGGACGGGCGAATCGGCGGCAACGTGTTTTTCTTCAACCCGCACGGCTTCGTGGTGGGCGCGGGTGGCCAGATCAACGTGGGCAGCCTGCTGATGGCGACGCCCACCACGGCTTTCATGGACAAGCTGGTGGGCGTCGATGGCGCCATCGATGACGCGTCCGTGGCCGATGCGCTGGCCGGGCGCATCCCCCTGACCGCCAGCGGTTTGATCACCGTGCAGGGCCGCATTCGCGCGGCCGACGGCGCCTTGCTGCAGGCCAACACCGTTGACATCAGCGGCGGTGGGCAGGTGAGAGTGGGCGCGGCGGCCCGCAACGAGCTGGCGGCCTTGGGGCAGCTGGTCAACGTCAATGGCCTGAGCGCTGGCGGCGCCACCTTCGTGCAGGGTGAGACGGTGCAGATCGTGGCCGAGGACGACATCACGCTGGGCGGCGCCATCTACACCGACGGCGCCAACTACCAGCTCACCGCCAACGACCGCATCGTGGTGGGCGAAGACGTGGTCATCTCGACCCGCGACGTGGCCGACCCGGCCAACGCCAACCACGAGACGGCCACATCCGAGGGTAACTCGGGCGACCTCAAGCTGCTGGCCTCGCACATCGAGCTGCAGCGCGGCGCCAAGCTGCTGGCGCACGCCGACAACGGCCACACCGCTGGCGACGTGACCGTGCTGGCGCGCGACATCAACGCCATCGGTGCGCTGCGCGAAGCCGATGCCAGCATCAGCATCGACCGCTCCACCATCAAGGGGCGCGACATCCTGATCCGCTCCGAGGCCGACACATCGGCCATCGCCGTGGCGCTGGCTCAGAACCCGACCACCACGATCGAAGAGGCGCAAAAGCTCGTCAACAACGAGCTCGATGACCTGCTCAAGGATGGACCGGGCGGCGAGTTCATGGCCATCACCACCAAGGCCACCGCTCGCACGACATTGCAGGGTGCCCGCATCGAAGGCTCGCGAGACGTGAGCGTTGAAGCGCTGGCTGCAGCCCGCGCCGGCTTCGAGAAAGACGCCCTGGCCGAGCTGCTGGTGCGCGATGCGCCTGCCGCAGGGGGACAGCCGGCGGTCGCCACCGTCATCACCGGCCGCAACGTGACGCTGCGCGCCGAAGCCAGCACCTCGTTCACGCTCAACGTGCTGGGCTCGGTGATGAAGCTGGCCGACCAGAGCTGGTTGCCGGCCGACGACGCCACGCTCAAGGCCTTCAACGACCAGTTGTTCGACTTCAGCAGCGTGCCACTGGTGTCGCTGTCCAAAGCCAAGGGCACCGTCCAGCTGGACGACAACACCGTCGTCAACGCCACGGGCGATGTGACTGTCAAGGCCGATGCCATCTCGGCTGCCAAGCCCACGTTTGCCAGCCCGCTGCTGTTCTCGGCCGCCTGGGCGGAGTCCACCGCTGAAGCGTCCACGAAGGTGCAGGGCCAGACCGAGCTGAACGCGGGTGGGGCGGCCAAGGTGCAGGCATCGACCGACGTCGAGGTCAACGTCAACGCCACGGTCAACTCGACCAACAAGCCGATCGATGCGGTCTTTGTCTACGCCGACAACACCGCCACGACCACGGCCGAGACGGGCGCCGGCACGCGCATCCGCGCTGGCAGCGTCGAGGTGAGCGCGGCCAACACCACCGACCTGTCGGTCAGTGGCACGGCCTCGAACATGGGCGGCAGCGGCGTGGGCATCGCGGTGGCGGTGAACATGTCGGAAAACAAGGTCACAGCGAAGCTGGGCGGTGACGCCGCCAGCACCAGCGGCGACGTGGACGTCAAGGCCAGCATCGACATGGCCAAGAACTCGACCGGCGCCGACGCCGCCACGCTGGGCAACCCCAACACCCTCAGCGCCAAGATCACCAACTTCCAGGCCGGCATCCAGCGCAACGTGACCAGCGGCATCCTGGGGGCCACGGGCAAGCTGAGCTCGGCCACGGCCGACAAGGTCAGCGGCTTCCTGTTCCCGGGCATCAAGGAAGGCAAGTTCAACCTCTCGGGCGCGGTCAGCTACAACGACTCGCTCAACGTCGCCAAGGCCAGCGTGGCCGATGGCGCCACCGTCAGCTCAGCGCGCGACCTCAACGTCATCGCCGACGTCAAGGACCGCCCGACCTCGACCGTGGGTGCCAAGTCCACCTCCACCGGCACGGCCATTGGCGGCGCGGTCGCTTTGGGCAACTTCGAGAACCAGGCCCAGGCCTGGATCGGCAAGAACGCGAAGGTGGACGCCAAGCGCGCCACCAAGGTCGATGCGCAGACGCGCATCCCGTTTGCCTGGCAGATCGACTGGAGCTCGCCTGACCAGATCCTCAATCACCTGCAGGGCAACGTGCTGGACCTGGTCTTCACCAGCTTCGGCATCAACTCGGCCAGTGGCAAGAGCGGGGCCGGGGTGGCGGCAGCCGTCACCGTCTTCGACATGAAGAACTCGGCCCAGGCCTGGATCGATGAAGGTGCGCAGGTCAACACCGTGTTCACGCCGGGCTCAGCTGGCACGAGCGGCCAGTCGGTCACGGTGCACGCCAAGAACGACGTCAACACCGTGCACGCGGTCGGCATCGCGGGCAAGAAGTTCCTGGGCACCACGGGCGGCAAGGCGGCGGTCGGCGGCTCTGCCAATGTGCTCGACCTCGACACCACGGCCAGCGCGCTGATCTACGGCGGCGCCGATGTGCGCGCCACGCAGGGCGTGACCGTTGACGCCGAGCAGACCACGCAAATCGTCAGTGTGGCAGAGGCCGGCGGGCAGTCGGACAACGTGGGCGTGGAAGGCGCGGTCGGTGTGCACCTGATCAAGCAGCGCACCGAAGCCGGCATCGACGACGATGCCAAGGTGCAGGCCGGCGGCCCCGTGACCGTGCAGGCCAATGGCGACTTGGAGGACATCACCGTGGCCGGCGGCGTGGTGGCGACCAAGGGCCAGGTGGGCATCGGCTTTGCCGTGTCCGTCAACCAGGTGGACACCGGCACGAAGGCCATCATTGGTAACGTCGATGCGGCCGGTGCCGATGCGGCGGGTGTGCAAGGCTCGGTGCGCAGCAGCGGCACCGTGACGGTGCAGGCCACGTCGGGCACCGAGGTGGGGGCCTACTCGGTGGCTGGCTCGCTGGCCACCAACTCCAAGGCGCAGACCGATGCGCCGGCGGCTGGTGACAGCAGCACGCAGTCGGGCAGCAGCGGCGCGGGCACGGGCAAGTTCGGCATCGCGGTTTCGGCCGACGCCGCGTACAACGAGATCACCGCCAACACGAGCGCCGCCATCACCGATGGCGCGAACATCGCGCAGGGCACCGACGTGACCGTGACCGCCACCAACGACCTGGCGCTCAACGCGCTGGCCGGCGCGGTCACCATTTCCACCCAGTCCAACGGCAACGGGCTGGCCGGCTCGTTCGCGTACAACGAGCTGGGCGGCGCCACCTCGGCCTACATCGACGGCGCCACCTTGCGCAACACGGGCACGACGAAGGTCGAGGCTTCGGTCGACGGCGAGATCAAGACGCTGTCGGCCTCGGTGCAGGCCAGCCGCGGCAAGCTCGGCGTGGCCGGCTCGGTGTCGATCAACGAGATCGCGCACGCCACGCAGGCCTACCTGCGCGGCGCAGATGTGTCGGGCACCAGCGGTGTGACGCTGTCGGCGCGTGACAGCGCGGCCATCAAGTCGGTGGCGGGTGCCATCGCCTTTGGCGGCAAGGCAGGCATCGGCCTGTCCTTCGGCTGGAACCACATCGACAACCGCGTCAGCGCCTTCATGGCGGGCAGCGACGTCAGCACTTCGGGCGCGGTCACCGTCAGCGCGGTCAGCAACGCGAGCATCGACACCGTGGCGGCTTCGCTGGGTGCGAGCTCGGGCCAGATGGCCGGTGCCGCAGCGGTGGCCATCAACCAGATCGACACGCAGACCACGGCGAGCGTGGAAGGCCAGAAGACGGTCGCAGGCCTGGATGCGGCATCGCTGAGCATCAGCGCCTCGGACGAGTCGGACATCAACAGCATCGTCGGGGCGCTGGGCTTGAGCGCTGGCAAGGCTGGTTTCGGCGTGAGCTTTGCCTGGAACGACATCGGCTCGCAGGTGCACGCCAGCCTGGTCTCGCCCAACGTGAGCACCACGGGCTTGACGTCGGTGAGCGCCAAGCACGATGGCGACATCGAGACCTACGCGATGGCCGGTGGCGGCGCCGCCAAGGTGGGCGCATCGGGCTCGCTGGCGATCAACGACATCACCACGCAGCTGAGCGCGACCACGCAGGGCGGCCGCGTGACGGCCTCGGCCGTGGACGTGAAGGCGCAGGAGCGCGCGCGCATCTTTGCTGCCACCGGTGCCTTGTCGGGCGGCGGCACGGCGGCGGTGGGCGCATCGGGCTCGTACAACCACCTCTCGGGCACGGTGCTGGCACAGGTCAGCGGTGGCCAGGTCAGCGCACAGACCGGCTCGGTGACCGTGCAGGCCTTGCGCGACGGCGAGGTCGAGGTCTGGGCCGCATCGGGCTCGGGCGGTGGCACGGCAGGCTTTGCCGGCTCGATCGCCATCAACGACATCGGCGGCAGCACCACGTCGCGCGTGAGCGATGGTGCGCAAGTCCAGGCTCAAGGCAATGTGCAGGTGACGGCCGAGGCCGATGACCGCATCGAGGCCCGCGCCGGCACCGTGGCCCTGGGCGGCACGGTGGGCGGTGGTGGCGCCATCGCCATCAACGACGTGCGCAACACCACCACGGCTGAAGTCACCGGCAGCGGCACCACGGTGAACGCGCTGGCTCAGGGCGGCAGCACGCTCGCGGTGGACAACGGCGCCTTGGCCGCATCGGGCAGCACGCTCGATGCGCGTCAGCAAAAGGATTCGCTCAAGGGCACCGCCGTGGTGGCCTCTTCGACCAGTCAGGTCGAGACCATCCTGGCCAACGTCTCGGGCGGGGGCAAGGTGGGCGTGGCCGCCAGCGTGTCGGTCAACATGCTGGGCGGCAGCACCACGGCGCAGGTCAAGGACGGCGCGTCGGTGCAGGCCGATGCCACGGGCGCCTCCAGCGAGCAGCAGGCCCGCGTGGGCGCTTACCACCATGACGACGTGGTGGCCGGTGTGGGCAGCGTGGGTGTGGGCGGCGCCGTGGGCGTGGGTGGCTCGGTCGACACCACCATCTTGTCGCACCAGACCCTGGCGCAGGCCCAGTCGGCCACGGTGGCCGCGCGCAACCGGGTCGCCATCGACGCGGCGCACACCGCCGCCACGCAACAGGTCGTGGTGGGTGCGGCGGGCGGCGGCGCCGCTTCGCTGAGCCTGTCGGGCAACGTGCTGCTGGCCAAGATGAACACGCAGGCCCTGGTCGATGGCGCCACGCTGCGCTCGACCGGCGGCAACGTCAGCGTGCAGGCCGATTCGGTGCTGGCAGCAGAGCACATCGCCGGTGGCCTGAGCGCCTCGGGCGCGGTGGGCGTGGGCGCCACGGCCGTGGTCACCCTGGTCGAGCAGCAAACGCGCGCGGCCACGCTGGGCAGCGGCGTGATCGACGCGGCCGGTCAGACCAGCGTCGAAGCGCATTCCGAGCAAGACGTGGACGTCAAGGCCGCCACGGGTGCGGTGGCGGGCGGCGCAGGCGTCGCGGGCACCGTGGCCGTGACCGTGCTCAAGGGCCAGACCGATGCGGCCATCGGCGGCGGCACGCGCGTCAACCAGAACATCACCATCAGCAGTCCTTCCCAGTCGGTGAGCGTCAAGGCCACCGACAGCGTGACGGTGGACAACAAGCTGGGTGCCTTGGGCGTGGGCATCACCACCGGCGGCATCGGTGCCACGGCCGACGTGATCCTGGCCAACTCGGGCACCTCGGCCACCATCGCTTCGGGCGCCAAGGTTCGCGCCGGTGGCGACGTCAAGGTCGAGGCCAACACGCAGCGTGACCTGAACTCCATCACCGTCGCCTTCTCGGGCGGCGCGACTTTCGGCATCTCGGGCGCCGTCTCCTACATCGGCGCAGGCGGCCGCGCCAGCAGCGACGCCCAGTCCGAGCTGCTGGGCTCGGTCAACGAAGCCAATCGCGTCAGCAGCGGTGGCTTGTTCGGTGACCAGGCCAGCTCCGACGCTGGCGGCACGGCAGCCAGCACCCAGCGCGCCGACACCGCGCGCAGCGGCATGAACCTGGGCCGGGACCTGACCACCGTGCCAGCCGGCACCAGCGCGCTGGCCCGAGTGGGCAGTGGTGCCGAGGTGAACGCCGGCCGCGACGTGCTCGTCAAGGCTTCGACCTCGACCGATGTGGATGCGCACGCCATTGGCGCGGCGGTCTCGGGTGGCCTGTCCATCGGCGGCGGCATCGCCATCGCCAACGTGGCCGACCAGACGCTGGCCCAGGTGGCCGGCACGGTGACCGCTGGGCGCAATGTGCGCATCCAGTCCTTTGACGGTGGTGCGGGCCAAAGCCTGCTGCAGACCAAGGCGGGTGGCGGTGGCCTGGTGGGCCTGGGCGCCTCGGTGACGATCTTCGATCGCACCAGCTCATCCACCGCCGAGGTCACGGCCGACGCGGTCGTCACGGCCAACGGCACAGCCGCGGCCGAGCCAGGCGGCGTGTCTGGCCAGGTCGCGGTGGACGCCGGCAGCGAACACCACCTCAAGTCGCAGGCGCTGGGCGCGGCCGTGGGCATCGGTGCCGTGGGTGCGGCCATCGCCCACGTCGACAACCAGGCGTCCACCACCGCCAGCGTGGGCGATCGCGCCCGCATCACGGGCAAGTCCATCGACGTCAACGGCCACAGCCTGACCGATGCCCAGGCCGAGGCCACGGCAGCGGCGGGTGGCATCGTCAGCGGTGCCGGCGCCGATGCGCGCGCCAACGATCAGCACACGGCCAAGGCCAGCGTGGGCACGGGCGCTTTGCTCGATGCCTCGGGCGGGCTCAACCAGGTGCGTGCCAGCATCGACCCGCATGCGCGCGCCGAGACCTTCGGCGTGGCCGTGAGCTCGGGGGTGTCGGTGGGCCTGTCAATGTCCGAAGCCACCGTGCTGGGCAAGGCGCTCAGCCAGGTGGGCGACACCACCACGCTCAAGGGCCAGGACGTCGTGGTCGCGGCCAACACGCTGCAGACGGGATCGCCCACTGCCCGTGCCAAGGCTGAGGCCGTGGCCGGCGGCGCGCTCTTGGGAGCGGGCGCCACCTCGGCCGAGGCGGGCGTGCAGACCACCACCGAAGCCAGCCTGGGCCAGGGCGTGCAGGCCACCGCCACGCGCAACCTGAGCGTGCTGGCCAACTCGGCCTCCTCGGGTGACGCCTCGGCCACCGGGGTCTACGCCGGCTTCATCGCCGGGGGCAGCAACGAGGCCGTGACCACGGCCAACACCACCACCACCGCCAAGGTGGGGCAGGGCGCGAACCTCAGCGCCACGAGCGCGCTGGCCGTCAATGCCACGGGTTCGGACACCCTGCGCGCCGACACCGAAGCCGGCGCAGGCGGCCTGGGCTCCCTGGTGGCCTCAAAGGCCGAAACCAAGGCCGAAGCCCACACCAGCGCCGCCCTCGGGTCCCTGGAGACCAGCGGCGGCCAGGCCAGCGCCGGCAGCGTGCAGGTCAACGCCACGCAGACCACCAACTTCAACGCCACGGCCGACTCGCTCAACGCCTCGGTGGTGGGCTACTCGGGTGCGCGCGCCGTCAACACGGTCGACACCGACACCCGCGCCGACATCGGCCTGGGCTTCAACGTCACGGCCAACAACGGCAACGTGCAGGTCAAGGCCGTCAACCACGTGATCAAGCAGGCGCTGGCTTCCGGCCAGTTCAACGTCGACTCCGCATCGGGTGGCCTGCTCAACGGCGCGGCCGCCCGCAGCCAGACGCTGATCCGCAACCGGGCCCACGTGGGCGTGGGCGCTGGCAGCAACGTCACGGTCAACATCCCGGGCAGCACCTATGGCCAGGTCGAGCTGGGCGCGCTCAACCACATCGACGCGCACGACAGCGTGCGGCTGGACTCGGGCGGTGCCATCGCCGTGGCGCGCAGCGAGTCCGAGATCCGCGCCGACCTGAACCACGCCGAAGTCAAGGTGGGTGCTGGCGCACAGATCAAGGCCGACGGCGAGATCAATGCATCGGCCCGCACCGACGCCCAGGTGTTCACCGAAGCGCGCTCCAAGACCTATGGCCTGGCCGGTGCGGCACAGGGCGAGACGCTTTCGCGCATCGCCGCCGACAACGTGGTCGACGTGGCCACGGGGGCCCTGCTCGAAGGCCAGCGCGACGTGCACCTGATGGCCGGCACCGACCGCAGCGCGCCCAACCTGCTGCAGGCCGACGCCGACACCCGCCTGTGGAACCGCACGGCCGTGCCCATCGAGACCGACCCGAAGGCGCATGCCGAGGTCGTGCAGTCCAACGACATCAACGTGGCCGATGGCGCGCAAGTCCGATCGGTGCGCAGCGTCTACCTGACCGCCACCGAAGGCGACCACCGCACCCGCGGCTTTGGCGAAGGCACCGATGCCTACCGCGAAGTGCTTTCGGCGATCGGCGAGTTCTTCGGCGCTGACACCTCGTCGCTCAAGATCAGCGGCGGCAGCACCTGGGACAACACCCGCAACCCCAACGCCATCACCTCGTCGGTCAACGTCGACGGCAAGGTCGAAGCGGGCATCTGGCACCTGCAGCACCTGACCTACCGCGCCGACGGCGGCTTCAGCATGTCCGAAGGCGTGAGCTTCACCACGCGCGACAACGTCAAGCTGGCTGACTTGCTGACGGCCGAGATCGACAAGCTGCGTCAGAAGGCGAGTCAGGTGCGCAACGCGGCCAACAACTACACCGGCGACACCAACGCCGCCGACGTGGCCCTGGCGCTGGACAACGACGCCGACATCCTCGAGGCGCAACTGGCAGCCCTGGGTGGCAACACCCGCGTCGGCTTCCTCGACGTCGGCCCCATCCTGGCCACCACCGGCAACGTCAACGTCACCTCTCGCGTGCTCACGGGCGCTGCCAGCGGCCAGCTCATCGCCCCGGGCGACGTGCGCATCGACATCGACAACCAGTCCACGCGCTTCATGACCACCAGCACGCTGACCATCCCCGACGAGGATGGTGGCCAGGTGCTGTGGAACGGCCAGCGCGTCTCCTCGAAGGACCAGATCAACGCGCGCAACCGCGCCGGTCAGACCACGGCCGTGTCGGTGGTGGACGCCCTGTCCACGCCCGCACCGGTGATCAGTGTGCTGAACTCCAACAGCAACGACACCGCCACGGGATCGCCCGCGCAGCTGTGGATCCAGGGTGACATCAGCAACCTCGGTGGCCTGGCCAAGGCCAAGAGCCACGGCACCATCCGCGCCTCGGCCAACATCAGCGCCGAGACGGTGGAGATCGCCACGGGCGGCGACTTCATCAAGACCTACACGCCCGGCTTCACCCACCAGGGCGGCGATCCGATTTCGCAACTGGGCAACGTGCCAGGTTCGCGCGAGGGCGATGCCATGGCTCTGGGCGGCAGCGACGCCACCGACAGCGTTTCTGGCGACTACGTCAACAACGGCCTGCCGGGTGACTGCCTGACCGTCTCCTGCGGCAGCACCATCGCCGGCAACAACGTCTACATCAGCGCCGAGAAGCTCAACATCAACGGCTTGATCCAGGCCGGCCTGCCCATGCGCAGCGTGAAGGTCACGCAGGCCCTGATCACGTCGAAGGCGTCCGACATCGCCCAGGCGCGCATCAAGTACCTCTCCGGCACCGGTGATCGCTACCTCGATCTCACCAACCCAGAGCCGGGCAGCACCGACATCAAGGTGCGCTACGACGCGGCCAACGATCGCCTGGAGCTGGACAACGTGCGCATCGGCGGTGGCCACATGGAGCTGTTCGGCAACATCTTCTCGACCGGCAACGGCGAGCTGCGTGTGCTGGATGGCTACGGCCGCATCGACATCGGCAACGAAACCGCATACGACATCGCGCTGGGCCGCGTGGACACGGGCCAGGGCGTTGAAGGCAAGATCCGCATCACCGACACGGGCAAGCGCGTGATCGGCGTGGGCCAGGTCGATCAGACCGGCACCCGCACCGACGGCAAGCCCCTGGTCACCGAGATCACCCGCCTGGGCAACCAGATCCAGGTGCGCGACAGCCGCACGGTGGACGCCGATGGCAAGCCCACCTACCTCGCCGACACCGAAGACGGCAAGTCGACCGCTTACGACCCGGTGGCCAACCGCCGCTTCAACTGGATCAACGGCCGCACCCAGAAGTGGACCGAAGAGCGCTACTACACGACCAAGATCGCGCTCGGCGCCGACTGGCTGGCGCCGGACTACGACGACCCCGATCGCATCGTGCCCGGCACCCCCACCTACGTGCAGCGCCTGACGGGCGACTGGCTGTCCGTGGGCGGCGGCAACGAGGGCTACCGCATGGACTACACCCAGGTGACGTCCGACAAGACCCTGGTCGCTGGCTACCCCACGGTGATCGACCGCTACTGCGTCGGCTTTTGCTCAGCGGCGCTGTACGAAGAGATCAAGAGCCAGGCCAATTTCGAGTGGACCGTCAAGGAGTACTTCCAGCACAGCCTGAACGCCTCCAAGCAGATCAAGGTCAACTTCGTGGGCGAGGACACCTCGGCCGTCAACATCACCTCGGGCACCGGCAAGGTGCTGCTGGGTGGCCTGGTGCGCAGCCTCACCGGCGCGGCCAACATCACCGCCACCAACGGCATCCAGCAGGTCAATGACCAAGCGGTGATCAACGCCCAGACGGTGAACCTGAGCGCCAACACGGGCGCCATCGGCTCGGCCACCCAGGCGGTGAACATCGACCTCACCGACGCCGACGCCAGCCGAGGCCTGGTCAACGGCACGCTGACGGCCCGCGCCCGCGACGGCATCGCCATCCGCGAGACAGATGGTGACCTGCGCGTCGCCGCGGCCGAAGTCGCTGCCGGTGCCCTGCGCCTGAGCGCCGACGGCCACATCGCGACGACGGACCCGACTGTCACGCTCAAGGGCCGCGACGTTCGCCTGGTCAGCGACAGCGGTCGCATCGGCAGCGCCACCTCGCCGCTGCGCATCGACACGGACGCCGTGATGGGCGTGCTCTCGGCCCAGGCCTTGGACGACATCCACCTGCGCGAAGTCAGTGGCGACCTGCGCGTCGAGCAGGTCGCTTCCACCGTCGGCGACGTGCACCTGAGCGTGCCGGGCGGCAAGCTGATCGACGCCAACGACGTCGAGGTGCTTGACCCCCTGCAAGCCCAGCAGCTGCTGGACCTGTGGGACACCATGCGCCTGCGCGAGAACTCCTACCAGGGCAGCGCCAGCCAGACCGTGCGCAACGCCGAGCGCCTGGTCGAGACCGAGTACCAGCGCTACTGGCAACTGCGCAATGTGCGCAGCGACGGGTCGGGCGGCTACACCGCTGACGCCTTCGATCCGGCCTACGCCTTCAAGCTGAGCGCCGCGCAGGCCGCCGAGCTCAAGCAGGCCAACCAGTGGACGGACACCGACGTGGCCGCTTACGAGCAGCAGCAGACCAACGCCTTCCGCGCCGCCCATGCCCGCTTCGGCGGCCAGGCCTACGACGCCAACTTCAAGCACCAGGCCTCGGTCACCGAGGTGGCCGCGCTGACCGAAGGCGTGAAGTGGTCCGATGCCGAACTGGCCAACGCCATCGGCGCCGGCCTCTTCCGCCCGGTGGCCGACACCGAGGTGCGCGTCGAAGCCGCCAACATCATCGGGCGCAACCTGGTGCTCGACGTGGCTGGCTCCATCGGTGAAGACGCTGGTGTGGTTCGCATCAAGCGCCAGCAAGGTCTGACGAACGATGAGAAGCTGGCCCTGTTGACCGCCGAGCTGCAGGACATGACGGTGACCGACACCGAGATCCTGATCGCGCAGAAAAAGGACATCGACATCGAAGCCAGCGGCACGCTCAATGCCCGGGCGACAGGTCCGATCTTCATTGGCAGCGAAGGCGACCTGGCGCTGCAGAACGTCAGCAGCACGCAAGAAGTGCGCATCAAGAGCGGCTCAGGCCTGAGCAACGCCGCCGCCGATGGCGTGGCCGCGGTGCAAGCCGGTGCCCTGGTGCTCGAAGCGGGACAAGGCAACATCGGCTCGGCCAGCAAGGCGATGCTGGTGGACGTGGCCGATGGTGGCCGCACGACCGCGCGCGCCAAGCAACACATCTGGCTGACCGAGGCCACCGGCGACATGGCTGTGGGCACTGTCTACGCCCAGGAAAGCGCCACGCTGACCGCGCCCGGCGCCATCCTCGATGGCCGCAACGACCGTCAGCTCGATGTGCAGGCCCGCGAGATCAACCTGATCGCGGGCACCACCATCGGCCGCGACGGTGGCATCGACGAAGCACTCGAGGTCAGCTCCGGCGCCAACGGCGTGCTCAACGCCAGCGCACCCGATGGCATCTTCCTGGCCGGCATGGGGCAGAACAGCCGCTTGGGCAACATCAGCACCGCGGGCCGCTTCGCGTACGACGCGCTGGCCAGCAACCTGACCCTCACGGGCCTGGTGCAGGCGCGCAGCATGCGCCTGGGCGCCGACGACGACATCGTCTTCACGCCAGGCGGCAAGCTGGTGGCCATCGAGCGCATCGACCTCGAAGCTGGGGCCGATGGCCAAGGCAGCGTGGTGGTCGAGCCCACCGTCACCGCCTCGCCGTTGGTGAGCGCGCCGGTGGTGCGCATCGTCGCCGCCGACACCGTGGGCGAAGGCCAGCCGCTGAGCATCGACAGCCCCGATGTGGGCTTCGAAGCGCGCAACATCAATGCCCAGGTGAGCACGCCTGGCGCGTTGCTGATGAGCGTGGCTGGCAACGACGGCTTGCCTGCGCAAAGCGTGTCGCTCGACGTCATCGCGGGTGAAGGCGCCGACCAGGGCGTGACCTTTGCGCTGCTCAATGCCGAACGCTCGCAGGTTCGCTCGGCCAACGCCGCCCCGATCACGGTGGAGCAAGGCCTGGTCACCAACTGGGCCGAGTTCTTCACGCCGTTCTACAGCGTGCGCCTCGACGCGACCGACCGCCGCGCCCAGTTCGGCTGGGACGTGCATGGCTTCACCCTGGACGGTGCTTACGACCTGCTGCTGACGCCTCAGGCTGCGTTCATCGGCGCTTACGTGCTGGTGGGCAACCCGGAGAAAGTGATCTTCAGCAACCCGAGTGGCGTCGTCACCGGCGAGACCCGCACCGTGGGCGACCTCGGTGGCCAACGCGACCAGGTGGCCACGCGCACCCTGACCGTGGTGCGCAACGTGCAGGGCAACCTGGCGCCGGCCGCTGGCGTGCTGCAAATCAGCGGCGACCCCTTCGAGTGCAAGGACCACGAAGCCGAGTGCCTGGAGCTGGGCATCGCCCCGCCGGCCGCAGGCCAATGAGGACATGACCATGAACCGCCCCCAACCCCTCTTTGCCGCCGCTGTGGCGCCGGTTTCCCTGGCGATCGGCGCCTTGCTTGCGACCGCGCTGCTGGCACCGGCCGCGCTCGCGCAGACCGCGCTGCCATCGGGCCTGACGCCGGGGGCTGCCCAGGCCGCCGAGCGCCAGCAACGCGAGGCCCAGCAGCGCGAAGAGCGCCTGCAGCAGGGCGCGCCGGACGCCTCGGTCCAGGCCCCGGCCACGCCCAAGGCGACGGCCGCCAGCACCGAGCGCAACATCCGCGTCGAGCGCTTCGAGGTGGATGCCTCGCAGATCCTGAGCGCCCAGGAGGTGGACGCCGTGCTGGCTCCGCTGCGCGGCCAGACCGTCAGCCTGGCCGACCTGCAAGCCGCCGTGGCCCGCATCAACGAGCTGTACGACGCGCGCCGCGCACTCACCGCCCGCGCCGTGCTGCCCACGCAGACCATCAAAGATGGCGTGGTGCGCATTCGCCTGGTCGAAGCCAAGACCGGTGAGCTGCGCATCAGTGGCCAGCAGGCGCTGGCGAGCGACTACGTGCGCGACCGCCTGCACCTCAGCCAGGACGCGCTGTTGTCCGTGCCCGCGCTCGAAGAAGACCTCGCCAAGTTCAACCGCCTCAACGAAACCCAGTTGCGTGCCAACGTCGTGCCCGGCAAGCGCTTTGGCACCACCGACGTCGAGATCACCGTCAGCGAGCCCAAGCGCCTGCGCGCAGACCTGTTCGCCGACAACGCCGGGCGCGAAACCACGGGCCGTGGCCGCGTGGGCGCGGTGCTGCGCGGCAGCAACTGGCTGGCCGACAGCGACACCGCTTCGCTCACCGTCACCACCGCACGCGGCTCCAACAGCCTGGCGGGCTCGTACTCGCTGCCCATCAACCGGCACGACACCCGACTGGACCTGTCGGCCAGTTATGGCGACATCCGCATCCTGCGCGGGCCCTTCCAGCCGCTGGAGATCACCGGCCGCTCACAAGACGCGACGATCGGCGTGACCCAGCCGCTGGTGACCGAGGCCGAGCGCGCCTGGTCCACCTACGCCCGCGTGTCGGACCGGCAGTCGCGCAGCTCCTTCTCGGGCTTCAAGCAGACGCATGAGAAGCACCGCGTGATGACCTTCGGTCTGGCCGGTGATCGGCTCACCGACGGCCACGCCTGGTTCCTGGACCAGCAGCTGGTGGTGGGCTCGACCGACCTGGCCGGCGACGCCAGCTTCATGTACTACCGCGCCCAGGGCAACCGACTCGACCGCCTGGGCGAGCGCACGCAGCTCATCAGCCGCGCCGCGCTGCAGCTGTCTCAGAACCGCCTGCTGCCTTCGGGCGAGCAGTTCCAGGTGGGCGGTGCCTACACGGTGCGCGGCTACTCCGAAGGGCTGGTGTCGGGCCGCCACGGCTACCAGCTCAGCTTGGAGATCCGCCAGGGGCTGGGGGCCATCGAGTACCTCGAACGCGAGCCCAATGCACCGCGCTGGCAGTGGCTGGCCTTCATCGACCACGGCGCGGCCATCGCTTACCGGCCGGGCAACCTCAAGGCTGTTCAGCGCGACGACTTCCTCACCAGCGCCGGCGTGGGCGTGGTGATGGACTGGCGCAACGTCAACGCCCGCCTCGTGCTGGCCGCGCCGCTCAAGCGTCACCACCCGGCCGAGACCGATCGCACCGATGTGCGCGTGCATGCGTACGTGAACGTGGCGCTGCAGTGAAAAATCCGCGAAGCCCTCGCAGGCGTTCGCGGATCTCGGGGACCTGATCGCGTGAATCGCGTCAGGCCATGATCAGCACGTCATCAGAAGGTTTCCCAATCGCCATCGTCGGCGGCGGCCGTCGCGGGCGTGAAGCTCGCGGTGGCGGCAGGGGCTGCGGCTGCAGCGGCCGGGGCGGCAGGCTTGGCCGCCGGCTTGGGCAGGCTGGCACGGGCCACGGGCTTGCTGGCCGCGGCGGGCTTGCTCGGGCTCGCTGCAACAGGGGCGGGCGAAGCCAGGGCTTTCGTCTCGCTGGATCCCGTCGATGACGACGACATGGTCGGTGCCGAATGCAGCGACTTGACCGGCGTCAGCACGGGTTCGGCATGCAGCTTCTGCGTGCCGCCCGCGCCCAGCTTGAAGGCCGAGACGGCGGATGCCAGTCGCGTGGCCTGCTCTTTCAGGCTCTCCGCGGCGGCGGCGGACTCTTCCACCAGCGCGGCGTTTTGCTGCGTCATCTGGTCGAGCTGGTTGACCGACTGGTTGACGGTGCCGATGCCCTGGCTCTGCTCCGAGGAAGCTGCGCTGATCTCACCGATGATGTCCGAGACGCGCTGCACGCTGGTCAGGATCTCGACCATCGACGAACCAGCGTCCTGCACCAGCTTCGAGCCCGATTCGACCTTCTCGCTCGAAGCGTTGATCAGCGTCTTGATTTCCTTGGCGGCGTTGGCCGAGCGTTGCGCCAGCGTGCGCACTTCACCGGCCACCACGGCAAAACCGCGGCCTTGTTCACCCGCGCGGGCGGCTTCCACGGCTGCGTTCAGCGCCAGGATGTTGGTCTGGAAGGCGATGCCGTCGATCACGGTGATGATGTCGGTGATCTTGCGGCTGGCGTTGTCGATCTCGGCCATGTTCGAGACCACTTGCGAGACGATCTGCTCGCCACGCTGGGCGGCGGTGGCCGCACCCGAAGCCAACTGGTTGGCCTGGCGGGCGGCGTCGGCGCTTTGCAGCACGGTGCCGGTGAGCTCTTCCATCGAGCTGGCGGTCTGCTGCAGGTTCGAGGCGGTGTGCTCGGTGCGCTGGCTCAGGTCCTGGTTGCCGGTGGCGATCTCGGTCGAGGCGGTCGAGATCGAGTCGGTGGCCTGGCGGATCACGGCGATCGTGTCGCGCAGCTTGTGGGTCATGTCCACCACCGAGCCGCGCAGCGAGCCGGCGTCGCCCGCCTGGTGTTGCAGGTTCATGTCCAGGTGGCCGTCGGAGATGCGGCTGACCAGGTCACGCAAGGTCGAGGGCTCGTCGCCCAGGTCCTTCCACACCGAGGCCACGATGGCGGCCGAGGCAGCGCCCAGCACGCTCAGCACGATGACGCCGGTCAGGATGGTGACCCACAGGTTGGTGTCCACGCCAGCGCGCGCCGAAGCCTGGGCCTCGTCGATGGCGGCCTTGGCCGAGGCCTTGTGTTCGTTCAGCAGCTTGTCGAGCGATTGCAGCGAGCTCTGCATCTTGGCGAGCTGGTCGCCAGGGGGCTGCTGGGTCAGCAGCGCACGCGTGGCGCCGATGGCCGACGACTGGTAGGCCTCGAAGGCGTCACCCAGCGCTTTGGCGATCGCGGATTTCTCTGGCAACTGACCCATGTCAGCCAAGGCCTTCTTGGCCGTGGCCACCATGGCGTCGGTTTCCTTGAGCTTTTCGGCCTCGCCTTCGGCGGCGGCGGTCTGCAGGGTCAGGCGCAGTTGCTCCACGCTGCGGTCCACCGTCTGCACGTGGGCCATGTGCGGGTTATCGACCTCGTGCAGGTGCTCGAGGATCCCGGAGGTGCGCTCGCCAACTACAAAGCTGACGGCCACGCCGACGACGAAGACTGCGGCTGCGCTGATCGGCAGCATCCAGATTTTGGTGCGAAAGTTCATCTTGGCTCCTGCGAGGGGAAAGGACAGTCCGGGCGAACGGCATGCCCTCCACGGTGAGGCTATCGGCATGATGGCCGAGGCTCTGAAGTCAAAAGGCGCAAATAAGTCGTGCTTCCCAGGCCGTTTGTGCGCCTGTTCCTACAATCCGCGCCATGTCTGCACCTTTGCCCGCCGGCCCGGCTCGCTCCGCTGTCGTTCGCAACCCGATGTTCTGGGTGGCGCTGCTGTATTTCTCCGAAGGGCTGCCGCTGGGCGTGTTCTACGACCTGTTCCCGGTGCACATGCGCCAGGCGGGGGTGGGGCCAGCCGAGATCGGGCTGCTCAGCCTGCTGGGGCTGGCCTGGACGGTGAAGTTCCTGTGGGCGCCGCTGGTCGATGCTTGGCGGCACCACCGTCGGTGGATCGCGGCGGCCAACGTGGGCATGGCCGCGGTGCTGCTGACGCTGGCCACCCAGCCTGAGGCCCTGGGTCAGGGCGCCACCTGGCCCTGGGCCTTGCTGGCGGCCTTCACGGTGCTGTCGGCCACCAACGACATCGCCACCGACGGCTACACCATCGAGCTGCTGGCCAAGGGGCAATACGGCCTGGCCAATGGCCTGCGCATCGGCTTTTACCGCGTGGGCATGCTGGCGGCGGGCGGTTTGTTGGTGGTGGCAGGCTGGATGGGCACGCCGGGGCAGCCGGCCTGGTCGGCGGCGTACGCGGCCGGCGGGGCGCTGATGGTGCTCAACGCGGCGCTGATTTTGCTGGCGCCGGCGCAGCCACCGCGTGCGCCCGCGCCCAAGGGCGCTGCGGCCGACGAGTGGCGGGTGCTGCGCAGCCAGCCCCAGTGGTTGCTGGCCTTGGGCCTGGTGCTGGCGGGTCTGCTGTGGCCGGTGCTGGGGCCGGTGGGCAAAGCCCTGTCCTGGGCGCCTGTGCAGGCCATCAGCGGCACCTGGTGGTTCAAGGGCGGCATCCCTGTCGGTTTGATGCTGTTGGGCGCCAGCCTGATGGTGCGCGCGGCGCGGGGCCCGCAGGCGGCTCGCCTGGCCGATGGCCCGGTGTTCGGCGCCTGGGTGGCGCTGCTGGCGCGCCCGGGCATGCTGGCGGTGCTGGTCTTCATCCTGCTGTTCAAGCTGGGCGACGCGGCCATGGGCTTCATGGTCAAGCCCTTCTGGGTGGACGCCGGTTTCACCCCGGCGCAGATCGGCCTGGTCAGCGTCAACGTGGGCCTGGGGCTGTCGATCGCCGGGGGGCTTGCGGGAGGCTGGTACGTCGATCGCGCTGGCATTTTCAAGGGGCTGTGGGTGCTGGGCCTGGCGCAGGCGCTGTCCAACCTGGGGTACGCGGCGGCGGCCTCGGTGGTGCCCCACGCCTTGCCTGGATCCGAAGTGAGCGCTCACCATCAAATGGTGGTTTACGCCGCCAGCGCGCTGGAGAGCTTCACCGGCGGCCTGGGCACGGGTGCCTTCCTGGCCTTCCTGATGGGCATCACCGACAAGCGCCGCGCCACCACCGAGTACGCCATCCTGTCGTCGATCTTCGCTTTCTCGAGGGCGGTGGCGGGCTGGGCCGGTGGCCTGGGGGTCGAGCAAATGGGCTACTCGGCTTTCTTCCTGCTGACTTTTTTCCTGTCATTCCCGGCCTATGCGCTGTTGCCGGCCGTGCGGCGTATGCTGTTGCGCGACGAGGCGCGTTGACACCTGCAGGGTCGCCCCCATCTGCGACCCTGTCCCTTGAAACCTCCGCACACCGCGCCCAACCGCTGCGAAACACCATGCCCCTCAAAGCTGTTGCCAACCCTTGCCGAATCAACGCACCGCGCCAAGCGCTCCGGCCGCGCGCCCGGGTGGCCGGCCTGTGCGTGGCGCTGGCCGCCAGCCTGCTGATGCCGGTGGCTTCGGTCTGGGCGCGCGAAGGGGTGGACGTGGGGGGGCAGTCGGGCTTTGCTCGCCTGGTGCCGGCCGAGCAGATCGAGCAGGCCGCCGCCCAGCAGTACCAGCAGATGGCCGTGCAGGCCCGTCAGCAGAACGCGCTTTTGCCCGACAACCACCCGCAGGTGGTCCGCTTGCGCACCATCGCCAAGCGCATCATCCCGCACAGCCTGAGCTGGAACAAACGGGCCAAGCAGTGGCAGTGGCAGGTCATCGCCATCCACTCCAAAGAGCTCAACGCCTTCTGCATGCCGGGCGGCAAGATCGCCTTCTACACGGGCATCCTGGAGCAGCTCAAGCTGACCGATGACGAGGTCGCCATGATCATGGGCCACGAGGTGGCGCACGCCTTGCGCGAGCACGCCCGCGAGCGCATCGGCAAGCAGTCGGCCACGCGCCTGGGCGCCAACGTGATCTCGGGCCTGTTGGGCCTGGGCGGATTGGGCGATTCGTTGTTGGGCATGGGCAGCCAGTTGCTGACCCTGACCTTCAGCCGCCAGGACGAGTCCGAGGCCGACCTGGTCGGCATGGAGCTGGCCGCTCGCGCCGGGTACAACCCGCAGGCTGGGGTCACCTTGTGGCAGAAGATGGCAGCGGCCTCCAAGGGCGCGCCGCCACAGTTCCTGTCCACCCACCCTTCCAGCGGCACCCGCATCCAGGACATCCAGGCCAACCTGCCCAAGGTGATGCCTTTGTACGAGCGTGCGCCCAAGCCCGAGCAACGTTGGGACGCGCCAGCTCGCTCAGGGCTGAACACGGCCGACCCGCTGGCCTTGGCGTTCTGGGGGCGGGCCGAGGGCACTGCGGACCGGAGCGCGGCCTCGATGCCCTTCGCTCACGGTGATCACGGGCACTGAGTCGATCGGGCCGATGCAGCGCACACGCCGCACGGGCAACGCAGGCGAGCGCTGAGGAGCTGGCCTCATTTGCTTGCGGCCATCAGCTCCGCCGCCAGCTTGCCCACGCGGGCCAGCGCACGCCGCTCGGCCTCGCCCCACTTGCCGCCCAGCCCCAGGCGCATGCAGCGCTTGAAGCGGTCGTTGGTGCTGAACAGGCTGCCTGGGGCGATGCAGATGTGCTCCTCCAGGCAGGTGTCAAAGAGCTCGACGGTGTCGACCTCGCCCGGGAGCTCCAGCCACAAGATGAAGCCCCCCGAAGGCGAGGTCATGCGCGTGCCCTTGGGGAAATGCCGCGAGATGAGCGCACGCGCCTCGTCCATGCGCGCCGCCACCACGCCACGAAGCTGGCGGTAGCCGGCCTCGATGCCCGGTTGGGTCAGCAGGTCTGCCAGCGCGCGCTGCAGCATCACGGTTTCGCTGCCCGAGGTGGCGGACTTCATGCGCTGCAGGCGCTCGGTGCGGCCGGGCGCGGCGATCCAGCCCAGGCGCAAGCCCGGCGCGATGGTCTTGCTGAACGAGCCGCACAGCATCACCTGCCCGCCCGTGTCGAAAGACTGCACCGCGCGGCGGCGGTCGTCGTCCTCGCACAGGTCGTTGTAGAGCACGTCCTCGATCAGCGGCACCTGGTGGCGCGCCACCATCTGCGCCAGCCGCTTGCGCTCGGCCAGCGGCATGCTGCAGCCCAATGGGTTGGACAGCGTGGGCACGGCCAGGATGGCCTTGACGGGCTGGGTGTCCAGCGCCAGCTGCAGCGCATCGAGCGACAAGCCGGTGCGCGGGTGCGTGGGGATCTCCAGCGCTCGCAGCCCCAGGCTTTCGAGGATCTCCAGGAAGCCATAGTAGGTGGGGGACTCCAGCGCCACCACGTCGCCCGGCTTGGTCACGGTGCGCAGGCACAGCGTGATGGACTCCAGGCAGCTGCTGGTGACGATGACGTCGTCGGCGTTGACGTGGCAGCCCATGCGCAGCGCGTGCCGTGCGATGGCCTTGCGCAGCGATTCATCGCCGGGGCCGAAGGGGTACTGGCACAGCGTGGCGCGGTGGCGCTGCGTGGCGCGGCTGACGGCGCGGCGCACCCGGTCCTGGGCGAACAAGGCAGCGTCCGGGCAGGCGGCGCCAAAGGACACGTAGTCCGGGTGGTGGGCCACGCTCATCATCTTGCTGGCCATGGCGCTGATGCCCACGCTGACCGAGCGCTTCGGGGGCCGCGAGGTGTCGGGCTCGGGCAACTGCGGCGGGCGCGCGGCCACGAAGTAGCCCGAGCGCGGGCGGGCCTCGATCAGGCGCGCGTCTTCGAGCGTGCGGTAGGCCTGCACGACGGTGGATTGCGACACCCCGTGCTGATGCGCCAGGTTGCGCACCGAAGGGATGCGCTCGCCGCGCGAAAGTGTGCCGGTGCGGATCTGCCGGGCCATGGCGTCGGCGATGCGCAGGTAGAGGGTGTCGGGCAGGCTCGCGTGGGTGTGCATGAGCCCCATTCTGTATGGAACCCCTGCCGTTTGACCAGCACAGATGGTGGCGCACACGACCGGCACAGCCGGGCCGTGGTGCGGCCTGTGTGGGTGGCATTGGTGACCTGCTGACGCGGCCACACGGCGCAGTTGCTCCCTAAGGTGAGAGGCCCACCCACCCACGAGGCTCACCATGTTCAGCTGGATCAGGGGTTTTGTCCCCACGCTCGCGCCCGTCACCTCCGTCAACCTCAAGGGGCCGGTGGTGCTGCCCGCGGGACAGGTTCATCGGCTTCGACTGCGTGCCGGTGACGCCCTCCTGGTTCGCCATGGGCAGGTGTGGATGACTCGGCAAGGCGACCCTTTGGACCACGTGCTCAGCCCGTCACATGGGCATGTGGCGGCCCGTCCAGAAGACGTCGTGCTGGAGTCGTTTGTTTCGGGTGGCAGCCTGTATGAACGCCGGGCTTTGCCTTGAGGTGCGGGGGGCGGCGTTGGCGCCTTGGCCTCAATGGGCTGGTGCGCGCACCTGGGGCGGCGCCTGCGGATGTTGCGCCACCGTGCCCACCACCAGGATGGCCAGCAGCTCTTCGGACTCGGTCAGCAGCGCGTCGCGCTGCTCCGGGCCTTCGAGGTAACGCACCACCAGGGCATAGACCGCGCGGCCATAGACGGCCAGCACGCGCAGCCACACGTCGTCGTGGCCTTCGGGCAGCAGCTTCATGGCGCGCTGCTCGCGCAGCATGTCCCGCCTGAGCTCGTCGAGGCAGCGCTGAAGGCCCAGCCGGCCCTCGCTGGGCGGGCCGTGCAGCGTGCGATAGGCCACCATGAACAGGTCGCGATGCTGCGCAGCAAAGTCGAACAACCAGCCCACCACCCGGCGCACGACCGACGGGTCTCGCGCCACGTCTGCGCGCGCCGCCCGCGTGCCCTCGCGCAGCTGCGCGGTGAACTCGTCCATCAGCTGCACCTGCAACTGGCCGAGGCTGTCGAAGTGCCGGTAGAAGGTGTTGTGATTGAGCCCCGCCTCGCGCGCGAGCTCGCGCAGTGACAGCGTCTCGGCCTGTTGCTGACGCGCCAGCAGGCGCATGGCCGCGTCCATCAGCTGCCGTTTGCCTGCGGCCATCTCAGGGTTCTTCATGTTTGACGTGCCGGTATCCGTTTGGCTACATTGTAGCCAACTGGATACTTGGGGATCAAGCATGCGTTGGCGTCGGATGGCATCGGTGGGGGCTGCGGAGCCGGTTTGGCACGTCGAGGAGGCTGCTGGGTGGCGAGCAGCCAGCCCTGCCGAATGCGCCACGCGCGCCTGGCTGCCCGCGCCCATGCCAGCCCTGGCGCTGCCCTTTCAGCCGCGTTCCTTTCGTGACTGCAGCCTGTACGAGCAGCACTGGGTGCAGGCCTCGCGCGGGTACGTCAGGCGCTTCATGCCCTTGGCGGGCGCCTTCACGGGGGCGTTCGAGCGCCTGACGGGACGGGCCTTCCCGGCCTTTCGGCCCCACCCGCTCGCCGTGCGTCAGCCGGTGTACTACTTCGGCAACCACCTGAGCTTCGTGCCCAGCGGCACGCCCATGCGCGCGCCCCGCTTCACCCAGGCGCTGGACTACGAGCTGGAGTTGGGCGCGGTGCTGCGCAAGCCCCTGCGCAACGCCACACCTGAGGAGGCGCTGGACGCCATCGGTGGCTTCGTCGTGGTCAACGACTGGAGCGCGCGCGACATCCAGCGCGAGGAAATGGGCACCGGCCTGGGCCCGCAAAAGTGCAAGCATTTCTGCAGCTCGATGTCCGACGTGATCGTCGATGCCGCCGACGTGATGTCGCACATCGAGCGCCTGACGGCCCGCGTCGAGGTCAATGGCCAGGTCGTGGCCGAGACCTCCACCGCCGACATGCTGCACGACTGGGGCCGCACGCTCAGCCACCTGTCGATGGACGAGCCGCTGTGGCCCGGCGAGCTGATCGCCACGGGCACCCTGCCATCGGGCTGCGCCATGGAGAACGGCCGCTGGCTGCACCCTGGCGACACCCTGCGCCTTGTGATCGATGACGTGGGCGAGATCGTGCACCCGATCCTGGCGGGCCAGGAGCAGGCGGCATGACGCGGCTGATCGCAGGCACAGGCCGCAAGCGCACCCGCATGGGCGATGTCAACTTGTTCGCCGAAGGCTTGTACGAAGTGGCGCCCGACACCTATGCCTGGATGGTGCCCAACGGCAGCTGGGGCGAAACCAACCTGGGGCTGGTGCGCTGCGGTGATCAGTCGGTGTTGATCGACACCTGCTGGGACCTGCACCTCATGCGCGAGGTGCTGCAGCATGCCGAGCCCGTGTTGCGCCACGCGCCCATCCGCCACCTCGTCAACACCCACGCCGATGGCGACCACTGCTGGGGCAACCAGCTGTTCGCACACGTGCCGATCACGGCCACCCGCGCCAGCGCCGCGCAGATCCGCCAGCACCCGCCTTTGCAGCTGAGGGCCTTGCAGCTGGGCGCGACGCTGATGCAGCGCGTGCCGGTGGGGCAGGTCGACGCCCTGGGGCGCTACATGGGCGACATGCTGCGCCCCTACCGCTTCAAGGGCGTGAAGGTGCTGGCCCCCAACCGCACCTTTTCGGGTGAGACCACGCTGGACGTGGGTGGCGAGCCGCTTGAGCTCACCGAGGTAGGGCCGGGTCACACCGATGGCGATTGCATCGTGCACCTGCCTCTGCGCGGCGTGATCTACACGGGTGACATCCTCTTCGTGGGCGTGACGCCGGTGGCCTGGGCCGGGCCGGTCTCGGGCATCGTGGCCGCGCTGGAGCGTGTGCTGGCGTTGCGCCCCGAGGTCATCGTGCCGGGACACGGCTGGCTGGCCACCCCAGCCGATGTGCGGCTGCAGATCGACTACTGGGACTGGGTGCAAAGCAGCTTGCATCCTCTGGCCCGCACCGGCATGGCACCCTGGCAGGCCAGCCGCGAGGCCCTGGGCTCGCAAACCTTCAGGTCATCGCCTTTTGCGCGCTGGATCGCGCCCGAGCGGCTGTTCACCTCGGCTTGCACGCTCTACCGAGAGTGGGGGCTGGAGACGGGGGCGCGTGGTGGCCCCGTCGGGGCCCTCAACCACTTTCGGCTGCAGGCCACGGTGGCGCAGGGCCTTGGCGCTTGAGCCCTGTGCGCTGTGCCCGGTGGCCCCTGCCGCCAGGTCAACGTTTCAGGAAGGGGTTGAACTGACGCTCCTCCCCAAATGTGCTCTCGGGGCCATGGCCAGGCGTGAAGGTGATGTCGTCGCCCAGCGGCAGCAGGTGCTGCGTGATGGCGCGGATCAGGTCGGCGTGGTTGCCCCCGGGGAAGTCGGTGCGCCCGATGCCGCCGTTGAAGAGCACATCGCCCACGAAGGCGTGGCGTGTGCCGTCGTGGAAGAACACGACGTGGCCAGGCGTGTGGCCCGGGCAATGCAGCACCTTCAGCGTCTGCTTGCCGATCTCGACCTCGTCGCCGTCGTGCAGCCAGCGCGTGGGTGCGAAGGCCTCGGCCTGGGGGAAGCCGAACATCTGACTCTGCTGGGGCAGGGCGTCGATCCAGAACTGGTCGCCTTCGTGCGGCCCGACGATGGGCAGGCTCAGCGTGCGCGCCAGCGTGCCGGTGCCACCCGCGTGGTCAATGTGTGCGTGCGTGAGCCACAGCGCCTTGAGTGTGAGGCCGCGTTCTTCGACCGCTTGCAGCAGCTTGCCGATGTCGCCGCCCGGGTCGATGAAGGCGGCTTCTTTTGTCTCGTCGCACCAGACGAGGGAGCAGTTCTGTTCGAAGGCGGTGACGGGGAGGGTGAGGCGGCGCAGCATGACGCCGATGGTACGAGAAACCCCGCTCAGTACACGAAGTCCAGCGTCAGCGACAGCAAGTTGACGCGCTGCTCGCGCCCATAGAAGTCGGCGGATGCACTGGAGAAGCCACCATCGGGCGCGTAGAACCAGCCCGAGGATTGCGCCGGCTTGTGGATGTGGTTGAGCTGCAGCTTCAAGGCCACCTGGCTGGCGGCGTCCCATCGCACGCCCAGGATCGAGGTGCGTTCGGTGACGTGCAGGCCTTCCATGAAACGCTGGATGTCGGCCGCCAAGGGTGCCAGGGGCGAGGGTTGCCCCAGCGCTGCCTGGAAGGGGTTGTTGCGGTTCGAGTCCGTCACTTGCACGCTGGAGACGCCGAGGTAGGGCGTGAACGCCCCCAGGCGGTAGCCTGCGGTGAGGTACCAGCCTTTGGTGTCGGGGATGCGGCTCTTGCCTTGGCGGACCGTGTACTCGGCGTTCACCAGCCATTGGTCGCGGTCGTACGACGCGCCGATGCCCGAGAAGCGAACCCGGTCGCCGTCGCCGTAGAAGTCATCCAGCGCAGACAGCACGAAGGCGGATGCGCCGATCAGCTTTTGATCATTGCGGTCGTGAATGGTCGCCCTCGCCGAGGCCGTCCCGGCGCGCAGGCTCAGACCGTTGTCCAGCGAAGCGCTCAGGTTGACCCCGATCAGGTGGCGCAGCTCGTAGGTGACGGTGTTTTCTTCGGCCAGCACCAGCGCCGCGTATTTGGACTTCGACTGGCCACCCCAGACGGAAGCCTGCATCGCGGTGTCGGCCAGCTCGAACCGGTAGGTGAGGTCACCGCCTTCGAAGCGGTTGACCGGCACCTGCCCGTACACGTCCATGGGCGGGCGGGCCGTCAACTGCGTGTAATGCACGTCGCGGGCATCGGAGAGCATGAAGGTTTGCGAGACGAGGCGCCCGGCGCGCAGCGACAGCGACGGGCTGGCGTCCCAGCGCAGGAAGGCCCACTCCACCTCGGGATTGAAGTCCTTCTGGGGCCGGTGCCTGGACAGCAGCTGGACCGTGGCGGTGACGGTGTTCGTGAGCTTGTAGCGACCTTGCACTGCCAGCTTGGTGTCGAGCTTGAGGTTGAGTCCGTCGCGCACGCCATCGAGGCGGCCAGGTTGGGAGTAAGCCACCTTCTCCTCGTCGGACATGGCCACGCCCAGCGTGCCGAAACCAGAAATCTTGAGCCGGCCGTCGGCCGATTCGTACTGGGCATGGGCCACCAGGGGAAGGAGCCCGCAGCAGGCGATCAGCAGGAGAGGGGTGTGTGACAGCGACTTCATGTGTCCCTCACGGCAAAACCATCACGGTGCGAACGGAGTTGTCGACCATGCTGGCGTTGATGTAGCCCACGACGTTGGCGTTGGCGGCCACGGCTGCTTTGACCGCCGCAGCATCGGGCAATTCGCGAGGCGGCTCGCCTCGGCCTGTGAACATCACCCGGGCCCAGGTGGTGCGGACCTGGGTCAGGTCGCTGTCGGTCGCGGCGCGATAGAACACCGCGCGCAGGGGGTGCCCCTCAGGCAGGTCCAGCGGGGTGCGCTCGAAGCTGCGCCCAAGGTAGACCTTGGCCAGTTGCGATTTGGACAAAGGGGGGGCGTTGACGGCGGTGATGACCGCGACCTTGTCCGCCAGGGCCACGCCGCTCAGCGTCATGCCCACGGCCAACAGGAGCGGTGCGCTGAGGGACATTCTCATCTTGTGGTCATCGGCTGTTGGGTGGTGAACTGTAGCGCCGACCGGCTCGGCAGCACCCGTCTCAAGAATGCAGGGTTTTGGCCGATTTCCCAAACGATACCTCGACCTGCAGGATGGACCAATGAACCCTTTGCGTCACGCGTTGCGCTGGCTGGCGGCACCCCATGTGCTGGTGCCGGTTGCTGCGTTGATCGCCTTGGCCTTCATGTGGGCTGTGACATTCAACACGTCCCGCACCGAGGAGATGCGTGCGCACGAGACGTCCCTGCTGGCCACCGAGCGCCTCGTCGACACCTACGAGGCCCAGACCCTTCGCGCCCTCAACGAAATCAACCAGAACCTCAAGCTGATCGCTTATGCGCGCCGCTTTGCTGGCAAGGGGGGCGATTTCGCCGAGTTGCACGCGCAGAACCTGCTGCTGCCCAAGTTGCTGTTCACGACCCGGCTGGTCGACAGCCAAGGCCGTGTGTTGGCGAGCTCCCGTTCGGACGGGGTGGGCGAGTCGGTTTCTGGCGAACTGCTGGCGCACCATGCCGCGTTTTCGGAGCTGTTCGTCAGCCAGCCCTACCAGCCCGCCGGCGGGGGCGAAGCGGTCATGGACATCAGCCGAAGGGTGGACGATGGCGATGGCAGCGAGATCGTGGTGATCACCATGCCGGTCAGCTACCTGGTCAGCGATCACGACACCCAGCGCTTCGGCAACGATGGGGTGCTGGCGGTGATCGGCCAGGATGGCATCGTGCGCGCGATGCGAACGGGAGGGCAGGTTGCATCCGGCGGTCAGGTGGACTTCTCGCAGGTCCTGCCCCAAGACGAGGCGGAAGTTGGCGAGGCCGCCTTGCGCCCGACCCCTTGGGGCCGCGAGCCCCGCTACATCGGCTCGCGCCCGCTGTATGGGTTCCCGCTGGCCGTGGTCGTGGCTTTGAGCGAGGGCGAGCGGCTCCAGGATGTGCGCGCCGAGGCCCATGCGCGCAACGTGCGCAGCGTGGGCGTCACCGTGGTGGTGCTGGGGCTGGCCCTGGCGCTGAGCGTGCTCACGCGCAAGGTTCAGGTTTTGCGCGAGCGAGAGCAAGCCGAACGTGCCGAGAACGCGCGGCGCATCGAACACATGGCCTACCACGACAGCCTGACGTCCTTGCCCAACCGTGCGCACTTCGGTCGCCGGCTGGCCGAGATGTCTGCGGCATGGCGTGAGAAGGGAGAGCCTTTCGCGCTGATGCTGCTGGACCTGGACGGCTTCAAGAAGGTCAACGATGTGCTGGGCCACCAGGCGGGTGACCTGCTGCTGACACAGGTGGCGCAGCGCTTGAGCCGTGCCGTGCGCCAGGGGGACTTTGTCGCGCGCCTGGGTGGTGACGAGTTCGTGGTGCTGGCCCAGCTTGGGCAGGCCAGCGATGACGTCGACCTGCTGGCTTGCCGACTGGTCGCTGCGATCGGTCAGCCTTATGAGCTCGATGGCTCGCCTGCGGCCGTGACCGCCAGCATCGGCGTGGCGCTGTGCCCTCAAGATGGACAGACCGATGCGGAGCTCACCCTGCGGGCCGACGAGGCCATGTACCTGGCCAAACAGCGGGGCAAGAACGGGGTGGTGCATGCCTCGGCGGGTGCTGAGGGAGTCGATTTGGCGATGAACCTGTAGCACCGGCGAAAATGGCCGCCATGTCGAGTGAACGCCATGTCCCTCTCCCATCCCCCACCTTCTGGCAAGCCTTCCTCTACTGGCTGCGTCTGGGCTTCCTGAGCTTTGGCGGCCCGGCCGGCCAGATCGCGCTCATGCACGAGGACCTGGTCGAGCGCAAACGCTGGATCTCGGAGCGGCGCTTTTTGCACGCACTGAACTACTGCATGGTGCTGCCGGGCCCCGAGGCGCAGCAGCTGGCCACCTACATCGGCTGGCTCATGCACCGCACCTGGGGCGGCATCGTGGCGGGCGGGTTGTTCGTGCTGCCTTCGCTGTTCATCCTGATCGCGCTGTCGTGGGTGTACCTGGCGTGGGGGCACGTGCCGGCGGTGGCGGGTGTGCTGTACGGCATCAAGCCGGCGGTCACGGCCATCGTGGTCTCGGCGGCGGTGCGCATCGGCTCGCGGGCGCTCAAGAACGGCTGGTTGTGGGGCATCGCGGTGGCGGCCTTCGTGGCCATCTTCGCGCTGGGCCTGCCGTTTCCGCTGATCGTGCTGATGGCGGGCGTGGTCGGGTTCATCGGCGGGCGCATCGCGCCTGAGCGGTTCATGGTGGGTGGCGGGCACGGCGCAGCGAGCGCCTCTCAGGGCCCCGCGGTCATCGACGACCACACGCCCACACCGGCCCATGCGCGCTTCACCTGGGGGCGTTTCTGGCGCGTGCTGGGGGTGTGCCTGGCCCTGTGGGCGGCCGGCATCGGCGGGCTGACGCTGCTGCTGGGCTGGGACGCCGTGCTCACGCAGATGGCGTGGTTCTTCACCAAGGCGGCGCTGCTGACCTTTGGTGGCGCGTACGCGGTGCTGCCCTATGTCTACCAGGGGGCGGTCGAGCACTTCCAGTGGCTCACGCCTGCGCAGATGATCGATGGCCTGGCCTTGGGCGAGACCACGCCGGGGCCGCTGATCATGGTGGTGTCCTACGTGGGCTTTGTGGGCGGATGGACGAAGGCATTGTTCGGGCCCGAGGCCTTGCCGCTGGCGGGCGTGGTGGCGGCAGGGGTGGTCACCTGCTTCACCTTCCTGCCTTCGTTTTGCTTCATCTTCCTGGGCGCGCCGTTCATCGAATCGACCCATGGCAAGCTGGGTTTCACCGCGCCGCTGACGGGCATCACGGCCGCGGTGGTGGGCGTGATCGTCAACCTGGCGGTGTTCTTCGCGTACCACGTGCTGTGGCCGCAGGGCTTTGCCGGGGGCTTCGAGTGGGCCGCTGCCTTCATTGGTTCGGCCGCGGCGTTGGCTTTGCTCCGATTCAAGGTGGGCGTGATCCCGGTCGTGCTGGCTTCGGGCATGGCAGGCCTGGCGTGGCAGCTGTTGCGCTGAAGCGGTGAAGGGCGCGACCCTGTGCGCACCTTCACCGCAGTCAGATCCATTGATCAGAACGCCTCCACCTCGCGCCCCTCGTCCTCGCTGACCAATCGCTGCGCATCCTGCCTGCCGAACAGCCAGAACAGCACCGGCGTCAGGAAGGTGTCGAGCAGCGTCGAGCTGATGAGCCCCGAGAAGATCACCACCGCCACCGGGTGCAGGATCTCGGTGCCGGGCCTCTCGGCCTCGAACAGCAGGGGCGCCAGCGCGAAGGCCGTCACCAGCGCCGTCATCAACACGGGGCTGAGGCGCTCCAGCGAGCCGCGCACGATCATGGCCTGATCGAAGCCTTCACCTTCCAGCCGCATCAGGTTGAGCCAGTGGCTGACCTTGAGGATGCCGTTGCGCACCGAGATGCCGGCCAGCGTGACGAAGCCGATCATCGCGGCCACCGACAGCGGCTGCCCTGACAGCCAAAGGCCCAGCACCGCACCCACCAAGGCCAGCGGGATGTTGGCCATGATGAGCACCGCCAGGCGCGCCGATCGATAGCGCGTGTGCAGCACCGCGAACATCAGCACCAGCGAGACGATGGACAGCAGGCCCACCAGCCGGCTGGCCTCTTCCTGCGCCTGGAACTGCCCGCCCAGGGTCACGAAGTAGCCGGTGGGCAGCGTGTGCTGGGCCACCGCCTGGCGGATGTCTTCGACCACATCGGACAGCGCCCGGCCTTCGGTGGTCGCCGACAGCACGATGGGTCGGCGCCCGTCTTCGCGGCTGACCTGGTTGGGGCCGTCGCCTTCTTCGATGCGCGCCAGTTGCGACAG